>NZ_JBPVWS010000011.1:0-176266 GCF_053470365.1 Stutzerimonas tianxiuensis | reverse complement strand
AACCAGAGCTTCAAGACCGACCTGCGCTACGTGCGCTCCACCGATGACGGCGGCAGCAACGTCGACAACAACGCCTTTGGTGCGCTGTTCACCTACAAGCTCGGCGGACACGCGTTTACAGGCGGTTACCAGACGTTGAGTGGCGACACCGGCTTTGCGTATATCAGCGGTGGCGACAACATGCTGATCAACCTGTTGCAGATCAACGACTTCGGTAACGAAGACGAGAAATCCTGGCAGGTCCGCTACGACTATGACTTCGCTGCGGCAGGCATCCCCGGGCTGAGCCTGATGACCCGCTACGTGTCCGGTGACAACGTCAACCTGGCAGGCGGTGCAGAAGGTGAAGAGTGGGAGCGCGACACCGACATCGCCTATGTAGTCCAGAGCGGGCCGCTGAAGAACCTCGGCATGAAGGTGCGCAACGCCACCGTGCGTAGCAACTTCGGCAGCGACATCAACGAAACCCGCGTGATTCTCAGCTACACCCTAGCGCTCTGGTAAGACCAGAAAGCAACACGGCAATGACTCCTCGTTGATCTTTTGCCGGGCCCTTGCGGCCCGGTTTTTTCAGGGCATTTCACGTGTACAGCTGCTGCTGTATAGCCCGACATGACCAGTAGTACGCTCAATCGAGCGTTTGAAAAGGATGCTTGCTTCAACGCGTAAACGGTTGTTATCGTTTACGTAAAGGTCACCCAGTGATCTGCGCCATAACCAACAACAATAATCAGGGTTAGAGGGCATCCCATGGCACCGGAATTCGTGCTGGAAACGCGCGGTCTGACCAAGGAATTTCGCGGCTTCACCGCAGTGGATTCCGTTGATCTGCGTGTACAGAAGGGACACATCCATGCACTGATCGGCCCCAACGGGGCTGGCAAGACCACAGTGTTCAATCTCCTCACCAAGTTTCTGACGCCTACACGGGGCGAGATCCTCTACCGCGGCAAGGCCATCACCTCGATGAAGGCGAATCAGATCGCACGTCTCGGCCTGGTGCGCTCGTTCCAGATTTCTGCGGTGTTCGGCCACATGAGCGTGCTGGAAAACGTGCGCGTGGCATTGCAGCAGAAAATGGGCAATTCGTTTCACTTCTGGAAATCCGAAGGCACTCTGCGCGAGCTCGACGAGCGCGCGCTGCAGCTGCTTGCCGAGGTCGATCTGGAAAGCTATGCCCAGACGCTGGCCATCGAGCTGCCTTACGGACGCAAACGCGCGCTCGAGCTGGCCACTACGCTCGCGCTGGACCCGGTCGTGTTGCTTCTCGACGAGCCGACTCAAGGCATGGGCGGTGAAGACGTTGACATGGTCGTGGCGCTGGTACGACGCGCTGCCGATAACCGTACGGTGCTGATGGTCGAGCACAATCTCAGCGTTGTCAGCCGCCTGTGTGACCGCATCACCGTACTGGCGCGCGGTTCGGTCCTGGCCGAGGGCGATTACGACACCGTCTCGGCAAATCCTGAGGTGCGCGAGGCCTACATGGGTAGCGAAGCCAACGCAGAGGAGGCTCACGCATGACGCCCAAAGCTGATCGCGACCAGCTGCGAGTCGATGACCTGCATGCGTTCTACGGCGAATCCCACATTCTGCATGGGGTCGACCTGGTGGTGGGGCGAGGCGAACTCGTTACCCTGCTGGGTCGCAACGGCTCAGGCCGCAGCACCACGTTGCGCGCCATCATGAACATGGTCGGCCGGCGCACCGGCTCCATCATCGTTAATGGCAACGAAACCATCGGCATACCTGCCCACCAGATCCCAAGGCTCGGCGTCGGCTACTGTCCTGAAGAGCGCGGCATTTTCTCCAGTCTCAACGTCGAGGAAAACCTGTTGTTACCGCCGACCGTGCGCAGCGGCGGAATGGGGCTGGATGAGCTTTACGAAATGTTCCCCAACCTCTACGAGCGTCGCTTCAGCCAAGGCACGCGGTTGTCCGGCGGCGAGCAACAGATGCTGGCGATGGCGCGCATCCTGCGCACCGGTGCCAATCTGCTTCTACTCGACGAAATCACCGAAGGTCTGGCTCCGGTGATCGTGCAAAAGCTCGCGGAGGTCCTGATCAAGCTCAAGAAACGTGGCCTGACCATCGTGCTGGTGGAGCAGAATTTCCGCTTCGCCGCACCACTGGCCGACCGTCATTACGTAATGGAGCACGGGCAGATTATCGAAGAGATCAGCGCCGCAGACCTGGATTCGAAAAAGGAGTTTTTGAATAGTTGTCTGGGGGTGTGACCACCCTCGCCAAGCAGTCATTGTGAAAACTACTGCGCTCGGTAATGCAGCGTTAGACAGGATTGGAATGCTCAATTACAGCTCGTAACTCCGCATCCTCCCCTGTTTTTGCCTTGCCTTCCCGTCGTTCGTTACGTCTTCACAACGCCTGCAAGCCAGCCGGTCCGCAGTAGATGCCGGTGATCAATAGCCACAACAAAAACAATCACAGTGGGTGAATATGAAAATGCTCAAGAAAACCGCAGCCGCCATCCTTGTATCCAGCATGATCGCCGGTGCCGCCCAGGCCGAAATCAGCAACAATGAAGTCCGCATCGGTTATCTCGCCGATATGTCAGGAACTTACCGTGATCTGTCCGGCCCTGGTGGACTGGAGGCACTGCAAATGGCCATCGAGGATTTCGGTGGCACGGTCAACGGCAAGAAGATTGTCACCTTCAACGCCGACGATCTGAACAAGCCCGACGTGGGTGCCAATACGGTTCGCCAGTGGATCGACGAGCGTAACGTCGACATGGTAACCGGCATGGTCGCCAGCTCCGTGGTGCTGGCAGCCGCCAAGGTGGTAGAGCAGGGCGGTAAGCTCGCGCTCATTTCCGGCGCTGCCGCTTCGAGCATCACTAACGAGTACTGCGCGCCAAGCCATATCCACTGGACCTACGACACCTTCGCGCTGGCAAACGGCACCGCCAATGCCGTGCTCAAGGATGGCGGCAAGAGCTGGTTCATCCTCACCGCTGACTACGCGTTTGGTCACGCCATGGAAAACGACATCAAGAAGGTCGTCGAAGCCGAAGGTGGCAGCGTGGTCGGCACGGTACGCCATCCATTCCCAAGCAGCGACTTCTCGTCCTACATCCTCCAGGCTCAGGGTTCGGGCGCCGATGTGGTCGCGCTGGCCAACGCCGGTGCAGACACAGTGAACTCGTTGAAGACCGCCAGCGAATTCGGCGTGACCCAATCCGGACAGAAACTTGCCGGCATGGTCGTCTTCCTCAACGATATCCATGCGATGGGCCTGGACGTCACCCAGGGACTGATGCTGACCACCGGCTGGTACTGGGACATGAACGAAGAAACCCGCGCCTGGGCCAAGCGTTACGAAGAGCGCGTTGGCCGCATGCCCGGCATGGTCCCCGCCGGTATCTACTCGGCGACCATGCATTACCTCAACGCCGTGAAGGAAACGGGCAGCGACGACGCCCAGGTCGTTCGCGCGCAGATGGCCAAGACACCGGTCAACGACATGTTTGCCAAGAACGGGAAGATCCGTGAAGACGGCCGCATGGTGCACGACATGTATCTGGTGAAGGTGAAGACCCCAGCCGAATCCAAGGGCGAGTGGGACCTCTATGAGGTGGTCAGCACCATTCCGGGCGATGAGGCCTTCCGTCCCATCGGTGAGAGCCAGTGCCAGCAGATGGCTCCGAAGGGCTGACCAGACTGGCGTACCGCTACCCGGTCAGCAGCCATGCTGCGCTGGCCGGGTTTTCCGGAATCCCTTTGGGTAGTGAATCATGACTCTCATTTTCGGCGTTCCCCTGAGCGTACTGTTCGGGCAGCTTCTGCTCGGCCTCATCAATGGGTCGTTCTATGCGCTGTTGAGCCTCGGCCTGGCCATCATCTTTGGCTTGCTGCGCATCATCAACTTCGCCCACGGCGCGCAATATATGCTCGGTGCCTTTGCCGCCTTCATCGGGTTGAATTACCTGGGCATCAACTACTGGATGGCTTTGCTGCTGTCGCCGTTGCTGATCGGCCTGCTGGGCATGGGTATCGAACGGGGTCTGCTGCGCCGTATCGCCGGGGAAGACCATCTGTACGGTCTGCTGCTGACCTTCGGCCTGGCGCTGATCGTCGAGGGTAGTTTCGTCAAGTTGTTCGGCGTGTCCGGATCGCCGTATCCGATGCCCGACCTGCTGAAGGGCGGGCATAACCTGGGCTTCATGTTCCTGCCGACCTACCGCGGCTGGGTGATCGTTGCGGCCCTGACGGTGTGCTTCGCGACCTGGTACATGATCGAACGCACCCGGCTGGGCTCGTACCTGCGCGCCGGTACGGAGAATCCGAAACTGATGCAGGCCTTCGGTATCAACGTTCCGCTGCTGGTCACCCTGACTTACGGCTATGGCGTCGCGCTGGCCGCGTTCGCTGGTGTGCTCGCCGCGCCTATCTACGCCGTCACGCCTGGGATGGGCTCGAATCTGCTGATCGTGGTGTTCGCCGTCGTGGTGATCGGCGGGATGGGTTCGATCATGGGCGCGATTGTCACGGGACTCGCGATGGGCCTCATCGAAGGGCTCACCAAAGTGTTCTATCCGGAGGCGGCCAACACGGTGATCTTCGTGATCATGGTGCTGGTACTGCTGCTGCGGCCAGCCGGTCTGTTCGGAAAGGAGGCATGAACATGTCGACTCAAGAAAACATTCAAGCGTCTCCCATGCAGGCCTCGGCGCTACAAGTGCGCGCCAATGCCGAGCGCGAGCGCCGCCGTGCTGCGCGACGGCGCCAGCACCTGTTTTATCTGGCGCTGCTGGGCATAGCGATGGTGGCGCCGCTAATGGTGTACCCGGTGTTCCTGATGAAGCTGTTGTGCTTCGCCCTGTTCGCCTGTGCATTCAATCTGCTGTTGGGATACGCCGGGCTGCTGTCCTTCGGCCACGCTGCATTCTTCGCCTGCGGCGGCTATATCACAGGCTATATGCTGAGTACCTATACGGGTTTGAGTACCGAACTGGGGATAGTCGCCGGGACACTGGCGTCCACCGTGCTGGGCTTCGTCTTCGGCTTGCTGGCGATTCGCAGGCAAGGCATCTACTTCGCGATGATCACCTTGGCGTTGGCGCAGATGGTGTTCTTTGTCTTCGTCCAGGCGCCGTTTACCGGTGGCGAAAACGGCATGCAGGGCGTACCGCGCGGGCATCTGTTCGGTCTGTTCGACATGCAGAACAACATGTCCCTGTACTACTTCGTGCTGGCGGTGTTCGTGCTTGGCTTCGTGATCATCCAACGCACCATCCATTCGCCCTACGGTCAGGTGCTCAAGGCGATTCGAGAAAACGAGCCGCGGGCGATCTCGCTGGGCTACAACGTCGACGCGCACAAGTTGCTGGCCTTCGTCATCTCCGCGGGATTGACCGGCCTGGCTGGCTCGACCAAGACAGTGGTGTTCCAGCTTGCGTCGCTGACCGATGCCCACTGGCACATGTCCGGAGAGGTGATCCTGATGACCCTGCTGGGCGGCGTCGGCACCATTCTCGGCCCGGTGGTGGGCGCGACGGTGGTGGTCACGCTGCAGAGCTCGCTGTCCAACGGACCGCTGGGTGAATGGGTGCACGTGATTCTCGGGGTGATCTTCGTGCTCTGCGTGCTGCTGTTCCGCTCGGGAATCGTCGGGTGGATGGAGCGCTTGATCAAGCGCAACTTCAAATAGCGGGCTGCTGTTTACGGGCCCTGACGTGCCGCCGCTGGTTGGCCATACATGCGGCGGGAGAGGAGAGCCGAAACGGTGTGGCCGGCCATGCCTTCGCTGGGCCCGGATGGCATCGACCTGACGCAGTGCCAACATATGAGATCCAACATCGGCGCCTCGTTCAGGCTCTTCCTTGAGCCTGTCTTGTCAGCCTTTACGCATGATGATCAGACGCGCCTCAAGCGTTCTGCCAGTTAGGCTTGCGCTTCTCCAGGAACGCGTTGACACCTTCCTTCTGATCCTTTGTATCGAACAGCTCGGCGAACAGCTCGCGTTCCTCCGCCCAACCTGAGCTGTGATCGTCGTTGCGCGCGTTCATCACCAGGCGTTTGCAACGGCTGACCGAGGAAGGGCTCTGCTTGCTGGCACCTTCGGCAAGCTTCAGGGCTGCGTCCAGGGATTGCCCACGCGGGACCACTTCTTCGACCAAACCAATCTTCTCGGCGCGCTGAGCATCGATGCGCTCGCCGCAGAGAATCATGCGCTTGGCCCAGCCTTCGCCCACCAGCCAAGGCAGGTTCTGCGTGCCTCCGGCGCAGGGCAGCAGACCGACGCTGGCTTCTGGCAAGGCCATCTGAGCTTGTTCTTCGGCGATGCGAATGTCGCAAGCCAGCGCGCATTCGAGGCCGCCACCCATGGCGTATCCGTTGATGGCCGCGATGGAAACGCCGCGAAAGCGCGTCAGTGCATCAAAGGCACGGCCAAAGAGTTGCGCGACTTCTCGCGCGCCGTTCTTGTCACCGTCGGCAAACTGTTTGAGGTCAGCTCCTGCCGAGAAGAATTTGTCGCCCTGGCCAGTAATGACCAGCGCGTAGACGTCTGGATTGTCGTTGAGCTGGCCGATCATCCGTTCCAGCGCCGCCAGCGACTCGCGATCCCATGTATTGGCAGGTGGATTGGCAATGGTCACCAGCGCCGTGTGGTCGCGCATTTCGAGATGGATCTTCTGGCTCATGTCGGTTCCTTGTGCTTGAAAGGGGACGGTCGCGCTGAGGCGATACGAGGTTCGATAGACGAGCCTAGCAGTGTAAAAATAGTAAACCCATGGTGCGAAATGCAGAGGTATTCTGTGTTTTTGCACAGCGCGCCGCGGACGGCACGCGTCAACTCGATGGATCTGGAGTCTGCAGTGGATTGGGACAACCTGCGTTTTTTTCTCGAACTCGCGCGTGCGGGCAAACTGACGGTCGCCGCCAGGCGCCTGGCTGTAGACCACACCACGGTAGCCCGACGGGTGCAGGCGCTGGAGAAAAGCCTGGACCGGCAACTGTTCATTCGTGCCAAAGCAGGCTACCGGCTATCGGAGGCGGGCCGCGAACTGCTGGCCCAGGCCGAGGCGATGGAGAGCGCTATTGCCTCCATCGAACAACCCAGCCTCACCGCCGACAAACTCTCAGGCCAGGTACGCATTGGTGCGACCGAGGGCTACGGCACGGTGATGCTGGCAGGCCAACTGGCCAACCTGACCCGCGATTACCCGCACCTGGGCGTGGATCTGCTGGCGGTGCCGCGCTCGGTCAGATTGGCGCGGCATGAGGCGGACATCGTCATCACGCTGGAGCGCCCCGAGCGTGGCCCTTATGTGATCACCAAGCTCACCGACTACGTGTTGCGGCTTTATGCGTCGGAAGCCTACCTGGCGTCACACCCGCCCATCCGCAGCCGGGAGGACCTCAGCGGTCATGTCTTCGTCAGCTATATCGAGGACCTGCTGTACAGCAAAGAGCTGTTCTACCTCGACGAGATCGTTCGTCCCCGTCAGCACTCGCTGCGCAGCACCAGCATCCTTGCCCAGCAAGAAGCCGTTGCAGCCGGAGCCGGGCTGGCCATCCTGCCGGCATTCCTGGCGCGCAAGGAGCCGCTGCTCAAGGAAGTCCTGGTCGGCGAAATCGAATTCACCCGAACCTTCTGGATGCTGATGCCGGTGGAAAACAAGGATCTGGCGCGGATGCGCGTGTGTTGGGATTTCCTGAGGGACGTTGCCGCCAATAGCCATGACGTGATGATGGGGCGCGCATGAACCGCGACGGCAAGGGCACCATTTCCGTCAGGCTGGTGGACGAGGCGCTGCAAGCCTTCACTTCGCCTTCGTTGCCAGCCGATCAGCTGCTGCATCAACTCGGGCTGATGTCGGTCGATCTGGCAGATTCCGAGGCGCGAATCGATGTGGCTGACTTCAGTAAGCTCTGGCGGCGCCTGGCGCGGCACTTCGACGATGAGTTTTTTGGTATGGATGCGCGGCGCATGCGTGCCGGCAGTTTCGCCTTTGTATGCCGCGCGGCGATGGCCCAGCAAACCCTCGATGGCGCACTTCGTGTGGCCCTGGATTTCTTCGGGCTGACCTTCGAAGGCTTTCGCGGCGAGCTGTGTCGCAGCGAGAGCCTGGCTGAAATCACACTGTCGGAGTCACCCGGTGCCCGGCCGCTCAGAGCCTTCAGCTACTTCACTTTCTGGATGCTGTTGCACGGCCTGGCCTGTTGGCTGGTTGGACGGCGCATCCCGCTGCTGGCCGTCGAGCTGCGTTGCGACGAGCCGGCCTACACCGACGACTACCGCGTCATGTTCTCGCGCAACCTGCGCTTCGCGCGGCCGACCACACGGATCATTTTCGCTGCCGAGGTGCTCGACCTGCCGGTGCGCCGCAGCGAGCAGGAGTTGCACGGCTTCCTGGCGCATGCGCCTTCCAACATCCTGGTCAAATACCGCGACACCACGAGCCTCGCCAGCCGCATCAAGGCGCAGCTGCGTGAATTGCCAGCCGAAGAATGGCCGACCAGCGAAGCGCTGGCGCAGACGTTGTGCGTATCAGCCTCGACCCTGCGCCGTCGGCTGGCTGAGGCTGGGCAAACTTACCAGGCGATCAAGGACCAGGTGCGCCAGGAAATGGCCACCCTCTGGCTGGCAGACGCCTCCATCACCTACGCGGAAATCGCCGAGCGCTTGGGTTTCGCCGATGTCAGCTCGTTCTACAAGGCGTTCCGCAAATGGTCCGGGACCAATCCGGGGCAGTACCGCAGCCTGATATTGCGGGCGGACGAACCGGTTACTTCGCGCTTTTCATAACGGAGCCCACACCGACCATAGCGCCTGGCTTGGCCAAACCGGTCATCGCGATTGCGTGCATCGACCATTGTTCGTACCCACAGGTCTGAAGAAGATGAACCCAGCAGGATCCGGCAGCCAATGTGCCGCGATCCCATCCATCTCCATGAGGTCGTGCTGTGGACATTCAAAACAAGGTTTTCCTGATCACCGGTGGCGCATCCGGCCTGGGTGCGGCCGCTGCCGAAGCGCTGGTCGCCGCCGGGGCAAAGGTGGTGCTGGCCGACATCAATGCCGAGCTGCTGAACGAGCGCAGCGAAATGCTGGGCGCCAACGCCCACGCGGTAGTCACCAATGTGTGTGACGAGGTGGCCGCGCAGGCAGCGGTGAGCGCAGCGGTCGAACGGTTCGGCGGCCTGCACGGGCTGGTCAACTGCGCGGGTGTCGCCAGCGGCGAAAAGATCCTCGGTCGTCAGGGCCCACATGGCCTGGACAGTTTCAGCAAGGTCATCGGTCTCAACCTGATAGGCAGCTTCAACATGCTGCGCCTGGCCGCCGAAGTTATCGCCCGCGGCGAGCCCGATGCTCAGGGCAACCGTGGCGTGATCATCAATACAGCCTCTATCGCGGCCTACGACGGGCAGATTGGCCAGGCCGCCTATGCAGCTTCCAAGGGCGGTGTGGTCGCCATGACGTTGCCGGCTGCGCGTGAACTGGCGCGCCATGGTATCCGCGTTATGACCATCGCGCCGGGCGTTTTCGAGACGCCGATGATGGCTGGCATGACCCAAGAGGTCCGCGACTCGCTCGCCGCGGGTGTGCCGTTCCCGCCACGTCTGGGTCGTGCCAGTGAATACGCGGCGCTGGTCCGCCATATCGTCGAGAACGACATGCTCAACGGCGAGGTGATTCGCCTCGACGGCGCGCTGCGCATGGCCGCGAAATAATCGGGAGACAGATGATGAACAACGATCCAATCGTAATATTGGGCTCGGCCCGTACCCCCATGGGCGGTTTTCAGGGTGATCTGAAAAGCCTCAGCGCGCCGGAGCTGGGCGCAGCTGCAATTCGCGCCGCGGTCGAGCGCAGCGGTGTCGCCGCCGAACAGGTGCAGGAAGTGCTGATGGGCTGCGTGCTGCCGGCAGGCCTCGGCCAGGCGCCGGCCCGCCAGGCTGCACTCGGTGCGGGGCTGGGCAAGGCGACCGCGTCCACCACGTTGAACAAGATGTGCGGCTCGGGTATGCAGGCGGCGATCCTCGCCCACGATGCGTTACGCGCTGGCTCGGTCGATGTGGTGATCGCTGGCGGCATGGAGAGCATGTCCAATGCGCCTTATTTGCTGGAAAAAGCCCGCGGTGGCTATCGCATGGGCCATGGCAAGGTGCTCGACCACATGTTCCTCGACGGCCTTGAGGACGCCTATGACAAAGGCCGCTTGATGGGGACCTTTGCCGAGGATTGCGCGCAGAATCACGGGTTCACGCGTGAGGAGCAGGACGCCTACGCGCTGGCCTCCCTGCAGCGGGCCCGCGATGCCATTTCCAGTGGCCGCTTCGCCAGCGAAATCGTCCCGCTTGAAGTAACTCAAGGACGCGCGCAGCGCACCGTTAGCGAAGACGAGCAGCCACCTAAGGCGATGCCGGAGAAGATTCCGTCGCTCAAGCCGGCCTTCCGTGAAGGCGGCACCGTGACGGCTGCCAATTCCAGTTCGATTTCTGACGGTGCCGCCGCGTTGGTACTGACGCGACGTTCCCACGCCGAACAACTCGGGGTGAAACCTCAGGCGGTGATTCATGGGCATGCGGTATTCGCCGACGCGCCCAACCTGTTCCCGACTGCGCCCATCGGGGCCATCCACAAGCTATTGGAACGAACCGGCTGGAGCCTCGACGAGGTCGATCTATTCGAGATCAACGAGGCGTTTGCGGTGGTCAGCATGGTCACCATGCGCGAGCTTGGGCTCGATCACGCCAAGGTCAACGTCAATGGCGGAGCCTGCGCGTTGGGCCACCCGATCGGAGCGTCCGGTGCACGTATTCTCGTGACGCTGATCGCTGCACTGCGCGACCGCGGCCTGCGCAAGGGCATTGCGGCCATCTGCATTGGCGGTGGTGAAGCGACTGCCATGGCCGTCGAGCTGCTCGACTGAGGACTTGCCATGCTGCTCAATGAAGATCAAACCAGCATTCGCGATATGGCCCGGCAGTTCGCTCAGGAGCGCCTCAAGCCGTTTGCCGCCGACTGGGACCGTGAACACCGTTACCCGGCCGAGGCGATCAGCGAGATGGCCGAGCTCGGCTTTTTCGGCATGCTCTGCCCGGAGCAGTGGGGCGGCAGCGAGACCGGCTACATCGCCTATGCGCTGGCGCTGGAGGAGATCGCGGCGGGTGACGGTGCCTGCTCGACCATCATGAGTGTGCACAACTCGGTCGGGTGCGTGCCGATCCTGCGCTTTGGCAATGATGAACAGAAGCAGCGCTACCTCATGCCGCTGGCCAGTGGTGCGCAGATCGGTGCTTTCGCCCTTACCGAGCCGCATGCCGGTTCCGATGCCAGCAGCTTGCGCACCCGCGCCCGGCGTGACGGCGACAGCTACGTGCTCAACGGCGCCAAGCAGTTCATCACCTCGGGTCAGCACGCCGGCACGGTGATCGTCTTTGCCGTAACCGACCCGGAGGCTGGCAAGCGCGGTATCAGCGCCTTTATCGTGCCCACCGACACGCCCGGCTATCAGGTGGTACGCGTCGAGGACAAGCTCGGCCAGCACGCCTCGGACACCTGCCAACTGGCCTTCGAGGACATGCGCGTGCATGAGTCCCAGCGCCTGGGCGAGGAGGGTGAGGGTTACCGCATCGCCCTGGCCAATCTGGAAGGCGGGCGCATCGGCATTGCCGCCCAGGCTGTGGGCATGGCGCGTGCAGCCTTCGAAGCCGCCCGCGATTACGCACGGGACCGAGAGGCATTCGGCAAGGCGCTTACCGAACACCAGGCCGTCGCCTTTCGCCTGGCCGACATGGCGACCCAGATCGCCGTGGCGCGGCAGATGGTGCTGCACGCCGCCGCGCTGCGCGAGGCCGGTCAGCCAGCGCTGGTCGAGGCCTCGATGGCCAAACTCTTCGCCTCGGAAATGGCCGAGAAGGTCTGCTCGGCGGCGATTCAGACGCTGGGGGGTTACGGCTACTTGCAGGACTTCCCTGTCGAGCGCATCTACCGCGACGTGCGGGTCTGCCAGATCTACGAAGGCACCAGCGACATCCAGCGGTTGGTGATCGCGCGTAATTTGGGGTAGGAGACTGGGCCCGGTCACAACTTACATGGGCGGCCTGGGTTCGCTGCGCGACTTGCGACAGAGCCGCTCGCCGACCGTCCGCTTGTCGTAAGTCCCCCACATACGCTTGTGTCTCACATCTGGTATGCGAGCCGCCAAGACGATGCGCTGCGTTTCGAGCAATAGTTTCAACGCCGCGCACTTCCCCAGTTCCAGTGAGGCCAGCTTTGCCGGCAACGACTGGATACGCTCAGCCAGCCCGTAGCGTCGCCGTCTTAACTAGACTTCCTCGCAACCGCATGCCGAGCGCTGGCGAGGGGGACTGAGGATGGAGACGATTCTGGCCCATGGGCCCTATGTCGAATTCGCGGTGCTGCTGATGTTTTCGGCAGCAGCCGGTGCGGTTGCCGTCCGGCTGCGACAGCCGGTGTTGATCGCTTATATCGTTATCGGCATTTTGGTCGGCCCGGCGGTATTCGGCCTGGTGAGGGCGCACGACCAGATCAACCTGTTGGCGGAAATTGGCGTAACGGTGTTGCTCTTCGTGGTCGGGCTCAAACTCGACCTGCAGCATATTCGTCATATCGGACCGGTGGCGCTGGCCACTGGGCTCGGCCAGTTAGCGTTCACCATCGTCTTCGGATTCATCCTGACGCTGGCATTGGGCAAGAGCCCGGTGGAGGCGATCTACATCGCCGTCGCGCTGACTTTTTCCAGCACCATCATCATCGTCAAACTGCTTTCGGATAAACGTGAGCTGGACTCGCTGCACGGGCGCATCGCGGTCGGCTTCCTGATCGTCCAGGATCTGGCCGTGGTGCTGGCAATGATGACGATGAGTGCGCTGCGTGGGGCTGGCGAGGCGGGCACACTGGAAATCGCAGGTTCGCTGATCATGCGCCTGGTGCTCGCCGCGCTGCTGATGTTTCTGTTGATGCGCTATGTATTGCCGAGGGTGATGGCCGCCATGGCTCGCTCTCAGGAGCTGCTGCTGATCTTCGCCATCGCATGGGGCTGCGGGCTCGCAGTGATCGGCGAGTGGGCAGGCTTCAGCAAGGAGGCCGGCGCATTCATCGCCGGCTTCTCGCTGGCCTCGACTGGGTACCGCGAAGCGATGAACGCGAGGTTGACCGGGATTCGTGATTTCATGCTGCTGTTCTTCTTCATCGACCTGGGCGCCAAACTGGATTTTTCCACCCTTGGCGGTGAGGCGCTGCCCGCCGTGGTGCTGTCGCTCTTCGTGCTGATCGGCAACCC
The DNA here is from genome assembly GCF_053470365.1 of Stutzerimonas tianxiuensis. Classification (NCBI taxonomy): domain Bacteria; kingdom Pseudomonadati; phylum Pseudomonadota; class Gammaproteobacteria; order Pseudomonadales; family Pseudomonadaceae; genus Stutzerimonas; species Stutzerimonas tianxiuensis. The sequence goes on along the minus strand of NZ_JBPVWS010000011.1, from coordinate 162,990 downwards.
GTTGATCGTCATGGCGATCATGGGGTTCATGGGTTATCGCAAGCGCACAGGGTTTCTGGCCGGGCTTACCGTTGCGCAGATCAGCGAGTTCTCCATCGTGTTCGTCGCCATGGGCATCACCCTGGGCCACGTCGATGCCCATGCGCTGGGACTGACTACCCTGGTCGGGCTGGTCACTATCATGTTGTCGACCTACATGATTCTGTTCTCACAACCGCTCTACGAGCGTTTGATGCCCTGGCTTGGCGTGTTCGAGCGCAAGCGCCCGTTCCGCGAACTCGAAGTGGATCGGCCGTTGCGTCCCGAAGGCCAGCCACAGGTTCTGGTTTTTGGAATGGGTCGCTATGGTGCGCGCTTGCTGCGGCAGCTTGACGGCGCGGGTGTCACCGTAATGGGCGTTGATTTCGATCCTGAAGCGGTGCGTGCGCTGGCCCAGAGCGGGTTGAATGTGCGCTTTGGTGACGGGGAGGATCCCAGTCTGCTGGAGGCGCTGCCGCTGCAGCATGCCGACTGGGTCGTGACCACCTTCCCGCAGTGGGAATCGAACCGGGCATTTCTACATGCACTGCGGGTCGCAGGCTTCGGTGGCCAGGTGGCCGGGGTGGTAAGAGACGACCAGCACGGCCGGTCGCTCGATGACGCCGGTGTCGCAATGGTACTCAACCCCTTTACCGACGCAGCAGACTTTGCGGCACGTTGGCTGGTGAGTGACTTGGAAGAAAAGGCACGGCACTAGCGGCACAGCACCATCGTTTGGTCCGCGCGGCGTGCAAGGGTGGGGGTGAAGCGGAGCGTCGTACGGCCAATTGACTGATATGAGCCCACCCGGTTTGACCAAGATCGAGTTCGCACACTGCGCTATCAGTCCCAACCGCTTGTATTTTCGATGGGCTCCGTAATCGACCCCGGCGTTCTTGAAAACCGCGGCGCGGGGGCGGCGTGCAGGGCGCCATCGATGTCGTGATAAACCCCGCGCTCGCGCATATGCGGATGTTGCGCGGCTTCTTCCAGGGTCAGCACCGGGGCGAAGCAGGCGTCACTGCCTTCGAGTAGGGCGCACCACTCGGCTTGGGTGCGGCTGGCGAACAACCAGGCGAGCGCTTCGCTCTGCTCGGCCCATATCTCTGGGTCGTTGCAGCTCTGACGCAATAGGTCGGGCGCATCAATCCGCTGTATCAGTTCAGCCAGGAACTGCGGCTCCAGCGGCCCGATGGCAATGTCGCGGCCGTCGGCGCAGGTGTAGCAGCGGTAGTGCGGGGCGGCTCCTGCGAGCAGGTTGCGGTCGCGCTCCAGCGAGATGGCGCCGCTGGGCAAGAGGCCGGCGAAGAAGGTCATCATCGAGGACACGCCGTCGACGATGGCGGCATCGACCACCTGGCCCAGGCCTGACCGCTCGCGTTCCCACAACGCGGCCATGATGCCGAACGCCAGATACAACGAGCCGCCGCCGAAATCCCCGACCAGATTGAGCGGCGGGATCGCCGGGCCTTCGCGTCCACCGATGGCCGCCAGAGCGCCGGTGATCGCCAGATAGTTGATGTCATGGCCGGCGCTTTGGGCCAAGGGTCCGGTCTGACCCCAGCCGGTCATCCGGCCGTAGACCAGCCGTGGATTACGCGCATGAACCTGTTCCGGGCCTAGGCCAAGCCGTTCCATTACGCCAGGACGAAGGCCTTCGATCAGCACGTCGGCACCTTCGGCTAGCGTGAGGCATTGCTCCCGCCCGGCGTCTGTGCGGATGTCCAGCGTCAGGTGTTTGCGGCCGCGATCAACCACCGGATTGGGCCAGCCATTGCCACCTTCGCGCTCGATGCGAATCACCTCGGCGCCAAGGTCGGCCAGCAACATCGCGCAGTGTGGGCCGGGCCCAATGCTGGCGAACTCCAGTACTCGCAGACCGATCAGCGGACCTTGGCGAGGGGTGGCGGTCGACATAAGGCGCGTTCCTTTTGGTGATGGGGCCATCGCACCCGTACGTGCAGTCATCCGTGTGGTTCCGGCGCGGGCGGTTGTGATCGGCCTGGCGTGCTAAGTGGCATTGATGGCCGGGTTCACGGATGCGCACGGAGATGACACGGTCAGCCAGTGAAACGGCGCGGTTCGTTAGATCCCTCGAGTAGACGAGAGCGGTGGGCCGAAGCTCCAGCCCACGGGTCGCCAGTTAGCTCGCCGGAGATGGCGGGGTGAATCCGTGAAACGGTGCGGCCCGCTACGCTCGCTTGGCTGGGTGAGAACGGTGGGCTGAAGCCCACCCTACGGCGCGCCACAGGGTTCTGCCGCGCTACAGGCTCGCCGCATCCGCTGCGCTTTCCTCCAGCTCGATCAAATGGTCGCGATAGCGGTCGCGCAGGGTTTTCTTGTCAATCTTGCCGGTCGCGGTCAGCGGGACGCTGTCGATGATGACGGCGTCGGGCATCCACCATTTGACGATCTGTGGCTCGAGAAAGGCGAGTACGGTTTCGATGCAGATTTCGGTGTCATCGTGGGGCTCGATGATCAGGATCGGCCGCTCCTCCCATTTTTCGTGCGTCACGCCGACCACTGCGGCGATGCGCACGCCGGGGCAGGCCACGGCGATGTTCTCGATGTCGATGGAGCTGATCCACTCGCCGCCGGACTTGATCACGTCCTTGCTGCGGTCAGTGATGCGCATGTAGCCGTTGGGGTCGAGGGTGGCGATGTCGCCGGTGTCGAACCAGCCGTCAGCGTCCAGTGCGGTGGTTTCGCTGCGGAAGTAGCGCTCGACCGTCCAGGGGCCGCGCACCAGCAAGGCGCCGGAACTGACGCCGTCATGCGGCAGTGCGTTGCCTGCCTCATCGACAATCTTCAGCTCGATACCGAATTGCAGCCGGCCCTGGCGGGTCCAGATGGCCTCGTTGGTGGCCGCTTCGCCCATGGCGGCGAGCTTGGGCGTGGGCGTGGCGACGACACCGAGCGGGCTGGTTTCAGTCATGCCCCAGAGTTGGCGGACGCTGACGCCATATTTCGTCTCGAATTTCTCGGCCAGCGCGCGCGGCACGGCCGAGCCGGCGATGACTAGGCACTTGAGCTTGCCGGTGTCTTCGCCGGTGCGCTCCAGGTGATTGAGGTACATCGTCCAGATTGTCGGCACGCCGCCGGAGAAGGTGACGCCCTCGTTCTGGATCAGCTCCTGCAGGCTGGCGCCGTCCATCTTGTCGCACGGCAGGACGAACTTGCAGCCATTGATCGCGGCGGTAAACGGCACGCCCCAAGCGGTGGCGTGGTAGAGCGAGGAGCAGGGCATGATGCAATCGAAGGCCGAGAAGCCGAAGGCGCCGGTGAGGCCGGCTGCCATGGCGTGCAGAACGACCGAGCGGTGGCTGTAGACCACGCCTTTCGGATTGCCGGTGGTGCCGGACGTATAGCAGAGCATGGCGCCGGCGTTTTCATCGAACTGAGGCCAATCCGTGATTGGCGCTTCTCGAGCGATCAGCGTTTCGTAGCTTTGCGCGCCGACGTCCCCAGGCTCGGTGCGTTCGGCATCGGACAGCATGATGAAAGTTTGGATATGTTCAAGCCGTGGCCGAACTCGCTCGACCACGGCGAGAAAACTGCGATCGAACAGCAGCACGCCGCTGCCGGCGTGGTTCAAGGTGTAGATGATCTGCTCGTCCGACAGCCGCGGGTTGGCCGTGTGCAGCACCGCGCCGATACCGGGTACGGCAAAGAACAGCTCGAAGTGACGATGCGTGTTCCAGGCCATGGACGACACCATGTCGCCAGCTTTCACGCCCAGGCTTAGCAGCATTGTGGCTGCCTGGCCTGTGCGTGTGGCGAGCCCGGCGTAGTCGTAGCGCCAGATAGGTTCATCCACCAGCCGCGAGACGATTTCCCGGTCGCCATGGGCGAGGGCGGCATGGGTCAGAATGCCGCTGATCATCAGCGGGGTCTGCTGCATCGTACCTTTGAGCATCGTCGTATCCTTCTTATTGTTTTCTGGATGGGGGCCGCGCTTGCCCCCATCTGTCATTCGAATACTGCTTGCTGCCATGGCGAGTTGTTCTCGCTCTGTAAATCTAGCCGATTGTCCGCCAAGGGCCCGGCGTGCTCTTACCCGTTGGTCCTGTCCTCCGCGCTGGACCCACGCCTTGCGCGGGCACCCGTCGCTTGTCGTTCATAGCCCGTAATTGTTCAGCTCCCGCGCAATCAGCAGTCGCTGAATTTCGCTGGAGCCTTCGTAGATCTGCGTGATGCGCGCATCGCGGTAGTAGCGCTCGACCGGGTAATCCTCGAGATACCCGTAGCCGCCGTGGATCTGCATGGCTTTGGAGCAGACGTATTCGGCAACCTCCGAAGCGAACAGCTTGGCCTGGGAGGCCTCGGACAAACACGGCAGGTTGGCGCTGCGCAGGCGAGCGGCATGCAGGATGAGCAATCGCGCGGCGTTCAGGCGCGTGTGCATGTCGGCCAGCATGTTCGCCACGCTCTGGTGCTCGATGATCGGCTTGTCGAACTGAATGCGTTCGCGGGCATAGCCGAGTGCTGCCTCGAATGCCGCGCGGGCAATGCCCAGCGCCTGGGCGCCGATGCCAATGCGGCCGCCTTCGAGATTGGAGAGGGCGATGGCCAGCCCCTTGCCGCGTGGGCCGAGCAGGTTTGCTTCGGGGATGCGACAGTCACGCAGGGTCACGCCACAGGTGTCCGAAGCACGGATGCCCATCTTCTTTTCCATGCGGTCGACGACAAAACCGGGGTTGTCGGTGGGCACCAGGAACGCCGATAGCCCCTTCTTGCCCAGGTCCGGATCAGTGACGGCGAAGACGATCGCAATCTTGGCGCGCTTGCCGTTGCTGACGAACTGCTTGGCGCCGTTGATCACCCATTCGCCGTTTTCCAGCACGGCGCGGGTGCGCAGGTTGTGCGCCTCGGAACCGGCCTGGGGTTCCGTCAGGCCAAAGCAGCCGATGGCCCGGCCCGCCGCCAGATCCGGCAGCCATTCGTCCTGCTGCTCCGGCGTACCGTATTTCAGAATCGGACCGCAGCCGACCGAGCTGTGGATGCTCATCAGCGCACCGATGGCGCCGTCGCCGGCGGAGATTTCCTCGACGGCCAGGGCATAGGCGACATAGTCGATATAGGTGCCGCCCCATTGCTCTGGCACGATCATGCCCAGCAGACCGAGCTCGCCTAGTTGGGTCACAGTGTCGTCACCGATCCAGCCGGCCTGTTCCCAGGCCTCTGCCCTGGGCGCGATTTCAGCGCGGGCGAAGTCGCGCGCCATGTCGCGGATCATCCGTTGTTCTTCGCTCAGTTCAATGTCTTGCATATGCAGCTCCTCAGGCGCCGGCGAAGAAGGCCGCCACGCGCTCGGGCGTCACTTCGTCCAGCGTAGGCGGGTTCCAGCGAGGGTTCTTGTCCTTGTCGACGATCAGCGCGCGCACGCCTTCAATGATGTCGCCTTCGTCGAACCACTGGCGGTCCAGGTGAAGCTCCATGGCAAAGCAGTCGGCCAGCGACAAACTGCGACCGCGACGGAGCATTTCCAGCGTGACGCTCATCGACAGCGGCGAGCGGCTGTCCATGGTCTTGAGCGTCTCGGCCGCCCAATCGCAAAAGTCGGGGCGCGTTTCGGTGGCCAGCGAATGGCGAATGGCAGCGACGCTGTCATGGGCGAAATGCTGCTCGATGGCCGGGAACAGCGCCTTGAACGGCGCATCCGGCAATTCGGTGCAACCCATGGACACCAGCAGGTTGGTCAGTGCCTGCACCGGCGCAGCGCCCCAGTCCTGGCGGTCCAGTGCCTGTTCAAGCTCGGCGAAACGCTCGTAAGGCACGCAATAATCGGCGAGACCGGCATACAGCGCGTCGGCCGAGCCGACGTGGTTACCGGTCAGGCCCATGTAGAGGCCGAGGTTGTCCGGCAGGCGCGGCAGGAAATAGCTACCGCCCACATCCGGGAAGTAACCGATGCCGACCTCCGGCATGCCCATTCGCGTGCGCTCGGAAATCACTCGCAGCGAGGCTCCCTGAACCAGGCCCATGCCGCCGCCGAGCACGAAGCCGTTCATCAGCGCCAGCAGGGGTTTGCTGTAGGCATGGATGTACTGGTCCAGCGCATATTCTTCCTCGAAGAACGCCCGATGCAGGCTGTCGCCGCTCTTGTAACTGTCGTACAGCGAGCGGATATCGCCGCCGGCGCAGAAGGCTTTCTCGCCAGCGCCGCGCAACACCACGGCGACCACATCGGGGTCGTCCGCCCAGGCTTGCAGTTGCTCGTGGAGCATCCGCACCATGGGCAGCGTAACGGCGTTCAGCCCGGCGGGGCGATTGAGTGTGAGATAGCCGACGCGGTTGCGTACCTCGATCAGTACCGGCGCTTCTGCCTGGGTCATGTCTCGTCCTCTTGGCGGTAGAGTTTGATGATCGCGGAGAAGTCCAGCCCACCGTGGCCCTGCATGCTGAAGGCCTGATAAAGCTGCTGCGCGAGACCACCGAGGATAACCGGCTGGCGCACCTGTTTGGCCGCTTCACTGGCGAGGCCGAGGTCTTTGAGCATCAGATCGGTGCCGAACCCGCCGCTGTAGCCTCGCGAGGCCGGGCCGTTTTCCAGCACGCCAGGGAAGGGGTTGTTGATCTCCGATGCCCAGCAACGCCCGCTCGACGAGTTGATGATTCCGGCCAGCACTTTTGCGTCCATCCCCAGGGCCACGCCCAGCGACATGGCTTCGGCCACGCCAATCATCGAGATGCCGAGCAGCATGTTGTTGGCAACCTTGGCCACCTGACCGTTTCCTGTGTCGCCGCAATGGACAATGTTCTTGCCCATGGTGGCGAGGATCGGTTGTGCCTTGTGGAAGTCCGCCTCGCTGCCGCCGACCATAAAGGTCAGGGTGCCGGCTGCGGCGCCGACAGTGCCACCGGATACCGGGGCGTCGAGCATGGGGTTGCCGTTGTTTGCTGCGGCGGCGGCGACTTCCCGTGCGGACATTGGGTCGATGGTGGAGGAGTCGATCAGTAGAACGCCGGATTGGACGTTGGCCAGAAGCCCGTCTTCACCGAGGTAGACCTGCTTCACATGCGCGGCAGCCGGCAGCATGGTGATGACGGCTTCAACCCCTGCACCCGCGACGGCAGCCGGAGAGGTCGCCTCTTTGGCGCCGGCTTCGACAAGGCCCGAAACCGCAGCCGCTGAGAGGTCGAACACAGTGACTTGATGGCCGGCTTTGAGCAGGTTGCGCGCCATGGGCCCACCCATGTTGCCGAGCCCTAGAAATCCGATATGCATGGCCGTTTCCTTCTTGTTCTGATTGACGGCTGAAACGGCGCCGGGTGTTGAGCCGACGCCGATCCGATTACTTGAGGTTGATGGTGGTGTTCACCGGGCCGCCGACCTCGTTCTCATCGAACCAGCGCTGGGTGATGGTCTTGGTCTGAGTGTAGAACTGCACCACCTGCTTGCCATACGGGCCGAGGTCGCCAAGCTTGGAGGCGCGCGAGCCGGTAAAGGAGAACATGGGCACCGGTACCGGGATCGGTACGTTGATGCCGACCTGGCCAACGTCGATCTCTTCCTGAAAATGCCGGGCTGCGGCGCCGGAACGGGTGAACAGGGCGGTGCCGTTGCCGTTGGGGTTGGCGTTGATCAGCTCGATGGCCTGGTCGAGGGTGTCGACCTGCATCACGCAGAGCACCGGGCCGAAGATTTCCTCCCGGTAGATGGTCATGTCCGGCTTCACCCCGGAGAAGATGGTCGGCCCGACGAAGTTACCTTTCTCAAAGCCCGAGACCTGCGGATTGCGGCCGTCCAGCACCAGTTCTGCACCTTCCGACACGCCGTGCTCGATCAGCGAACTGATGCGATCCAGCGCAGTGCAGGACACCACGGGGCCGACATCGGTCCCGCTTTCAGCACCCGAATTAACCTTCAGTGTTTTGGCCTTGGCGACCAGATCCGGCAGCCAGCGCTGTGCTTCGCCCACCAGGATCAGCACCGACAGCGCCATGCAGCGCTGGCCAGCTGCGCCGAAGGCCGCGCCGACGAGGTTGTTGAGGGTCTGCTCCTTGTGCGCGTCGGGCAGGATGATGCCGTGGTTCTTAGCGCCCATCATGCACTGCACGCGCTTGCCGGCTCCGCTGGCGCGGTTGTAGACATGGGTGCCGACCTTGGTCGAACCGACAAAGGAAACGGCCTTGATGTCTGGGTGATCGCAGATCAGGTTCACCGCTTCGGCGCCGCCGTGAATGACGTTCAGCACGCCCGGCGGCACGCCAGCTTCCATCGCCAGTTCGGCGAGACGCATGGTCACCATCGGGTCCTGTTCGGACGGTTTGAGGACGAAGGTATTACCGGTGGCAATCGCCATGGGGAACATCCACAACGGAATCATCGCCGGGAAGTTGAACGGGGTGATGCCTGCGCACACGCCCAGCGGCTGCAGCAGCGTGTAGGTGTCGACGCCGGTGGCGACGTTGTTGGCCAGCTCGCCCAGTTGCAGATTGCCAATGCCGGCGGCGTGCTCGACCACCTCAAGCCCGCGGAACACATCGCCTTCAGCGTCCGGCAGGGTCTTGCCCTGTTCGGCAGTGAGGATGGCGGCGAGCTCCTTCATGTTTTCGCGAATCAGCTGCTGGTACTTGAGGAAGATCCGCGAGCGCGCGCCGATGGGGGTCTTGCGCCAGGTCTTGAAGGCTTCCTTGGCACTGGCGACGGCAGCGTTCATCTCCGCCTCGGTGGCGAAGGGTATGCGGGCCAGGACTTCCTGCGTCGCCGGGTTGACGATGTCGCGCCATTCGCTGGTTGATGACTCGACCAGCTCACCGCCGATCAGGAGTTTGACTGTGGGGATGGCACTTGACTGGGTCATGGCGTGTCCTAGCGATTGTTGTTCTTTGGATAGAAGAATGGATGGAGCTGTCCTGATCCTAGAGTGCATATTTGCCGACATCAATGCGGCTCGCTGCATAGCTGGTCTGCATAAATGCACAAGCTGGCCTTCGCGGTGAATACTGCTGGGCTGTCTGGACTCGCCGTCTCGCTTGGTCCGGTAAACTCTGCCGGCGGGACATCCATCGACTGGTCGTGAAAGGTGCTGATGCAGATTGCAAATATCCCCGGTGCGAACCTGGTAGCCGAATCCCTTGCGGATTCGTCGCCGTTCGATGATCCCGTATTCGACGTCATGCCTATGGGTGTGTGCGTGCTCGACGCCAATGGCGCCGTGCTGCGCTACAACCGAATGGCCGATCAGCTGTGCGGCGGTGTGTTAGCCAATCATGGCCGTCTGCGAATAGTCCGAAGCGATGGCGAGCTGATATCCCTTGCCGATACCCCGTTGGGTCACACGATCCGCACGGGGCGCGCCGCTCAGGACGTCGCGCTGCTGATCGAGCGTCCCGATGGCATTCCGGCGGCCGCACTGGCCAATATCGAAGCGCTGCGCAACGACGCCGGGCAGATCACCGGCGCAGTCGTCTGCTTTCAGGCGACGACACCTGCGCGGCAATCAAGTGCTGACCGGCGGCGTAACGTCGACTGGTTGAGCGCGATGGTGAACCACACGCCCGAGTGCGTGAAGGTGGTTGATCGCGACGGGACGCTGGTCCAGATGAACCCCGCTGGCCTGCAGATGCTGGCAGCAAATGCTCCAGAGGACGTAGAGGGTGGCTGCGTATTCGAGCTCGTTGCGTCTGAGCACCGCGCGTCTTGGCAGGAGCAACATCTGCGCGTTTGCGATGGCGAGAAACTCAGCTGGGAATTCGACATCATCAATCTCGCCGGGGAACGACGGCACATGGAAACCCACGCGGTGCCCATGACGATGCCAGACGGCAGCAACGGATCCAGCGGCGGTTACGTGCAACTGGCAATTACCCGCGACATCACCGAACGCAAGCAGCTGGAGGCCGCTAACCGAGAGGCAGAACAGCGCCTGCGCGATCTTTTGGAAGCCTTGCCCACAGCCGTTTACACCACCGATGCGAATGGCAAAGTCAGCTATTTCAACCAGGCTTGTGTCGAGCTGGCCGGGCGTGTGCCGGTGATCGGGAGCGATGAGTGGTGCGTGACCTGGAGGTTGTATTGGCCAGACGGCACACCGATGGGTCACGAGGATTGCCCGATGGCGGTGGCGCTTACCGAAAACAGCGCCATTCAGGGCGCCGAAGCGATAGCCGAGCGCCCTGACGGAACCCGCGTGCCGTTTCTCGCCTATCCCGCGCCACTGCGCAATGGCGCGGGCGAGCTGATTGGTGCGGTCAACATGCTGGTCGATATCACCGAGCGAAAGGTCGCCGAAGACCATCGCCAGCTGTTGCTCAATGAGCTCAATCATCGAGTCAAGAACACGCTCGCGACGGTGCAGTCGATTGCTGCACAAAGCTTTCGTCGAGACGCCAGCAACCAGGGCTATCACTGGTTTGAAGGGCGACTGATTGCGCTATCAAAGGCGCACGACGTGTTGTCTCGGGAGAACTGGCAAGCCGCTGACCTGCGTGAGGTGATTGAACAGGCTATCGCGCCGTTTCGGGTCGATGGTCGCCAGCGTTTCATCAGTGAGGGGCCGGCGCAGCGGTTGCGGCCCAAGCAGGCACTGGCGCTGGCCATGGCACTGCATGAGCTGTGTACCAACGCGGCCAAATATGGGGCCCTGTCCAGCGATTCGGGCCAGGTTCGCATCGTCTGGAAGCTGTCACAGTCAGAGCAGACAGCCACTTTGCAGTTGCACTGGGAAGAGGTCGGCGGGCCGATCGTTTCACCACCCGTGCGAAAAGGCTTCGGGTCGCGCCTGCTCGAACGCGGTCTGGCCGGTGAACTGAACGCTGAAGTACGTCTCGCTTTTCCCAGTGGTGGCGTTGTCTGCGATATCGAGGTGCCATTGCAATGAGCGGACTGTGTTCAAGAGTACTGGTCATCGAGGATGAGGCGCTGGTCGGGATGCTGCTGGAAGACATGCTGCAGGATATCGGCTGTGAGCATGTGGAGCTGGTGCCGCGGTTTGCCGAAGGCATGCAGGCTGCCGAGAACGGTGATTTCGATCTGGCGGTGCTGGACGTCAATCTGGACGGGGTAAGTAGCTTTCCGATTGCCGATCGACTGATTGGCCGCAACATTCCGCTGGTATTCGCGACCGGCTATGGCTCGGTCGGAATGGACCCGCGCTACGCGCACATTCCGACGCTGCAAAAACCTTTCTTCTTCAGTGACCTCGAGCAAATCGTGCGCCGGGCCCTGGCTGCTGATTGAACTGGCCTGCTGCTGCGGAATGAGGCGGCTGCAGGCCCTGGGCGTTATGGCCCCTGCATAACAATCGCCGAATTGCCCGTGCCGTCCTGCCTGATGGTCGCGTCGTACTGCTGCACGTTGTCCCACGCACCGGTCTGCAGGAGCGAAGCGTAATTCTCCGTGCCGGTCTGCTCGACGGTGCCGCTGCTGCAATAGCCCATCTGAACCACATCGATCTCGTTGGCCGTCCCGTTCTGGTCGATGACGAGACTACTGCCATCGAAGCTCTGCTCGATGTCGACCCGGTTGTCGTTACCCGTGGAGCGACCGTCCACTGTCGTCGAGCGTCCGCCTTGCTCTGCGGTCAGCACGTTGCCGGTGCCATCTTGAGTGAAAGAGAACGAAGAGAAGCCACCGGACTCCACGACATCGGCGACGTTGTCCGTGCCGATTTGCACCAGCGTTACATCACCGGACGAATAGCGTCCTCCAGAACGCTGGTCGAGGGTTGCCTCATTACCTATGCCGTTCTGGCTGATCGACGCGTATGCCCCATAGGGGAAACCATCCTGGGAGAGCCTGATGACGTTGGCTGTACCGCTCTGCTCGGTATCGGCAGCGGCGCCGCCCGTCTGTTCGATGTAGGCCGTATTGCCGTCACCGTTCTGAACGCCGGTGTAGCTTTTCCCTAAACGGCCAACCTGGAACACCTCGGTGGCGTTGCCCTGGCCATTCTGGGTAACCGTGGCGGCGTTGCCGGCACCGTCGGGTTGTTCGATATAAGCCAAGTTGCTGATCCCCGCCTGGGAGATGGCTACCGACTGGCCTGTGCCTATCGAGGATTGAAGAACCGTGGCCAGGTTGTATTCCCCGTCCTGGCTGATCGCCACGTTACCGTTAACGCCACTCTGATCGGTGATGGAGATATTGCCGCTGCCGGCCTGTTCGCTGTCGGCCGTCATCCCGGCACCGCGTTGGTCGGTGTAAACGACGTTGCCCGTGCCGTTCTGGCGCTGGGAAATACTGCTGTCTTCGCCTTGCTGGAAGACATCCGCGTAGTTTTCGGACCCCGTCTGGTCCTGGGTTGATTCATTGACCGCGTAGGCGTGGTTGATGAGCAGTACGGAAATGGCGGCTGCCAGAATTGTTCTTGTGGCTTGCATGTCAGAGTCCCTCCGGTGCGGAAGCCTGAGTTCTATTCATCAGGTTTGCCGCTGTGTATCCACCGGAAAGCCTATCTGGCATGGATGGAGGATTAATCCGGCCACCGTCGCTCTGTATTAGGCGCAGTTACTGAGTCTCAGGCAGGTATTGCCACCATTGTGCTTTGTACCGATTGGAAATAAAGAACCCGCACAGCCGCGTGGCAAGGGGCCGCGTCTGCTTAGGTCCGTGGCCAGGCGGCCAGCAGTTGCTGAGTGAACAACGCCTGTTGCGACTTGAGGCTGAACAATTCTGGCGAGAACAGCCAGCTGTGGGTGATGCCCATGAGGCTCGCATAGAGAAACAGCGCACGGCTGTGCGACTTGGCTGGGGCAGGGCTGTTGCCGGAGTCTGCCGCTTCGATCAGCTGCTCCAGCAGCTTGACGATGTCGCGTGTCAGTTTGCGCTCACGCTTGAGCGTATCGGCCATCTGCTCGGTGAACTCGGTCTTGTTCAACAAGATCTCGAACGACTGCCGGTGCCAGCGATCTTCAAGCAACAGGCGGAACCACTCGCTGATGAAGTGTTCAAGCGCCGACCGTGGCTGATCCGCCATGCCCAGGCTCTGCGAGATCAACTGCTCCAGCGGCTGCTGGGAAAATCCCAGAACCGCCTGAAACAGCTCGTCCTTGTTCTTGAAGTGCCAGTAGATCGGCCCACGGCTGAAACCCGCTTCGTCAGCGATCATCGCCAGCGTTGTATTGGAATAACCGTTCTTGCTGAACAGCTCCAGGGCGGCAGCGATGATCTTCAGGCGGGTTTGCTCGGCGTCTTCTTTTGTACGGCGCATGGGCTCGATCGTCGGGGGTGAGGGAAGGGCGAGGGAGTTCTAGCTTCCAGCGTTGGCCTGGAAGCTAGAAGCTAGAAGCCAGAAGCTTTCTACAGCTTTCCATCCGCCGCCATTTGCATGTAGGTGGTATCGAAGCGCAGTTTGACGTTGCTCTCGGAGCCGAGCAACTTGTCGCCCGGCATGGCGATGCCGACAAAATCAACCGAGTCGGCGCCGTCGCCCAGCAGGCCGTGATCGAAAGAGAACTGACGAACGCTGTCCATCGCCTGATAAGCCTCATCGCTCTGAATGAAGGCCAACGAATCGGCCGGCGTCCAGAACATCTTCATGCCCTTGAGCTGGCTTTCGTAACCGGCTTGATCGGTGCCCGATGCCTGACCAAGGGCCGCACGCGCCTTCGCCCCTTCCTCGGTATCGCTTTCAAGAATGCCCATCACCTCGTACCAGGCGCCGACCAGCGCTTTGCCGAAGTCCGGGTTGTCAGCCAGCGTTTCGCTGTTGACGATGGTCAGGTCCTTGATGTGACCGGGAATATTGCTGGAGTCGAAGGCCTTGTGCGCATCGGGCATGGCGGCGACTTCATCCAGCAGCGGATTCCAGGTCACCACGTTGCGCACGTCGTCGGTACTGAAGGCGGCGACCAGGTCGGCATCCGAGGTGTTCACCACTTGAACATCGCGCTCGCTCATCCCCACGCTGTCCAGCGCTTGGGCCAGCAGGTAGTGCGAGACCGACAGTTCGACCAGATGGATCTGCTGGTCCTTGAGGCTTTTCAGATCAGCGCTGCCCTTCATCACCAGCCCATCGTTGCCGTTGGAGTAGTCGCCAACGATCAGTGCTGTGGTATCGACGCCGCCCGCAGCCGGGATCGAAAGCGCATCCATGCTGGTGGCGACCACGCCGTCGAACTGGCCCGCGGTGTACTGGTTGATGGATTCAACGTAGTCGTTGATCTGGGTGATGTTGACCTCGATCCCGTACTTGTCGGCCCACTTTTTCATGATTCCCGACTCGTCGGCGTACTGCCAGGGCATCCAGCCGGCGTAGATGGTCCAGGCGATGTCGAAGCTTTTCTTTTCTTCAGCCTGGGCGGCGAATGGCGACAGCGCAGCGAAGATGACGGCGCCGGCACAGAGTGCTCGCTTGAAGGTATTGGCTTGCATGGTGAATCTCCTTGTCATCTGGTCAGAAGAATTTCAGGTAGCGCTGGATTTCCCAGTCGGAAACATGGGTGTGGTAGGCATTCCATTCGTCGCGTTTGTAGTCGACGAAGGCCTGGTACATGGCATCGCCGAACACCTGGCGCGACAGCGGGTCGGCCTCGAAGGCGTCGATGGCTTCGGACAGGGTGCGCGGTAGGGTCTCGATGCCCATGTCCGCGACGTCTTTTTCGCTGTAGTCGTACATGTTCTCGCGGTGCGGCTGGCCCGGTTCGAGCTTTTCGCGGATGCCTTCAAGGCCGGCTGCAAGAATCATTGCGGCGCCGAGATAAGGGTTGCAGCCGATGTCCGCCGCGCGACATTCCACGCGCGCGCCCTGGGATGGAATGCGCAGCATATTGGTGCGGTTGTTGTTGCCGTAGCAGACAAACACCGGTGCCCAAGTCGAGCCGGACATGGCGCCCTTGCGGATCAGGCGCTTGTAGCTGTTAACCGTTGGCGCGATCACCGCGCAGATGGCCTTGGCGTGTTTCAACACGCCAGCGATGAAGTGGTAGGCGAGCGGGGTGACACCGCAACCGTGAGGATCGTCGCCGTCTACCTCAAAGAGGTTCTTGCCCGAGGTCAAGTCCGCCAGAGACATGTTGTAGTGCGCGCCGCTGCCGGTGCGCTGCGCTGAGGGTTTGGGCATGAAGGTGGCGAAGGCGCCGTGCTTGCGGGCGATCTCGTTGGCCATCATGCGGAAGAACACGAAGCGGTCGGCCATGGTGAGCGCGTCCGAATACTTGAAATCGGTTTCGAACTGGCCGTTGGCGTCTTCATGGTCGAAGGAATAGACGCCCCAGCCCATCTCGTTCATGGCCTCGACCAGCTCATCGATCACCGGCAGGTTGTCCATCAGCAGGCGTGGGTCGTAGCAGGGCTTGGCCGCGGTGTCGCGATCGCTGAGCGGGGCGAAACCGCCGTCCGGCGTGTCCTTGTAAAGGAAGAATTCGGTTTCGATGCCCAGGTTGAAGCTGTAGCCCATCTCGGCCGCTGCTTCGGTCTGGCGCTTGAGAATGCCGCGTGAGCAGGCGTCGAAGGGCTTGCCGTCCAGGTACAGGTCGCTGGCAAACCAGGCCAGGCTGCGGTTCCAGCTGCATTGGGTGGCGCTGGCCGGGTCCGGCATAGCGGCGACTTCGTTGTCGCTGATCTGCTGCGGCACGCCGTCGAGCGCAGCGCCGGTATAGAGCTCGGAACCGCGCAGCATCTGGCCCAGATGAGCCAGTGGCACGAACTTGCCCTTGATCACCCCGTGCATGTCCACGTAGCTGGCCATGGCGTACTTGACGCCCTTGTCCTGCAGGCCTTGTTTGAGTTCGTCGATCTGGGAAAGCGGAAAGGTCGTCATGGTGAAAATCCCTTGCTGAATTCGGGCCAGCGTCATGCGCTGTGGCACGAATCCTTCATCCAATATACATGCCAGTGTGTATAGAAACGGTTCGGCGAAGCCCGCAAAGGTCGTCGCCAATGTGCCTCAGGAGGCCCGCAAGTGATTGAAGTTGAACGACTAAAGCAATACGCAGAGCTGGGCGATCTAGTGCTCGACAGTGGCCAGACTTTGCAGAAAGCGCAGTTGTGCTATCAGGTTGTGGGTTCGCCAAATGCCCAGAAAGACAACATCGTGCTGGTTCCCAGCTACTACGGTGGCTCGCATTGGGGCAGTCTGCCCCTGCTTGGTGCAGGGAGCCCCCTGGCCGGTGGTCACTACTGTGTGGTGCTGACCAATCTGTTCGGTGCCGGCTGGTCCAGCTCCCCCAGTAATGCCGCCGCAGGGCAGCAGGGCGCGGACTGTCCCCGCATCACGCTGACTGACAACGTGCGGGCTCAACGCATGCTGCTCGACCAGCTGTTCGGGCCGTCCTGGCAATTGCGGCTGGTGACGGGCTGGTCCATGGGCGGAATGCAGGCGCTTTACTGGGCATTGGTGTTCCCTGAAAAGGTGCGAAGCATCCTGCCGTTTTGTTGCACGGCGCGATGCTGGCCGCACAACTTCGTCTTCCTCGAAGGTGTAAAGGCCGCGTTGCAGGCTGACTCGGCCTGGCTGGGCGGGCGCTATACTGAAGCACCCGAACGCGGCCTGCGAGCCTTCGGTCGCGCCTATGCCGGTTGGGCCTACTCGCAGGCGTTCTTTCGCAAAGAACAGTGGCGTGAACTGGGTTTCCCCAGTGTCGACGCCTTGCTCGACTACTGGGAGCAAGACCATCTGGAACAGGATGCCAACGATCTGCTGTGCGTGCTGGCTACCTGGCAGTCGGCTGATCCGCCGGTGCTGGCCGGCGCGGGCAGCCTGGAGGACGCGCTGGCCCGCCTCTCGGCGCGGGCGATCATCATGCCGAGCAGCACTGATCTTTACTTCACCGTGGAGGACGCGCGCCACGAAGCCTCGCTGATGCCCAACGCCGAACTGCGCGTGCTGGAGTCGGACTGGGGCCATTGCGCGGGCGGGCCGGGGCGTAGCCCAGAGGCTATGGCGCAGGTCTTCTCTGCCATGCATGACCTGCTCGCATCCTGACCAAAAGGTCCTTTCCGGACTGGCACGTTTCTCGCTAATAGCTATTGGCCAGCGCTGCCAGGTGCTGTGCATACCGCTGCCGCTGCCGACTTCTTCCATGGGACACCTATGCCGAAAGATTCCATCGATATTCTCTGGGTAGTGCTCTGCGCCGGGCTGGTGTTCAACATGCAGATTGGCTTTCTGTGCCTGGAGGCCGGTCTGACGCGCAGCAAGAACGCTATCAATGTTGCAACCAAGAACATGGCCGACCTGTGCATCGCCTTGCTGTTGTATTGGTTGTTCGGCTTTGCGCTGATGTTCGGCACCAGCCAGGACGGCCTGATGGGCTCGGGTCTGTTCATGCTCGACTTCGCCATCGACGACAGCTGGCCGATGGCGTTTTTCCTGTTCCAGGCCATGTTCTGCACAACCGCCGCCACCATCGTCTCCGGCGCAGCGGCCGAGCGCATGCGTTTCAATGCCTATCTGATCGTCGCTGCCCTGTCGGCTGGTTTGATCTACCCGTTGTTCGGCCATTGGGCCTGGGGTGGTGCCCTGCGTGAGGGGCAGGGTTGGCTGGCGCAGCAAGGCTTTGTCGACTTTGCCGGTTCCACCGTGGTGCACGGCGTCGGCGGCTGGATCGCGCTGGCAACGGTCATGGTTATCGGCCCTCGCGCGGGACGCTTCGATACGAAGTGGCTGCGGCAGAACATGCCGGGGTCGAACCTGCCCTTGGCGATGCTGGGCGGCTTGCTGCTGCTGTTCGGATGGTTTGGTTTCAACGGTGGCAGCACCCTGAGCTTTGACGGGCGTGTGCCGGGGATCGTCGTGAATACCGTAGTGGCAGGCATGGCCGGCATGGCCTTGTCGATGTTGCTGTCGCAGTGGCGCCACGGCTACATCGCGCCCGTCGCGTTGCTCAACGGCATGCTCGCAGGGCTGGTGGCCATCACCGCAAGCGCACATGCGGTCGGCATAGCCGATTCCCTGCTGATCGGCGCGGGCGGGGGCCTGGCCATGTGGCTGTCGGACCGACTATTGGTGCGCTGCGGTATCGATGACGCCGTCGGCGCAGTGCCGGTGCACCTGGCGGCCGGCTTGTGGGGCACCGTTGCGGTGGCGCTGTTCGCTGACCCGCTACTGCTCGGCACTGGCCTGGGTCGCCTCGATCAGCTGATGGTTCAGCTGCAGGGCGTATTGGTGTGTGCGGTCTGGGCCTTTGGCGTGACCTATCTGCTGTTGCGAGTGATCAATCGTTATTACCCGATGCGGGTGGACCCCGATGACGAGCGGGTGGGGCTGAACGTCAGCGAGCATGGCGCACGCACCGAACTGATCGAGCTGCTGGACGCCATGGCCGAGCATCAGCGGCAAGGGCAGTTCCAGCGCGAAGTGGAAGTGGAACCCTTCACCGAGGTAGGCCAGATCGCGGAGCAATACAACAAGGTAATTCGCGCTCTGGAAGATGCCGTGGCGAAGACGCAGACCATCGTGCGGGATATTCGCGACGGCATCGTCACCTATGGCCGAGACGGCATCCTGACCAGCTGCAACCCGGGTGCCGAGCGGCTGTTCGGCTTGCCGGCCGAGCAGATCATCGGGCAGCCCTTTCAACGTTTTGTCTTAGGCAGCAACGCGTCGCTGTTGCCTGAGGCCGGCGGCGAGATGAAAGCTGAAATGATGCTGCACGGCAAAGACGGTGAGTTGTTCGCCGCAGAGCTGACCGCCAGCCAGGGTGGTCGCCCGGACGACGCGTTTGTCTGCATGGTGCGAGACATCACCGAACGCCGGCAGGTCGAAGAGCAGCTGTTTGCAGAGAAGATGCTCGCCCAGGTCACCCTGGCATCCATTGGCGATGGCGTGATCACCACCGACAGGGTCGGGCGTGTGCGCTATCTCAACCCCAGTGCGGAGCGCCTCATCGGTTGGAGCCAGGCTGCCGCACAGGGGCTGGTGCTTGATGAGGTGTATCAGCTTTTCGACGAAGCTACCGGTGCGCGACTGCCCAACGCCGCCAGCCTCGGTCTGCGGCGCAGAAGCGACCGTCAGGATCGTACCGAACGGCCGCCGGGCTTTCTGCAACGGCCAGATGGCACACGACTGGCGGTGCAGGATGCGGTGGCGCCCATCCGCGACGCCGAAGGAGCAATCATAGGTGCGGTGCTGACCTTTCGTGATGTCACGGTTACTCACCAGTTGGCCCGCAAGCTGACCTTCCAGGCCAACCACGACAACCTCACCGGGCTGATGAATCGCTCTGCGTTCGAACGTCGAATCGAATCGCTGCTACGTGAGTGCAGCGGTGGCGACCATGTTCTCTGCTATATGGATCTGGATCAGTTCAAGGTGGTCAACGACACCTGTGGCCACGCAGCCGGTGACGAGCTGCTGCGCCAACTGGGCCAGTTACTGAAAGGCCGCGTGCGTGGCAGTGATCTGCTGGCGCGGCTGGGCGGCGATGAATTCGGCATCCTGTTCAACAATTGTTCGTTGCAGCAGGCGGTGCGGATAGCCGAAGACATACGCCACGCGGTAGACGAGTTTCGCTTCAGCTGGGACGGCAAGAGCTTTGCGGTTGGCGCCAGCATCGGCCTGGTAGCCATTGATGAACACGTCAAAACCCTGGGGCCTTTGCTGGGCGCCGCTGACAGCGCCTGCTATGCGGCCAAGGACGGCGGTCGCAACCGCGTGCATGTGTATCAGGCGGACGATCAACAATTGATGGAACGCCGCGGCGAGATGCAATGGACGCAGCGGCTCAGGCAAGCGCTGGATGGCGACCTGTTGCGGCTGTTCGTCCAGCCCATCGTGCGTGCCGCAGGCGACGACGGTTCGCAGCGTTATGAAGTGCTGGTACGCATGCAGGGCGAGGATGGCAGCATCATTCCGCCAGGAGCGTTCATGCCGGCGGCCGAGCGCTACGACCTGGCGCCAGCGGTGGACCGCTGGGTCGTGGGTAATTTTCTGGCATGGATTGGCGATCTGCGACGTCGCCCCGGTGCGTCGCTCGGGCATTATTCGATCAACCTGTCGGCAACCTCGCTGGGGGAGGAGAGCTTTCTCGAATTCGTCCTATCAGCCATCGAGCGTCACCGGATTCCCCCCAATTGCTTGTGTTTCGAAATCACCGAAACCGCAGCAATCGCCAACCTTAGCCGCGCGATGACTTTCATGAAGAGGCTCAAGGCGGTCGGCTGCAGCTTCGCGCTGGATGACTTCGGCTCCGGTTTGTCGTCCTTTGGCTATCTGAAGACCTTGCCAGTGGACTATCTGAAGATCGATGGCAGTTTCGTGCGGGACATTGACCAGGACCCGATTGCACGAGCCATGGTGGCCTCGATCAACAACATCGGCCACGAAATGGGGCTGAGCACGGTGGCGGAGTTCGTCGAGTCGGCGGCCATTCTCGAGTGCCTGCAGGAGATCGGCGTCGACTACGTGCAGGGCTATCACCTGGGCCGGCCGGGACCGCTGTCCGAACTGTCCGGTGTGCGGATGATGCCGCGCTGAAGGGCAGCGTCGGCTGACGTGGCGACGCACATCGCTGTTTGAGCGCTGCTCGCTTCCGATTGTTTTCGTAGTGATCGGTCGGAAGTCGGGCTGTTGCCGCATGGCTGTCTGATCGCGTCGGCGTCTTTGCAGGCATTCGTAATGCCGAAGCATTTCGCAGAGCCAACGCCTTCAAAATCGTGAGCCATGTCTCAAAACGGAGCGTCGCGTTCCCAGCCCCGATCAGAATGCTCAGTAACGGTGCGGACTGCGCTGATCCACAGCCCAATGTCATCGTAATCAGTGGGGCTATACCGCGTGGCGCGTAGTTTGCACTGCTGTTGGGCAGGTTTCTGTTCGAGGGCTCCGCATGGACCGCGTTTTTTACGATGAGATGTACGATGCGCAGGGCAAATGCCGCTCGCACTACCAAGCGTTCTCGACCTGGCTTTCCGATACGCCACCCGAGCTGCTCGCGCAAAGGAGGCGCGAGGCCGACCTCCTGTTTCACCGTGCCGGGATAACCTTCACCCTTTATGGAGATGACCAAGGCACCGAGCGTCTTCTGCCGTTCGACACCATTCCTCGCTCGATCCCCATGAGCGAGTGGCGAGTCGTGGAGCGGGGCTGCATTCAGCGGGTGCAGGCGCTCAACATGTTTCTTGCCGATCTTTACCGAGACCAGCGCATCATCAAGGCGGGACTGGTTCCAGCAGAGCAGGTCCTGGCCAACGAAGGTTATCAGCCGGCCATGCAGGGCCTGGATTTGCACCGCAACCTCTATGCACACATCGCAGGCGTCGACCTCGTTCGCGACGGTGACGGGACCTACTACGTACTGGAAGACAATCTGCGCACGCCTAGCGGCGTCAGCTACATGCTGGAAGATCGCAAGATGATGATGCGGCTGTTTCCTGAGCTGTTTTCAGCCCAGCGCATCGCTCCGATCAACCATTATCCCAACCTGCTGTTGGAGACACTGAAGAACGCCAGTCCTCTGGATAATCCGTGTGTAGTGGTGATGACGCCGGGCCGCTACAACAGTGCGTATTTCGAGCATGCCTTTCTTGCCCGCGAGATGGGTGTGGAGCTGGTCGAAGGTGCGGACATGTTTGTTCGTGATGAATGTCTGTACATGCGCACCACCTCCGGAGCTCGTAAAGTCGATGTCATTTACCGTCGCCTCGACGATGCGTACATGGATCCGCTGGCCTTCAATCCCGACTCCTCACTGGGCGTTCCGGGTCTGCTGTCGGCCTATCGGGCGGGCAATCTGGTCCTGGCCAATGCCATCGGCACTGGCGTTGCCGATGACAAGTCGGTGTATCCATTCGTGCCCGACATGATTCGCTTCTATCTGGATGAGGAGCCGGTTCTGGCCAACGTGCCGACCTGGCAATGTCGAAAGCCGGCCGATCTCTCTCATGTACTGGCCAACCTGAAGGATCTTGTCGTCAAGGAAACACAGGGATCTGGCGGCTATGGCATGCTGGTCGGACCGGCCGCGAGCGCGGCCGAGATCGAGATGTTTCGTGCCCGCATCAAGGTCAATCCCAGCGCCTATATCGCTCAGCCGACCCTCTGCCTGTCGACGTGCCCAACGTTCGTGGAAAACGGCATCGCGCCTCGGCACATCGACCTGCGTCCGTTCGTCTTGAGCGGCCGCGAGACACGGTTGGTCCCTGGCGGCCTGACACGCGTGGCGCTACGAGAGGGATCGCTGGTCGTCAATTCGTCTCAGGGTGGCGGCACCAAGGACACCTGGATTGTGGAGGACTGCTGATGCTCAGTCGAACGGCTGCCGATCTGTACTGGATGTCTCGTTATTTGGAGCGTGCCGAGAACATGGCGCGCATGCTGGAGGTCAGCTACTCGCTTTCATTGATGCCGCAAGATGGCCGCGGCGATGGCCTCGACGAACTGGCCATGCCGCTGTTGATCACCGGTACGCTGGATCACTACCGGGAGCAGCAGGGTGAACTGAACGTCGACCGGATGCTGCATTTCTTTGCGCTCGACGAGAGTAATCCTGCCAGCCTCTTCAATTGCCTGCGCTTGGCGCGTAGCAACGCTCACGCTGTGCGCGGGCGCATCACGTCAGACATGTGGGAGAACATCAATGCGGCCTGGCTGGAAATGCCTGGCATCGCGGAGCAAGGGCTCGGGCGATACGGTATCAACCGCTTTTGTGAATGGGTAAAGGAGCGCTCGCATCTGTTCAGAGGCGCTACCGTGGGCACCATCATGCGCAGCGACGCCTACCGGTTCATCCGTCTCGGTACGTTCATCGAGCGGGCCGATAACACGCTGCGCTTGCTGGACGCCCGGCACGAGTTGCTTGGCGAAGAAAGCGAGAACCTCGACGACAGATCCGCTCGCGCTTACTACCAGTGGAGCGCCTTGTTGCGTGCGTTGTCATCATTTGAGGCGTTCGCCGAAATCTATCGCGGCTCGCCACGCACGGCAAAGGTTTCCGAGTTGCTGCTGCTGAGGGCTGATGTGCCGCGTTCGCTGCGGTCCTGTCTGGTCGAACTGCAACTGATTCTGGCGAGTCTGCCGGGAGATAACGGTCGGCCCGCCCAACGCCTGGCTTCCGAGCTTGAAGCCGGCTTGCGTTACACCTCTATCGATGAAGTGCTGGATACCGGTCTGCATGACTGGATCACGGCCTATATCGACCAGATCGGGCGACTGGGCAGCGCCATTCATTCTTCTTATCTGGAGGCCGCATGAAACTATCCATCAGCCATGACACCAGCTATCGCTACCAGGATCAGGTGCGCGCAAGTATTCAGTACCTGCGGCTGACACCTCAGCAGAGCCAACGGCAGCACGTCTTCAATTGGCAGCTTGAGTTGCCCAGACCCGTGCGTGCACAACGTGATCCCTACGGAAACGTCTTGCATGTGCTGACGCTCGATGAGCCGCATGACGAATTGGTCATCCGTGCGCAGGGGCAAGTGGAAATCGACGAATCCTGTGAGTGTGAGGCTGAAGAGGGATCGCCACTGCCTTTCTTGCGGTCGAGCCCCCTGACCCAGGCCGACGGCGCCCTCAAGGACTTCGCCCATAGCCAGTGCGGTGCGCGTCGCGATCGAGAGGCGCTGAGCAATTTGATGAACGCTCTGGCCGACCACATGATCTACACGCCTGGCTCCACACAGGTGGAAAGCACCGCGGCCCAGGCATTTGCCGGCGGTGCCGGTGTCTGCCAGGACCACAGTCATGCATTCATCGCTTGTAGTCGTTCGCTGGGCATTCCTGCACGCTATGTGTCTGGGTATTTGCTGACCGACGACAGCGGCCATCTCGCCAGTCACGCATGGGTTGAGGCGTGGTTCGAGGGGCAGTGGTACAGCTTTGACGTCTCCAATCGACTGATCCGCCCCGACCGCCATCTGAAATTGGCAGTCGGGCTGGATTATCTTGATGCCTGTCCAGTACGGGGCATGCGCCGCGGCGGCGGTAGCGAGTCGATGCATGCACACGTACAGGTGATGCCTATGCAAATGGCGGCGCAGTAGCGACCGGGTCAATTACCGGCGCTCACTGAAGCTATTTATCTGCGCCTCCTATACGGCCAGCCTTTACTTAACGAGCCAGAAAAGCATGACCTATTGTGTAGCCATGAACCTGGCAGACGGACTGGTGTTCGTTTCGGATTCGAGAACCAACGCGGGCGTTGATCACATCGCGACGTTTCGCAAGCTCTATCGATTTGGGGTCCCCGGCGAGCGGATGATCGTGCTGCAAACGGCTGGCAACCTGGCAACATCGCAGGCAGTAGTCAGTTTGCTGCGCCATCGACTGACGGGTGAGGGCATTCATCTGAACAACGTGCCGACCATGTTCGCTGCGGCTCGCCTGGTGGGTGAAACCATGCGGGAGGTCGTCGCACACGACAGCACTCCGAGCACAGGCCCGGAAATCGACATGAGCAGCTCGTTCCTTATTGGCGGGCAAATCGCTGGTGAAGAACCCGAGCTATACAACTTGTATCCGCAAGGAAACTTCATCTGCGCAACGACTGACACGCCTTATTTTCAGATCGGCGAAAGCAAGTATGGAAAGCCGATTCTGGACCGCGCCCTCAGCCATACCACCACGCTGGATCAGGCAATGCGCTGCGCACTCATTTCCTTTGACTCAACCATCCGCAGCAATTTATCGGTCGGAATGCCGCTGGACCTGATGGTCTACCGCAAGGACAGCCTGGAGCTTCCTGAAGGCCACCGGATTACCGAGGGTGATCCGTATTTTCAGGAGATCCGTGAGCAATGGTGCAGCACTCTGCGACGTTTGCTTGAAGAGTTGCCGCCAGCGCCGGCATTTTATCTCGACTGAACGGCTGGGCTATCAATCACGATGGCGCACAGGGTGCGCCTGAATGTAAAAAAGTTGCGGCGTTGCATCTCAACCACGTGCCGCGCTGTTTTTTCCTCTAAAGCGGGGGCGTACTGGTCTACGGGCATGCCCGCTGAACGGGACTCCGCTTAACCCGCGATGGCCGTCAGTTTCGCCAGCTGATCGAGGTCGGTCTGCATGCCGGAGGTCTCGCGAATCCGCCCGAGGATCTCGCGCTTGAGGGCGGTGAATTCAGGCGAGAGCTTCATGTCCTGATGGCGCTGTGCGGGCAGCGGGACGTCGTAAATCGAGTCGATGCGCCCCGGCCGCGGCGCCATCAACACTACGCGGCCGCCCAGGTAGATGGCTTCCTCGACGTCATGGGTGACGAACAGAATGGTGGTCTTCTCCAGCCTGTGAACATGCCGGATCAGGTCGTGCATCACCTCGCGGGTCTGCGCATCCAGCGCGCCAAAGGGCTCATCCATCAACAAAGTCGCGGGTTTGGGCATCAAGGCCCGGGCAATGGCTACGCGTTGCTGCATGCCGCCGGAGAGCTGGCTGGGAAAGGCCTCGGCGAAGATGGTCAGGCCCATCAGACTGAGCAACGCATCGGCTCGGCCGGCCGCTGTTTCCACATCGCCATCGCCACGCACGGTGTCAGAGATGACCTTGAGCTGACGGCAGAACTTGATGTTCTTCATCACCGTCAGCCAGGGGTAGAGGCTGTAGTGCTGAAAGACCATGGCGCGGTCGACTCCCGGGCCGTCCACGGGCTTACCGTCGAGCAGGATTTCTCCACAGCTGAGTGTTTCCAGCCCGGCGATGATGCGCAGCAGGGTGGACTTGCCGCAGCCCGATGCGCCGACAAAGGTGATGAATTCGTTTGGCTGGATATCCAGGTTGACAGCCTGCAGCGCCTCGACCTCGCGCTTCTCGCTGACGAAAGTCTTGCCCACCTGCTGAATGCGGATCTTGGCGTCGCTCATGCTTGTTTTCTCCATGGGAAGGCCCGGCGTGACAGCCAGCGGAAGCCCTGGTCGGTGAGCAGGCCGATGATGCCGATCAACAGAATCCCGGCGAAGATCTTGTCGGTATGCATGTAGCGCTGTGCCTTGAGGATGGCGTAGCCGAGGCCCGAATTGGCAGCCACCAGCTCGGCGACGACCAGGTAGGTCCAGGCCCAGCCGCAGGTGATGCGCAGGGTATCGAGAATGGCCGGACGCGCCGACGGCAGGATCACCAGCTTGACGATCTCGCCCCGGTTGGCGCCCATGGTCTGCGCCGCTTCGATCTGCGTCATAGGTACACGGCGCACGTCTTCGGCCACCATCAAGACCATCTGGAAGAAGGTGCCGATAAAGATGATCAGCACCTTCGAACCCTCGTCGATGCCGACCCAGAGCATCACCAGCGGAATGAAGGCTACCGCCGGCATGTAGCGGATAAAGTCGGTCAGTGGCTCGAGAAAAGCCTGCACCGGGCGATAGGTGCCGATGTACAGCCCCAGCGGCAGCGCGAGCAGAGCCGAGGCGCCGAAGCCAGCCATCACCCGCCAGACGCTGATGCCTATGTCGGTTAACAAGCCTTCGCTGGCCCACCAGCGGCCCAGGCGTTCGAGCACAGCGCCGGGGCTGGGCATGAACATCGGGTCCGCCAGCCCCAGAGCGGTATAGGCCCACCAGAGCACGAAGGGCGCAATCAGCCCTGCGGCTGCCAGTGCCCAGACCGTGGTTTTCGGCAGATCGCCTCGGATGCGCCACCAGCGCGCTCGGCGTGGCTTGGCCGGGACCGTGTGCGGCGTGCTGGCGGGCTGCCTTTCCGCCGCCGTGGGACGATCCAGAGCGGTGTCCGCGGTAAGGGATAAATGCGCCGTCATGCGACTACCTCTTGAACGGTCGGTAAATGCGGGTTCGCTACGCTGACCCAGCCCAGCGCTGGAGGAAAATGGCCGATGCGGGCCAAATCCTCTTCGGGAATCCCGGCCGGTTGGCTGAAATTCCAATAGCTCGGCAGCAGGCTGTCACCGACACGTCCGGGCAGGGTCGAGTGGCTGATCATCCAGGGCGTCGCACCGTTGCGTTGGCGGCCGAAGGAAATCTCGCAGGCCAGCAGTTCGAGCCGTTTTGCCGGCGCGGCGCGGGCGACCTGATCGCGCAGGCGACTACCATCTGCGTCCAGGGCCACGGGCCGGTCGGCGGCGAACATGAAGTAGTCTCCGGCCACCAGCAGACAGGCCTGTCGCTCCGGCTCATCGGCCGAGCGCAGCCACAGGCCCCAATTGGTCCCTTCCGATTCGGGCACGCGCTGCCAGACCTCGTGATAGCGGCCGTCCAGGCCGTCTTCAAGCAACTGATCCGCACCTTCGAAACGCATACGGCCGATGTCTGGTGCAGCGCCTGGTGGCTGGTAATCGATCAGACGCTGCCATTGGCAGATGTCACCCTCCACCAGGGTCAGCCCGGCAAAGCCGCCTTGCTCGCACAGGTCGAGCTGTTGGGCCTGCGAACAGGTAGCCAGGGACGCGGAGGCGGTCGGCGGGTGAGGGATGCGTATGTCGGCGTGCAGTTGGGCGGTCTGTAGCCAGTAGACATCGCTGGTTTCATCGCGGCGCCCGTCGGTCGTGGTCAACAGACGGCGTCGCCACACGCCCAGATAAGATTCGGGAACACTGTTCATGCGTGGTACTCCGGGAAGCGTTTGAGGGTTCGCCAGAAGGCCATGTCGTGGTTCGGCCACAACTCAGCCTTGGCTTCGGCGGCCAATCCCTTGAGCTTGCGAATGCTGTCCAGCGCCAGGTCTTCTCTGTCTTGCCAGCAGACACCGGGCGCGATTTCATCGGTGAGGTTTTCCTGCAGGTCGGCCGCATCGCCGGTCAGAATCACCGGCTTGCCGTGCGGCAGTTCGACCATCAATGACATGTGGCCGGCGGTGTGCCCAGGCGTGTTGATCGCCTGCACACCCGGCACCAGCTGGTATTCCTCGCGCTGCAATTTCCAGCGCTGCTGGTCGACGATGGTGTCGGAGAAGTCGTCCGCAAAGTAGGCATCGTCGGCCTCGGCGAGCGCAGCCTCCAGTTCGGCCTCGTGCACGTGCACATCGCAACCGCATAGCTCGCACAGCCCACCGGCGTGGTCGAAGTGCAGGTGGCTTAGAAACACCAGGTCGATGTCGGCTGGTGTCAGCCCGTGCCGGGCCAGATGCGCGGGCAGGCGCTGATCCTCGGTCATCTGCGGCGGGCCCATGGGGAACTCCACCGGGTCGTACCACCGAGCTTTGAGTATGGGGTCGCTGAGCTTGGCGTAGTCGCAGCCGACGTCGAAAAGGATGCGGCCCTGCCGTGTCTCAATCAGAAACGCCAGGATCGGCGCCTCGATCTGGACACCCTGGCCCCGATTGCGGGTCGAGATGGACTTGTCGTAGCGATGGGTCGCGGTGAGCAGCGGCCAGAGTTTGAGCACATCGGTCATGCGGGCATCTCCAGCAGGGCAATAAGCGCATCACTGGTGATGACTTCACCGAACAGCCCGCCCTCGACGCCAATCATCGACAGCGCGGCCGCGTGCAGCGCGGGGTAGGCCGAGCCGCAGGCATCAGCGACGGTCAGGCAGGAGAAACCGAGGTCCACCGCGTGTCGCAGGGTCGAAGACACGCAGACTTCGGTGGTCACGCCTGTCAGAATCAACTGCCCAATGCCGCGATTGCGCAGCAGCAATTCCAGGTCGGTGTGAGCGAAGGCGCTGTAGCCCGGCTTGTCGATCACCGGCTCACCCGCCTCGGGTTGCAGTTCATCGATCAGGTCATTGCCGTATTCACCACGCACCATCAGGCGACCCATGGGGCCAGGCGTGCCGATGGGTGCGCCGCTGGCTTCGGCGCGCCGCCGCTTGGTCTCGGGCAGGTCACTGAGGTCGGCCCGATGGCCTTCGCGGGTGTGCGCGATGAACAGGCCGCAACGGCGTGCGGCGACCAGCAACTGGCGGATCGGCTCAATGGGCGCTCGCAGCCGCTCGATGTCCAGGCCGGCTTGATCGGCATAGCCGCCCGGTGCGCAGAAGTCGCGCTGCATGTCGATTACCAGCAGCGCGGTATGCGCCAATGCCGGATTCACAGGAGATTCTCCAGAGCAAACTCACCGCGCACAGCGGCAGCAATACCGCCCACGATGTCTTCGGCCATGCGCTGACCTTTTGCTGCCGTCGAGCCCTTGGCCGAAGACAGCACGCCAGACGGCGGTACCCACTCGGTGCGGGGCGGATACATGTCGTGGGGTGGAAAGTCGGCGGGGGCTTCGTCCGGGATGCGCTCCAGCGCCACCAGGCTGGGGTAGTAATGCAGCATCAGCGAGGTTTCGATGACAGCGGCGTGCTCCAGGGCGAAGCCTGGAAAACCGTCTGGAAACACATCGGCCAGGGTGTCCTCACGGCAGAAGTCCCAATGCTCCAGGCGCATGATCTCGAGCCCCGCATCCGGTCCCAGATCACGTAGCGCCAGTTGAATGCCTTCGCCAACGAACCACTGGTTTTCGTAATGGCCAACCACCAGCACCAATCGCTTCACGCCGTGCCGATGGAATTCGCGCACGGCGTCGCGCACCAGGGCGCTTAGCGTGGCGCCATCAAGGCTGGTGGTGCCGCAGAAGTGCTGGCCGCCACCGCATTTGGGCTGTGATTTGTAGCCGTAGGACAGCGCTGGCGCGACCAGCCCGCCGACACGTTGCGCCACATCGGCGCAGATGGCGCTGGCAAGCAGCGCATCGGTGCCCAGTGGCAGGTGCGGGCCGTGCTGTTCGGTGGCACCGCAAGGCAGGAAGAGCACGGAGCCGTCACGAACGCGGTGTTCGTACTCGACCCAGCTCAGTTGATCCATGTGCACGCTGTTCATAGCGAAGGACTCCGAATTACGGTCAGGGCCAGGCGTTCTGGCCAGCTGGCGGTCAGTGCCGCAATCATGACAAGGGCTGCACCCAGCCATTCATGGGTGCCGATGGCCTGGTTGCCGAGCCAGGCGGAAGAGAGCACGGCGGCCACCAGTTCGAAGACCACTAGCACCGCCGCGCGCCCAGCCTCGATGTGACTGACGCCGTACTGCACGGCAGCCATGCTCAGCAGCCAGCCCAGCGCCATCAGGCCGATCTGCCAGCTCAGCGTGAGACTCAGCGGTGGCGGGTATTCACCAAGCACAGGGCAGAGCACAACGGCAATCAGTGCACTGCCCAGGAACGGCGCCAACGTCTTGCTCGCCAGTGGCACCTGATCGGCGGCGCGCGTGGCGAGATTGTTCAGGCTGAAGCCGAGGCCAGCGGCGAGTGCGAGCCAGTCGCTGCCGCTCAGTGGGTGGGTCAGTGCGCTGCTGATATTCAGTGTCAAGGCAATGCCGAGCATGGCCAGCAGCAGGGCACCGATACGCAGCGGCGTCAGGCGTTCGCCCAGCAGCAACCAGCCACCCAGTACGCCCCAGACAGGTGCGAGGTAGAACAGCAGCATGACCCGCACCACCTCGCCGATGGCCAGCGCCGTGACCAGTGCAGCGGTCGCACCGCCTCCACAGACGGCGATGGCCAGCAAACCGTTGCGCTGCGGCATCCACGCACGGCGCTCGAACCACAGCACTGGAATGGCGAAGAGGCTGAGCAAGCCATAGACCAGCAGTACCAGCGGCATGCCGACCAGCCCGACGCTGGCGAAATGGTGCAGGGGCAGCCAGCCGAGGCCCCAGGCGACTGCGCCGGTGACCAGTAAGATCTGCGGGAGCAGGGTCATCAGGCGCCCATCCAGGAGCCGCCATTGGGCCCGAGTGTTTGCCCAGTGAAGTAGCTGGCCTGGGGCGAGAGTAGAAAAACAATGGCGGCCGCGACCTCGTCCGGCGTACCAAGCCGGGCCATGGGTATGTCGAGTTCCTTGGCCATCCACTCACGACTCATGTGCGCTGGCGAAACCATGGCCGTGGCGATGGGGCCCGGCGCGACGGCGTTCACACGGATGCCGCTGGCGGCGAATTCGCGGGCCAGTGAGCGCGTCAGGCCGATCACGGCGGCCTTGGCGGTGCAATATGAGGCGTAATCGCTGCGGCCAAGAAAACCGAGGTCCGAGGCCACATTGACGATGGCCCCGCAGCCGCGCGGTTGCATATGGCGCAGTGCGTGCTGGCAGCAGCGGTAGACGCCATGCAGGTCGACGCCGAGCACCTGCGCCCAGTCCTGTTCAGTGGTGTCGAGAAAAGGTTTCTCCAGGATGATCCCGGCATTGTTGACCAGCAGATCCAGCGGCCCGTCGGCGAGGATCTGTTCGAACATCCCTGCAACGGCGGCTGCAGAACCAACATCAGCCTCGACATGGCGCACCTGGCCACCGCGCGATTCGATTTCTGCACACAATTGTTCCGCCAGTTCGTGCTGGCCGAGGTGATTGATCCAGACCCGCGCGCCGGCTCTTGCCAGGCCCACGGCGGTTGCACGACCAATGCCGGTCGCCGCGCCGGTGACCAGGGCCACCTTGCCCTCCAGTGGCAAACAATCCATCAATGCATGACCTCGCCGTGGCTGACTGACAGCGCCTGGCCGGTCAGCGCCGCGGCCAGCGGCGAGCCGAGAAACAGAAAGGTGCCGGACAGGTCCGCTGGGGTCAGCAATTCCGGAATGGCCTGGGCGGCTAGCACAGCGACCAGTTCTTCGGTCTCGCTGCGGCCGTTTTCCGCTGCCATGATGCGCAGCGAGCGCATCGCGGCATCGGTGCCTATCCAGCCAGGGCAGACGGCATTGACGCGGATGCGCCGAGGCCCCAGTTCCCACGCCAAGGAGCGCGTCAGGCCGATCACTGCATGCTTGCTTGCCGCATAGGCGGAAAAGCCCGGCACGCCTTTCAAGCCCCAGATCGAAGCCTGGTTGATCACGCTGGCACCGGCGCGCAGGCGAGGCAGCAGCGCACGAGTCAGGCGCTGCATGGACGACACGTTGTTATCCAGTAGCTGCGCCCAGCAAGCGTCGGCTTCGGCAGTGGGTTCGGTAATGGGTGTCTGGTACTCGACACCGGCATTGTTCA
Source organism: Stutzerimonas tianxiuensis (assembly GCF_053470365.1). Lineage (NCBI taxonomy): Bacteria > Pseudomonadati > Pseudomonadota > Gammaproteobacteria > Pseudomonadales > Pseudomonadaceae > Stutzerimonas > Stutzerimonas tianxiuensis. The sequence continues at coordinate 131,246 of NZ_JBPVWS010000011.1, read as the reverse complement.
CCAGCACCTCGACCGAGCGGTTGCGGCAGGCGAGGTCGTCAGCGAATAGCTGCACCGCCCGCCAATCGCCGAGCTCAAGCGTGGTGGCGTGCAGCGGGCCCTCCGGCTGCAAACTTTCGACCAGTTCGGCGAGGGCGTCCGGGTCGCGGTCGACCAGTTCCAGCGTGGCGCCGGCCTCGGCGTAGGTCTTGGCCAGCTGCCGACCAATGCCGCCAGCAGCCCCGGTGAGTACGACACAACGTCCGCGATAATCGAGTGCTTTATGCATTTTCACACCGCCGTGAGGAAAGACACGCCAACTGCACCGTAGAAACCTTCTGCTTTTCGCGGGCCTTCACTGACTGCGCCGTAGTCGTCATCCAGTACACGACGCAGGCGATAGCGGTGGAAGCTGCCAAGCAGGTCGCGCATCGGAATGACCTGGTTGTAGGCGCTGCCATACAGCTCGGCGTGCAGCGCGGGGAGGCGATACCAGGGCGCGACGGGTTTCTCGTGGTGGGCGTTGTGGTAGGGAAAGTTGAGCAGCAGCAGGTTGAGCGACGGCCAACGGGCGGACACCACGTTGCTGTAGGTATTGAGCTGTTCGTAGGCGCGGTCGCGTGGCTTGTCTTCCGGTACCTGGCCGTCTTCCAGCACGGCGAAGGCATCGTAGGTGTGCTGGTAGGCGTCGGCAAAGCGCAGCACGGTGACCATCAGCAGCCATGCCACGGCATACAGCGCTAGGGCTTTGAGCGATAACCAACCGAGCAGGGCGAACAGCAGTGCCCGGATCAGCATGACGCGGGCGACTTTGCCGCGGCGGGCACGGTGCTTCTCGTTGGTGGTCACGAAGGGCAGCACGATTACGTAGAGGTGCATGATCAGCTCGACCGCTGGCACGTAGGCCCACTCCAGCGCGATCACCAGCTTCTGGAACCACACTGGGCGTGCCTTGAGAAAGGCCTTGCTGTCGAAGGTGATCACATCGGCACGGTCGACGTGGTGACGCATGTGCTTTTTGCGCAGGTCCTGGAAATCGGCGTAGCAGCTGCCGGCCAGCCAGCTGCAGGCGTTGCCGGCCCACTGGTTGTGCTTGGGCACGCTGAAAATGGTGCCGTGGGCGAACTCATGGATCAGGTAGGCAGCGATGATCATCGCGTGAGCGAGCAACAGTGTGCCCATGGCATTGAGCCAGGCATTGGCCGGGAAAAGCAGTGCCAGCCCGGCGAGGTAGCCGAGCAGGGTGTAGGTCATGGCCAGGCTGTTCGGCACGTGGCCGTCGGCATATCGGTAGAGCGGTTTGCGAGTTTGCATATCGGTCTCCAACCGGGCGAGCGGTGGCTCGCCCGGCATGCACTACTTGGCGAGCGTCTCGATGAACTGGGCGTCGTAGGTGTTGCTGAAGTCCGGCATGGCCGGGATCTGTCCGTTGTCGACCAGCAACTTGGCGATGATCGCGCCGCTGCCATGGAAGGAATGGGTGTCGTCACCGGGAGCAAAGCTCTTGCCCATTTCAGCGAGCGGAATGTTGTAAGCGCCGGACATCTGTTCAGTGGCTTCCTCGGCGCTGACGCCCAGCACTTCACCGATGATCTCTGCCGACTCTTCAGGGTGCGCCTGCATATAGGCGAGGCCGTCGAGGTAGCCCTGGATCATCGCCTTGATGGCTTCCGGCTTCTTGGCGATTACCGCCTCGTCGAACACCAGCACGTCTGTGATCAGGCCGGGCGCGTCCTTGGAGGAATACACCACCTTGAACTTATCGCCGCTGCCCATGGAGAGGATCTGCGAAACGTTGGGTTCGTAGGTCACGCCGACTGGCAGATTGCCAGAGGCCATGGCGCCGGGAATGCCTTCGGGCGTCATGTTGACTGGATCGATGTCCTTCTCGGTCATGCCGTTCTGCTGCAGCGCATAGGCGAGCAGAAAGTCGGAAGGTGACAGCGGGTTGTAACCCACCTTCTTGCCTTTGAAATCGGCCACAGAGTTGATTGAAGCGTCGGCGACGATGGCGTCACCACCGTTGGAAAAGTCGATGGGCATCACCACGCGGTGCTTGAGGCCCTTGGCGACGGAGGCCACCACCTGGTCATAGGTGAGCATGCCGCCGTCCAGAGCGCGGCTGAGCATGGCGGTGGGGATCAGCGCCGGGTCGTTGAAGAACTGCAGTTCGACATCCAGGCCGTGGGGCTTGAACAGGTCTTTCTTGTCGGCGACGTAGAAGGGGCCATAACCGGCCCATACCACAGTGCCGATTTTCATCGTTTCCGCGGCTTGAGCTGCCAGCGGAGCAAATACCGTCGCGGCCGCCAGCGTGGCGCCAAGCAAGGTGTGGTGCAGCGAACGCAGCAGTGGTCCAGTCATGATGAAACTCCTACACAGTGGAAGAACCGGCACGGGATGACATCGCGTCCTCCCGGGCTTTTATCCCGCCGTGTAGTCCCAATCCGTGGGACCGGAGAACTCTCGGACCAGCGCTCATCTGCATGAGCCGGAACCCTAGTTCGCCTGTTGTGTTGCTCCTGTGTGCCGAGCGTCATGAGCGTGGTGGCGACTCATCCCGTTCTATCTGGGATGAGCAGGTTGCGTGCCATCTTTATCTGGTTGATTTTTGCTGAACGGATTCAATGAGTTGGCCGGTATATCTCGACCGACTGTCACGCTATGGCCGTAACCGGGCTGCGCTCAAATGGTGAGTTGTGCGCTGCAATGGTGCCCCGTTGGTCGTGACAGGGGAGGAGCGCGACGGACGTCATCAGGGGGAGGACGAGGCATCAACTGGGAGCGACGGATGCCTCGTGGCGTTCTGCGGCGGTGTGCGGGGCTCAAGCAATTGCTCTGGCATTACGTCCTGCGTCATGCCACCCGTTGAATACTGGCGGTCGGCGCTACGCCGGCACCGGCACATCCTCAGGCAGCAGTTGCTTGTCCTTCAGTGCCCGCCAGAACGCGGCCGGTATCTCGGCTTCGAACTGCCGCACATACTGCGCCGGACGCTTCGGGTTGCTGGTGCCGGGGATGGCTGACAGCACCGCGGGATGGGCCAGGCAGAACTGCAACGCTGCGGCACGAATATCGACGCCGAACTCACCGCACACGGCCTCGATCGCCTGGGTCTTCTTGCGGATCGCCTCGGGTGCGTCGGCATAGTCGTAGTGCTCGCCGCCGGCCAGCACACCGGAGTTGAAGGGGCCACCGACGACGATCCCAACGCCACGCTCCACGCACTGTGGGAACAAGGTCTCCAGCGCTTCGCGGTGATCCAGAAGCGAGTAGCGCCCGGCTAGCAGGAAGACGTCAGGGTCGGACTGCTCGAGCGCCATACGGCAGGGCTCGGCCAGATTCACGCCAAGGCCCCAGCCGCGAATCAGGCCTTCCTCGCGCATTTGCGTCAGGGCTTTCGCCGCGCCCTGCATGGCCTGCTGGAAGTACTCGGTCCACTGCGGCCCCCATTGGTCTTCAGACACGTCATGAATGAAGGCGACATCGATTCGGTCGACACCCATGCGCTCAAGACTGTCTTCGATGGAGCGGCGCGCGCCATCGGCGGAGTAGTCCACGACGCGCTTGTTGGGCAACTCATCAACGAAAGGCTTGGCGTTTTCCGGTGCCGCTGCGGGCTGCAGCAGGCGGCCCACCTTGGTGCTCAGCACAAATTCGTCGCGCGGCTTGTGGCTCAGCAGGCGGCCGAAGCGCTGTTCGGCAAGGCCCGCGCCGTAATGCGGCGAGGTGTCGTAATAGCGGATGCCCGCTTCCCAGGCGGCCTTGAGCGTCGCGTCGGCGGTGGCTTCGTCGAGTGGCTGGAACATGTTGCCCAGCGGTGCGCCGCCAAAGCCGAGAGGTGGAAGGGTGATGCGCATGGAGCCTCCTCTGATGCAGATTGAGCCGAATGTTCGGCGTCGCTTTGCATCGGAGGACGTTCAGTAAGGGATGTTCCGGCGGGGACGAAAAGGAGTGGCGATATCAATCCCGCCCAACACCGAGCCACGTCGCAGCCAGGCCGAGCGGCAGCAGATGCGAGTGGCGGTGTTCGTAGGGCCAGATCATCCGGCCCGGATGGCTGTTAGCGCCGACTCTTCATATAGGCCCGCCAGCCACCGAATTCGGTGATGTCAACGGCGCCCTCCAGACCATAGGGCTCGCAGATGAAGCCGGTTTCCCAGCGGCCGTCGGCCAGCTGCACCTTGCCCAGCCCCAACGGTGCGGGGATGCCGGTGAGAAAAGAGCCCAGTTCGCTGCTGGGAATTTCCCAGACTTCCACTTCGATGGCGACTCCGTCATCGTCAACACGGACCATGCCAGGGCGGAACGGTGGGCCGCCAGCCAGCGCGTAGAGCTTGTAGTTCGCTGAGCTGTAGGTGGCTTCCAGCAGCCGACCATTGCGCTGCTTGAGCTGCCAGTTCAGCGGCAGACCGTCCAGATGCGCGCCGCAGACGACCACGCGGGCCCGGTCATTGCGCGCCGGATGTGTCGGCGCGGGTTTGGTGATGGTATGGCCGCCGACCAGGGGGATTACGGTGCCTCGCTGCAGTGCGTCGGCCAGGCTCAGCAGGTACTGGTCGGTGAACACGCGACCGAACAGGGTAACGCCCCACGGCAGGCCGTTCTGCATTGTGCCGGCGGGCACCGCAACGGCGGCATAGTCGAGCATGTTCATGAAGTTGGTGTAATAGCCCAGATCCGAGTTGCGCTTGACCGGTTCGGCGTGCAGCTCGTCCAGGGTGACCGGTCGCGGGTAGGCAGGCGTGAGGATGCAGTCGACCCCAGCCATGATGCGGTCGCAGATGGCCTTGAGCTGCTGCAGCCGATATTGCGCGCGAAACAGCTGAACTGCGGTGGTGCCGGGCGCCTTTTCCAGGACAGCCTTGATCACCGGCAGCACGGCGTCCGGCTGTTGCTCGATCAGCTCGCCGGCGACGCTGTAACGTTCTGCGACCCAGGGCCCCTCATACAGCAAGCGCGCTGCTTCAAGGAACGGCTCGAAATCGATCTCGACTGGCTCGCCACCAAGCGCCTGTAGATGCTCGATGTTGGCAGCGAATAGCGCCGGGCTCTCCGGGCAACCGAGAAACTCCAGCCCGCTTGGCACGCCGAAGCGGAAGGTAGCGATCTTGCCGAAGGCCGAACCGTCGTTCCATGCCGGGTTGGCGCGGCTGTATTCGTCACGCGGATCGAGCCTGGCGGTCAGGGCAAGAAGCTGGCTGGCTTCGGCTGCGGTCGCGGTAAAAAAGGTGACGCAATCCAGCGTGCGGCACGCCGGCACAACGCCTGCGGTGGAGATCAGTCCCTTGCTGGCCTTGAGGCCGACCAGGTTGTTCAGCGCCGCCGGCACCCGACCGGAACCGGCGGTGTCGGTGCCCAGCGCAAAGCTGCAGATGCCCAGCGCGACGGCCAGGGACGAGCCGGCACTGGAGCCGCCCGACGGGTAGGCCGGGTGCACGCTGTTACGGCATTCACCATAGGGCGAGCGGGTACCGTTGAGGCCGGTGGCGAACTGGTCGAGGTTGGTCTTGCCCAGCGGGATCGCGCCAAGGGCAATCAGCTGCTCGACGACGGTGGCGCTGGTTTCAGGCGTGTAGGCAAAGGCCGGGCAGGCGGCCGTGGTGGGAATGCCGGCCAGGTCAATATTGTCCTTGATGGCAAAGGGGATGCCGTACAGCGGCAGCTCGTCCGGGGATTTGCTGTCCAGGGCGGCGAGGTAGGGCTCCAGTTCATCCTCTGTTAGCAGATGAATGAAGAGGTTGAATTCGGCTTGCAGGGCGGTGGCTTGCTCGTGCACTGCAGCGATAAGGTTGCGCGGTGACAGCTGGGCGCTGGAGTAAGCCGTGCGCAGTGTGTCGAGGCGTAGATCGAAGTCGATGGTCACGTTGTAGTCCTCGTAGGGTGGAAAACGGCAAAGCCTTTTCCACCGCAATGTTCGTTGCCGACCCGTTGGGCCGGTTGGTGGATCGGTGAAGCGTGATCCACCCTACGGTTGGCTTGCGTTGGTTGTGGGGCTTTACGCTTCCTCAATCACTACCACGCGCTGTCCGGCTCGCACTGGCGAGCCGGGTTGCACACGGACTTCCTTGATCACGCCGGAAACCGGTGCGGTAATTGGGATTTCCATCTTCATGCTTTCCAGGATCACCAGCACGTCGCCGGGTTCCACCCGTGTGCCCTCAGCCACCGAGACTTGCCAGAGGTTGCCGGCAATGTGGCTTTCGATACCGTGCTCGCCGGCGCCGAGCGGAGCGTCTTCACCGAGTTCAGCGGCGACTTCCTCGCTCTCGAAGTGCGCCTGGCCTGAGGCGATCCAGCGTTGGCGTTCGGCGTCGAACGCGGCGCGCTGCTGGCTGCGAAAGGCGTCAATGCCTTCGGCTTCCTTCGCCAGAAAGTCCTGATAGTCGGACAGGCGCAGCTCACTCTCTTCGATCTTCAGCGGGTAGCGGCCCAGGGGAAAATCGCGGCGGATCTTCAAGAGTTCTTCGGCAGAAACCGGATAGAAGCGGATCTGGTCGAAGAAACGCAGTAGCCAGGGCTTGCCGCCGAAGGCCTCCACCGCACGGTAGCGGTTCCACATCTGCAGGGTACGGCCGACGAACTGGTAGCCACCCGGGCCTTCCATGCCGTAGACGCACATGTAGGCGCCACCGATGCCCACGGAGTTTTCCGCAGTCCAGGTGCGTGCCGGGTTGTACTTGGTGGTGACCAGCCGATGCCTTGGGTCGAGCGGCGTCGCGACCGGGGCGCCGAGGTAGACATCACCGAGGCCCATCACCAGATAGCTGGCTTCGAACACCGTGCGATGCACTTCGTCGAGGTTTGGCAAATCGTTGATGCGGCGAATGAATTCCAGGTTGCTCGGGCACCAGGGCGCATCCTTGCGTACGGTGGTCATGTATTTTTCGATGGCCAACTGACAGGCCGGGTCGTGCCAGGACAACGGCAGGTAAACGGTTCGCGAGGGGACTTTCAGGTCGCGGGCGGCGCACACCGCGTCCCATTCGCCCTCGACGATGTCGAGCAACGTCCGCAACGGCAGGGTTTCTGGCTGGTAATGGACCTGCAAGGAGCGAATGCCGGGGGTGAGGTCGATTACGCCGTCGAGGTTCTTCGCCTCCAGCGCCTGCATCAGCGCATGGCCACGAAAGCGCAGAACAAGATCCAGTTCAGGCGCGCCGATTTCCAGCAACAGGTGGGTGTCGCCGGAGAGGCGGGCGACCAGCCGGGTATCGTCCTCACCTAGATCGAGGACGATGGGCGAGGTGAGCGCTTGCGCACTTGTAGGAACGACGGTGCCGCTCTGACTGCCACGAAGCGCACATTCGTCGCTCAGCGCCTTCGCCAGCTGCCGCGCGGTGGTCACCTCCACTGGTACGAAACGCACCTTGTCGCCAGCCTTGAGCTGACCCATCTGCCAGAGGTCGGCCTCGATGATGGTCACCGGGCAGACGAAGCCGCCGAGGCTCGGGCCGTCCGGACCGAGGATTACCGGCATGTCGCCAGTGAAGTCCACCGCGCCGATGGCGTAGGGGTTGTCGTGGATGTTCGAAGGGTGCAGGCCGGCCTCGCCACCACTGTCGCGTACCCACTCGGGTTTCGGGCCGATCAAGCGCACGCCGGTCCGGCTTGAGTTGAAATGCACTTCCCAGTTGGTGGCGAAGAATTTGTCGATATAGCCTTCGGTGAAATATTCCGGTGCACCATGCGGGCCGTAGATCACGCGAATCTGGCGCACTGCGGGCAAGGCTGAGCACAATTCCAGCGGCAGGCTTGCGCCAACGCTGTCGTCAGCCAGTTCGGGAAGGTGCAGCACATCACCGGCCCGCAAGGCCCGTCCAGCATGGCCGCCGAACTGGCCAAGGGTGAAGGTGCTCTTGCTGCCCAGATAATCGGGCACCTGCAGCCCGCCGCGTACGCTTAGGTAACTGCGCGCACCCGCACCGGCGATGGTGCCGAGCGCAAGCGTGCTGCCAGCCTTGACCAGAATCGCGGTGCACATCGGTTGCTCGATGTCGTCGAGTTTCACTGGAATGTCAGCGCCGGTTACTGCGACTACCGCATCGGTATTGAAGCGCAGGATCGGCCCGCTCATGGTGACTTCCAGGCCTGCGGCATAGGCCGGATTGCCCAGCAGCGCGTTGCCCAGGCGCAGCGCACGGCTGTCCATCGGACCGGACGGTGGCACGCCGACAGCCCAGTAGCCGAGCCGTCCGGGGAAGTCCTGCACGGTGGTCTGGGTGCCAGCTGTGAGCACCTCGAAAGTGGCGGCTTGGTAAGTCAGGCCTTCCAGGCAGCGGGTCCAGGGATTGCCTTCGGCAAAGGGCGCATAGGCGAGGATCTGACGCAGGTAGTCGCGGTTGGTCTCGACGCCATAGAGCAGGGTGTCGGCCAACGCCTGATCGAGCGCAGCGTGGGCCGCTTCACGGGTCGGCGCATAAGTGATGAGCTTGGCGATCATCGGGTCGAAGTAGGGCGGAATCTCGCAGCCAGCCTCGACCCAGGTGTCGATGCGCAGACTTTTGCGATCTGACTCGGGGAAATTCACTGCGGTCAGCAGGCCCGGACTCGGTTGGAAGTCGCGGCCCGGGTCTTCGGCGTAGAGGCGTGCCTGGACGGCGTGGCCGCTGGGATTCAAGTCCTTCGCCAGTGCCGACAATGGTGCCAGATCGCCTGCGGCCAGCTCGATCATCCAGCGCACCAGGTCTACGCCCCAGACTTGCTCGGTCACGCCGTGTTCGACCTGCAGGCGGGTGTTCACTTCGAGAAAGTAGAAGCGCTCGGCCTCAGCGTCGTAGACAAACTCGACGGTTCCAGCGCTGCGGTAGTTCACCGCCTTGGCCAGCTTGATGGCGGCTTCGCACAGAGCCTCGGCCATGCCGGTCGGCAGGTTCGGTGCCGGTGTTTCTTCCAGCACCTTCTGGTTGCGGCGTTGCACCGAGCAGTCGCGAACGCCCAGCGCGATCACCTCGCCCTGGCCATCACCAAATACCTGCACTTCCAGATGGCGGGCGCGCTGAATGTATTTTTCGATGAACACACCCGAATCGCTGAAGTTGTTCTGCCCCAGGCGTTTAACTGCGTCGAAGGCATCTGACAGCTCCTCGGCCGAGCGGCATACGCGCATGCCAATGCCGCCGCCGCCAGCCGTGCTCTTGAGCATGACCGGATAACCGACCTGTTGGCCGGCTTCCAGCGCGGCTTCGAGGCTCTCCAGCAGTTCGGTGCCTTCCAGCATCGGCACGCCGTGCTGCTTGGCCAGCGCTCGGGCGGTGTGCTTGAGCCCAAACACCCGAAGCTGCTCGGGCGTCGGTCCGACAAAGGCGATGCCGGCCGCCTCGCAGGCCTCGGCAAAGGCGGCATTCTCGGAAAGAAAACCGTAGCCCGGATGAATCGCCGTCGCACCGGCGGCCTGCGCGATACCGAGGATCTTGTCGACCACCAGATAGGTGTTCGTTGCAGCGCCTTCACCGAGGCTATGGGCTTCATCAGCCTGCTGGATGTGCAAGCTGGCGGCATCCGCTTCTGAATAGACGGCCACGCCTTTTACGTCCAGGGCACGCAGCGTGTGCAGAATGCGGCAGGCGATGGCGCCGCGGTTGGCGATCAGGAGTTTGTCGAACATCTTCATTCCCTCAGGGGGAGGCGGGCCGTCCCGCTTTCTTTCGTCGTCGCCCCCGGCCGTCCAGGGACTGAATTCGTTTTAAGGGTGGTTTCAGCGAAGCGGCGGGCCGCTGTCTGGGGCTGTGCGAGTGGTTTTCGCAGGTGCTGAGTCGGGCGCATCCGGGACATGCGTTGCAGGCCGCTGGCCGGCGCGCGCCTGCATCAGGGGCAGCACATAACGCTGCAGCAGCGGCATCAGTCCCATACCAGTACCTCGGCAGGCGTGGGATTCCAGCCGTTGCACGGGTTGTTTAGCTGTGGGCAGTTGGAAATCAGCACGATCACGTCCTGCTGGGCTTTCAGCTCAACGTATTTGCCTGGGGCGGAGATACCGTCCTCGAAGGTCAGGCTGCCATCGGGCGTGACCGGAACGTTCATGAAGAAGTTGATGTTGGCGCCGACATCGCGTTTCTCCAGGCGACCGTCATGCAGGCTGGCGCGCAGGAAATTGTCGCGGCAGCTGTGCATGTAGCGCTTGTCCAGCGCGTAGCGCACCACGTTGCTCTCCTGAGCACAGGCGCCACCGAGGGTGTCGTGGCGACCGCAGGTGTCGGCAACGATGGTTAGCAGCGGGTTGCCGAGGTTGGAGTAGAGCACCGTGCCGGTGGTGAGGTAGACCTTGTTCTGCTTGCGCAGGGTGCGCTGGGGGTCATAGCGCTCACGCGGGTTCGTGGCACTGAAGAACAGTGTATCGACCGCCTGATTGCCCTCAAGGTCGAGCAGGCGCAGGGTCTGGCCGGCCTTCACTTCGAACAGATAAGGCTCGCCCGCCGGGATCATATGGCGAAAGGTGGCGGCCTCGGGGTGCAAGTTGCTTTCGTGGATGGTCATGTTGGCGCCCCCTCAGATGTAGAGTCGTTCGGTGTTGTGGAAGCCGCGGGCATTCTCCGGGCGCGATGTGCGGCAAAGGACGCTGATACCGTCGCTGTCGACACGGTGCCAGCTGAGCTGCACGGGTTTTGGCGCGTACTCGGGATTCGGGTCCATTGGGTGCTGCAAGCTGGTGAGCACTACCAGCGCGTCCATTGGCGCGTACAGCTCGAGATAGTCGCCGGCTTTGCTGTTGCCGGACTCGAAGCCGAAGCTGCCATTGGCGTCGACGGTGACCTTGCTGAACAGGTTGAGGGTCATCAACAGATCCTGCAGGTTCAGGTTCCACTTGCCCATTTCCACCAGCAGGTTGTCTGTGCCGTTGCGGAAGAAGCCGTTACGCAGCTCCTGATAGCGACCCTGGCCGTATTTCTCGGCGACTTCGTCTGCGTTCAGTACGCCACCGAAACTGTCATGCCAGCCGCAGATGTCAGCCGTGATGCAGGCCAAGACCCGGCCCATGTCCGAATAGAGGCAGTGGCCGGCGGTGAGTTTGGCGGTGTGCTGACACTTCAGGGTGTCCGGCAGGTTGAGGCGCTCGCTTTTTTCATGCGTGTTAAACATCAGCAGGCTGACGTTGGCGCCGCCTTCGAGATCGGTCAGGCGCAGCAACTGACCGCGCTTGAGGATGAAAGAAGTGTGGCCGCCGCCAGGAACGAGTTCCTCGTACAGCGTGGGGCGAATGGCGAGTGAAGCACTCATGTCAGGCTCCTTGATTGTCGGTGTGCAGATGGCCCAGGTGCGTCGGCAGGTCGCCAGCAGAGGCGCGCGCAACGTGGCGATCGGTGTTCAGCGGGATGTCGTAGGTGACGCGTGCGCCATAGGCGCCGGGGGCGTGAGGATCAAGGCGGGTCTTGTCGAACACCAGAATGCGCGTGCCGAGGGTGAAGCCCTCGGACAGGTCGTGGGTGACCATGAACACGGTCAGTCGGGTTTCACGCCAGAGTTCCAGCAGCAGCTCGTGCATGTCCTTGCGAATACCGGGATCAAGCGCGCCAAACGGCTCGTCCAGCAACAGCACGCGGGGCTTCATCACCAGTGCCTGGGCGATGGCTAGGCGTTGCTGCATGCCGCCGGAGAGCTGCGCTGGGTACTTGTCCAGCGAGTGCCCAAGGCCCACTTTGCGCAGGATCACTTCGGCCTGCTCGCGTGCTTCGCGCTTACTGCGGCCGAACAGCCTGCCCAGTAGCGGGGCTCTGGGCAGCTCCAGGCCGAGGGCGACGTTGTCCAGCACCGACAGATGCGGAAACACCGAATAACGCTGAAATACGACGCCGCGGCTGACGTCCGGCTCACCGGCAATGGGCGCATCGTCGAGCAGGATTTCGCCCCGGCTGGGTCGTTCCTGGCCGAGCAACAGGCGTAGAAAAGTGGATTTACCGCAGCCGGAGGCGCCGACCAGGGTGCAGAACTCACCTTCATTGACGCTCAGATTCAGGCGTTCAAGTACCACCTGATCGCCATATTCCTGCCAGACGTTATTGACTCGTATGAATGGTTTGGCGGGTTGTTCGCCTACCGTGCGGATGACATCGCTCATGCCTTGGCTCCTTCGTACCAGGGGAAGGCCAGCTGGGTGAGCTTGCGCAGACCGAAATCCATGCTCCAGGCGAGCAGGGTGATCCAGGCCACATACGGCAGGATCACGTCCATTGCCAGATAACGGCGAACCAGAAAGATGCGGTAACCCAGACCGTCAGTGGATGCGATGGCCTCGGCGGCGATCAGGAACAGCCAGGCCGAACCCAGCACCAGGCGCAGCGCGATCAACAGGCGTGGCAGCAGTTGCGGCAGTACCACGCGCAGGATCAGCGTCCAGGTGTTGGCACCCAGCGTCTGTGCCTTTATCAGCAACTCCGGCGGCAACTCCCGAGCGCGCTGCTCCAGATCGCGCGCCAGAACCGGGGTGACGCCAATAACGATGAGCATGACTTTGGACAGCTCGCCGAGGCCAAAGACGATGAACAGAATCGGCAGGATTGCCAGCGGCGGAACCATCGACAGCACCGTCAGCAACGGCGACAGGGGTGCGCTGAACAGCGGCAGCGTTCCAGCCGCAACACCGAGGCACAAGCCGGCAACCGCTGCAATGCCGAGGCCGACACCCAGGCGTTTGAGACTGGACGCGGTGTCCTGCCAGAACAGGTAGTCGCCGCTGCGTTTGTCCGGGGTGAACGCGAGGCGTTCCACTGCACTGGACATCTGCGTGAAGCTGGGCAGGAGCTTGTCGTTGGGGTTGGTTTCAAGCCGTTGTGCAGAGCTGGTCAGGTAGGTGAACAGCAGGATGGCAAAGGGCAGGATTACCAGCAGCGTCCAGCCGGTGCGGCCGGGAACGCGATTGATCAGACGCATGGGGAGTACCCCCTTTTGATTGGGGGGGCTTGCCGCGGGCCGGTCGTCTTGTCGAATCCGAGCGGTGGCATATAAGGGCCTCCAGTGAGTGGGCATAGCAAAGGAGCTGCGTGTCGAACGCCGTCTCCCGGGCTTTTATCCCGCCGTGTAACCTCACTGGAGGTCGCCAACTCTCGGACCAGCCACTCGCAACGCGAGCCGGAACCCTAGTCGGCTATTTCTAAATTTGTCTCGTCCCTGGGCCGCAGCTTCCTGGCATAAGTGGTTTTGCAAGAGCGGTGCCAAGCGCAGAGCCGCCTGGTTTGGGCCATTGCCACGCTGGCGGGCAGCTCTGGCGCGCCTTGATGGTGCAATGCGCGCGTCGCGTGCTTCCTTTCGAAGCATCAATTTGGAATAGGCGGCAGCTCAGGTGGGGCCGGGCGAAGTCGGACTTCGCCAGCAGCCATGTCCGTCGTTCTGACGTATCCCAAGAAATGCGCGCTTCACTGCGCCGTCAGGCACGCCGAGCCCGCTCAGTTATGGCGCTAATCTGCGTCGCCACGTTGTGGCCGCACCAGGATATAGCCGGTCCCAGATCATGTTTTCGTACGCGAAGCGAACGCTGAGCGTTTAATCGGGATCGGGTGCGCATAGGCGTAAGCGTTAACCGGCAGCCGGAACGTTTTGCCGAGCCGATCAGTGTCGCTTGATAGTGGTTTGGGTATTTGGAGTACAGGAGGGGGGGCGAATCTGCCGACTTATTCGGTTTCTACAGATGCGGAGTTCATAAGGCGCGGTCCTGGACCGGAGCGACGCGTTGGAATCAGGTGGGGATAGAGCAGGGTGGGAGGGTCCGAGCAGGCGCTGCGTCCGCGAGGACGTCAGCGGCCCGGTTTCCTGGATGCAGTGACTTAGTTCACTGCGTCCTTCAGCGACTTGCCTGGCTTGAAGCCTGGCAGCTTTGCTGCGGAGATCTTGATCGTTGCACCTGTCTGCGGATTACGGCCGTCACGGGCTGCGCGCTCTTTGACAGCAAAGGTGCCGAAGCCGACGAGCGTCACGCTGTCGCCGTTCTGCAGGGTGTTGGTCACGCTTTCGGTGAAGGCATCCAGCACACGAGTGGCAGTGCTCTTCGGTACATCGGCGGAGGCGGCGATCGCTTCAATCAACTCGGCTTTATTCACGGGTGTGGCTCCAGATTGGAATGGGTGGTCAGTATAAGCAGCGTCTTGCCCTGTCGCCTGCGGCAAATTTCCTCTTTTTCAAAAATATCCCGTGCGGGGCGACAAATCACTTGGTTGCCTGATCCAGACGCTTCTGTCTGGACATCGAAATTTTGGCTCCGGTTCATTGCCCTCCCGACCATTGGTAGCTTGCTGTCTGCTGGATGCGCCATAAGCACCCCCTCACGCAGCATGGAACACATGGTTCGAGATCTGAAGGCAGTAACCGTCTATTCACAGGCTGATTGGCTCGTCTTCAACTTCAATAATGGACGTCGATGCCGATCTCCAGAGGCTTGTCGCCTGGCACATCGAACCGGCTATCCTCGAACGCCGGCGGGCCCATCACCTTGGGGTTGTTGGACAAGCCATAGCCTTCGGTGGGAAACATGCCAAACCTGAGGTCCAGTTCGCCGTTAGCGTTTTCGTCGTGGTAGGCCATCACGGCGTAATCACCGGCAGGAACGTCTTCGAACAGCACAGTGACAGTTCCGGCCTTGGCCGGCGACTCGCTGGAGGCGAATGCCTGGTCCGCTTTACGGAATGTCTTCGGGTCGGAGAACAAAGCCACGCGAACAGTGCCGCGATCGTGCTCGAGGTTGTTGAGTTTGACTGTCAACGGCTGGCCATCGGCGAAAGCCGGTTGACCTATCACCATTGCTACCAAGGTTAGCGCTTCGCGCAGTGTCATCGGATTCGCTCCTGGTCGACGTGTCTATCGAATGAATCGAGGGCGGGCGTATGAAACTGCCCAAAATGTCTGGCGATAGTGCCGTGCTTCTAACGGATCGGCCAGCCAAACGGCTGACCAGTCAGTCTCGCCTTGTAGCGAATGACGCCGCCGTGGCTCCACGAACGCAGCAATGCGATGCTAGGCGCCAGACGCCCTATCGACCGAGCCCGCATGAACAAGACCCATCTTCAGACGCTGATAATCGACAAGCTGCAGGCCGATCTGGCTGTTGCAAAGGATGCACTGAAGGCCTCACACGAGGCGGCGACGCACGCCGAAAGCAAAGCGGAGAACAAGTACGACACCCGAGGATTGGAAGCCGCCTACCTGGCCGATGGGCAACGGAAGCGCGTTCACGAAATAGAGACAGCGATCTCAAGCTACCAAAACCTGCCCGTACGATCGCATCGCAATGAAGCCATCACCCTGGGCGCGTTGGTTTCGCTGGAGTCCGCTGACAGTTGCCGTTGGGTGTTCCTGGGGCCAGATGCCGCTGGGCTGAGTGTGACGGTTGAAGGCGAAGAAGTACTGGTGATTTCCCCGCGTTCGCCGCTGGGCAGGGCGCTGCTGGGCTGCGAGGAAGGTGATGAAGCCGAGATCAAGGTCGAGGGTCAGTCCCTTCGATACAGTCTGATAAGCGTCAGTTGAGTCAGCATCCAGCGCGCACGGAGCGGAAGGGCTCCGAAACGCTATAAATCTGTTTATTATCATTTGAATCAGTTAGATAGGCGTTTTAATTAATGTCGATTATCGGTTTTTGTCTCGCCTTACCTGCTGAGCATGCGAGCCGCATAAATATCAGATAAACGATATTAAAAATACTCTATAACTTACTGATTTGAAACGTTAAAGATAATAATAACTCCCTGCCTATCTTCTAGCTGAAGCCCTCGCTCTCAACCGTTCTGTCGAACCATTCAAACAATTTGCACGGGTGGCGCAGCGGCGGTTCCGCTAGCTAAATGCCACCCTTCAGCTCGCCTAGAAACAATTTGACGCATTCAGTCTAGCTGACTATCGTGCCGCATGCAGATGATAAGCAATCTCATTAGTATTTGCGGAGGTGATGGTGAACGCACTGACTCGCGTCGCCTACGACGGGCCTCGGGAAGGTTACAAATTCCCCCCGTCGTATCGATTCTATTCGCCGGCTGGGGGCATCGAAGCCAGCGGTTGTTTCAAAGTGATAGACACGCCGGCGGAGGGTGCCGGGCCGTGCTTGGAGCGAGATGTCCAGCGTGGGTTCGCCGAAGCCCAGGCGGCCGGGCTGAGTAACCCGGTACTGGTCGGCGTGATCCCCTTCGATAAACAGCAACCTTCAAGCTTGTTCATTCCGCGACACATTAGCCATCTCCCTCCTACGGCACCGCCCACATCAATCTGCGGGTTTGGCTGTGGCAATGCCCGTCAGTGCATCGAGCAGCCCAACCAGGCCGGTTTTCAGCAGGCCGTTACCCGAGCGCTCGCGGCGCTTCGTAACGGGCGTCTCGACAAAGCGGTGCTGTCCCGTCTGTTGCAGCTTGAGTTCGACGAACCGCCCTGCGCGGCAACGATCTTTCAGGGGTTGCGTCAGCAAAATCCCGAGGCGTATCACTTCTTCGCGGATCTGCCTGACGGTGGCGTACTGATCGGCGCCAGTCCAGAGCTGCTACTGCGCAAAACCGGCCAACGTCTGGAAACCAACCCTTTGGCAGGCTCGGCCCGGCGTCATGCCGAACCGGCGGACGACGAATACGCGGCGCAGTGTCTTCTTGATTCTGCAAAAGACCAGCACGAACACCGCTTGGTGATCCGCGATATGGAGCGCCAGTTACGGCCTATATGCCGGGAACTGCATATTCCCGACGCACCATCCCTCATGAGCACTGCGAAGCTATGGCACCTGTCCACGCGAATCGAAGGTGAGCTTGCCGAGCCCGTGTCAGCCCTCAAGCTGGCGTGTCAGCTGCACCCGACCCCAGCGCTCTGTGGCTTTCCTACGGCAGCAGCCAAACAGCTGATCGCAGAACTCGAACCCTTTGATCGGGGAGTGTTCGGCGGCATCGTCGGCTGGTGCGATGCGGCAGGTAATGGTGAATGGGCTGTGGTTATTCGCTGTGGCGTCATCGATGAGCGAAAAGTTCGGCTGTTTGCCGGGGCTGGGCTGGTATCGGAATCCTGCCCCGAGTCTGAATGGCGTGAGACCGGCACCAAGCTTGGCACCATGCTCGCGGCGTTCGGTCTTGACCGGGAGGCGGTATGAGCCTGGTTCCGTTTACACGCTGGCCTGAGGAATTCGCAGAGCGCTATCGCCTGTCCGGCTACTGGCGTGGCGAACCGCTGAGCCAGATGCTCGTCGAGCAGGCCAGCACCCACCCGGACACCGT
This sequence comes from Stutzerimonas tianxiuensis, assembly GCF_053470365.1. Taxonomy (NCBI): domain Bacteria; kingdom Pseudomonadati; phylum Pseudomonadota; class Gammaproteobacteria; order Pseudomonadales; family Pseudomonadaceae; genus Stutzerimonas; species Stutzerimonas tianxiuensis. Next base: position 114,099 of record NZ_JBPVWS010000011.1, on the reverse strand, counting down.
TGCGGTGATCGACGGCAGCAGCTCGCTGAGCTATGCCGACCTGGACCGGGCTTCAACTAACCTGGCGCAGCGGCTGGCGAACCGCGGCCTGGGGCAGGGTGACTGCGCGCTGGTCCAGTTGGGTAATCAGGCCGAGCTGTATGTTGTGTTCTTCGCCCTGATCAAGGCTGGAATCGCCCCGGTAAACGCGCTGTTCAGTCACAACCGGCTGGAACTGGTGGCCTATGCCGAGCAAATCCGCCCGCGGCTGCTGATTGCCAGCAGGGCTCATTCACTGTTCGCAGGTGACACGTTTGTCGAGGAGCTAACGGAGCTTATTCCTGGCCTGGATACCGTCTTGCTGCATGACGACCCCCATCCAGAGCTATGTCTGCAGAGCTGGTTCGAACCGGCCAAGGAATTGCGGTCGTTCCGACCGACACCGGCCGGCGAAGTGGCGTTCTTTCAGCTATCCGGTGGCAGCACCGGCACGCCAAAACTGATTCCCCGCACCCATGACGATTATCTCTACAGCGTTCGGCGCAGCATCGAGATCTGTCAGTTCGACCGCGACACCCGTTATCTCTGTGCACTACCTGCTGCGCACAACTTTCCGCTGAGCTCACCCGGCGCGCTGGGCGTGTTTCTCGCTGGCGGCCGTGTTGTGCTGAGTCCGGATCCCGGTCCGGCCAGTTGTTTTCCCTTGATCGCTCAGCAGCAGGTCAACGTTACCGCGCTAGTGCCGTCGGCCTTGGCCATGTGGCTGCAGGCCGCACGCGGTAGGCACGGTGAGCTCGATTCGCTGCAGTTGATTCAGGTTGGCGGCGCCAAGCTGCCGGAGGCCCAGGCCAGGCGTGTCCCTCAGGTATTGGGATGCAGGCTGCAACAGGTCTTCGGCATGGCTGAAGGATTGGTCAACTACACCCGACTGGATGATAGCGATGAGCACATCTACTTGACCCAGGGCCATCCGATGAGTCCGGCTGATGAGGTCAGGGTCGTAGACCGTGAGGGGCATCCCGTTGCAGGCGGCGATGTCGGGGCGCTGATGACGCGCGGGCCGTACACGATTCGCGGTTACTTCCAAAGTCCTGAGCACAACGCCGTCGCATTCGATGCCGAAGGGTTCTATCGCTCCGGTGACCTCGTCCGTCAGCAGGATGACGGCTACATCGTCGTCGTCGGCCGGATCAAGGATCAGATCAATCGTGGTGGCGAAAAGATCGCCGCCGAAGAAGTGGAAAACCTATTGATGGCGCATCCCGCCGTAACGCAGGCGGCGCTGGTTTCGGTGCCTGATGAGGCCATGGGCGAGAAGAGCTGCGCCTACATCGTCACCCACGACGCAACGCTCAAGGGAGTAGTGCTGCGCAAGTTTCTGCGTGGGCTCGGCCTTGCTGAATACAAGCTTCCCGACCGATTCGAGCACATCGACACGCTCCCGATGACCGCAGTCGGCAAGGTGGACAAGAACCGCCTGCGCCGCCGCGTGGCTGAACAACTGACCGTTACCGAATAAGGATTCGTTTCATGGCAATTCCCACTCTGACGCCATACCGCCTGCCCAGCGAATGGAGCGTGAACAAAGTGCAGTGGTCGCTCGAACCGAATCGCGCGGTTCTGCTGATTCACGACATGCAAGCGTACTTCTGTGATTTCTGGGGCCAGGACAGCGCCTTCATCGACCAACTGGTTTCCCGTCTGGCACAGGTTCGCCAGCGCTGCAAAGCACTGGGGATTCCAGTGGTCTACACCGCCCAGCCGGGCGAGCAAGCCGATGCGGACCGGGCACTGCTGAACGATATGTGGGGGCCGGGCATCACCCAATATCCCGAGCGTCAGACGGTCGTCTCTGGCCTGGCTCCCGCGGAGGGTGACACGGTCTTAGTGAAATGGCGCTACAGCGCCTTCCAGCGTTCACCGCTGGAACACATGATGAACGAGCTAGGCCGCGACCAACTGATCATCGGCGGCATCTACGGCCATATCGGCTGCCTGATGACCGCATGTGATGCCTTCATGCGAGATATCCAACCCTTCGTGCTGGCGGACGGTATCGCTGATTTCGGGGCGGCCGAACACGAGATGGCCCTGAACTACGTGGCGACGCGATGCGGCAAGGTAGTGACTTGCCGCGAAGTGCTCGAACTGGGCTCGGTAAACCGGGCATTACCGAGCAGGGAAGGGCTAGAGGCCCGGTTGCTGTCGATACTCGACGAGATGGATGAGCCCTTCGATCCGGACGAAAACCTGCTCGACTATGGTCTGGATTCGATCCAGATCATGACGCTGCTAAGCGAATGGCGCGAGCAGGGCCTTGAGCTGAGCTTCACCGATCTGGCCAAGACCCCGACGTTGAACGGCTGGTGGGCCCTGATCAGCGAACACGGAGGTGCCCGATGAGAGCGCTCGGGACTGCCCAGCAAGGGCTCTGGTTCGGCTACCTGCTCAACGAAGACCGCGCCATGTTCAATACCGCTGAATGCATAGCGTTCGCCGGCAAGATTCACGCAGTGACGCTGATTGCAGCGGTGCAACAGGCGGTGCGGGAGTGCGAGGCGCTATCCGGGGTATTCGTGGCGGATGAGGACGCGGCATTTTTCAATCCCTGCGAACTGCCAGTTGTTGTGCAACAGGTCCAGGTTCCGGTGACAGAGGATCCGGAAGACTGGGTCCGTGATTGGGCCATGCGCGACATTCGCGTACCGATCGATCTCGAACGCGAACTACCGTGCCGGTTCGTGTTGCTACAGGCAGGAAGTCGCGACTTTCTCTACAGCTGTGTGCATCACATTGCCTTGGATGGTTACGGCACCAACCTGCTTTACCAGCGAATCGCTGAGCTCTACGGCGCCGCACTGAACGGTGACCCAGCACCCGCCAATGGGTTTGGCCGATATGAAGATGTGCTCAAGGAAGACGCCGAGCGGGGCGCCCAGGGCCGTACCGCCGCTGCGCGCGGTTACTGGCTCGAGACCTTGTCACGCATGCCGGAGCCGGCCAGCTTCAGCGAACGCAGTGCGCCCATTTCAGCGTCGTTCATTCGTCATGGCGCCCCGTTCACGGAGCCCCTGTGGCGGGCTCTCAACCAGGTTGCCGAAGCTCACGGCGTGGGCTGGCCGGACCTCCTTCTAGCAGGTATATCCGCTCATCTCAGGCAGGTGAGCGGGGCGCGCTCCCAGGTACTGGGGCTGATGGTGATGAATCGCATCGGCTCGGCATCATTCAATGTGCCGTGCATGCAGATGAACATTGCGCCCTTGTGCCTGGATCTGCCGGACGACGCTGATCTCATCGTCAGTGCCAAGACCATCGGCAAGCTACGTCGGAGCAGCCGCAAACATCAGCATTACCGCTACGAATCGCTGCGTCGGGACCTCGGTCGTGTTGGTGGAGAGCAGCGCCTGTTTGGCCCTCTGATCAACATCATGCCGTTCGACCGTCCACTGGCTTACGGCAACTGCCCGGCGCGAACGCTGAACTTGAGTGCCGGGCCGGTGGAGGATCTGACGCTGGAAGTCCAGATCGGCGCCGACGGTATGCCGATACTCGACTACGACGCCAATCCGGCCTGCTACAGCCTCGACCAAGTGCGCGGCCTGCAGGAGGAACTGTTCGATCTGCTCGAATGCTGGCTGGCCGAGCCGCAGCAGCCACGAGCTGTGCTGCTCGAAGAGCTGTTTGCAGTTCGCCGAGCCTGGCAAGTTATTAAGGCTCCGTGCACTGCGTCCTATGTGCAACCGAGCAACGTGTTAGATGCCATACGCCTACAGGCACAGACCCAGCCCGAGGGCATCGCGCTGGTTCAGCATGAGCAGGCGCTGAGTTACGGCGAACTGCAAGCTCGGGCCGAGATGGTCGCTGCCGCGCTTGTCGATGAGGGGATTGAGCCTGGCCAGCGCGTCGGGGTGATGCTGAGCCGGTCGCCACAGGCGATCCTCGCCCAGTTGGGGGTCTTGCTCGCCGGTGCGGTGTATGTGCCGTTGGACCCGGAGCAGCCCGCCGATCGACAAAGGCTAATCTGCGAGACGGCAGACCTGGCTCTGGTCATCACTGAGGCAGCTTATCGGCATCGGTTGGCGGACATACATTCAGGCCCGATCCAACTGATCGGATTGCTGACCTCGGCCAACCGGACGTTCAGCCCGCGCAACAACGATGCGGGCTGTTATTTGATGTTTACCTCCGGTTCGACAGGTGCGCCGAAGGGGGTCGAAGTCAGCCATCGCGCATTGGCGCATTTCGTTCACGCGGCTCGGCAGCGCTACGGCATCGATTCAGCCGACCGTGTCCTGCAATTCGCACCGTTCAACTTCGATGCGAGCATCGAAGAAGTCTTCGTCAGCTTGTCGGCCGGGGCGACATTGGTGCTGCGTACCGACCCAATGTTGCAGTCGATGTCCTCGTTTGTAGAGGGGCTGGAGCAGCTGGCGATCAGCGTAGTCGACCTGCCCACGGCTTTTTGGAATGAGTGGGTTGTGGCGTTGCGCAGTGGTCAAGCGCAGATTCCAGCATCGCTCAAGACGGTAATCATAGGTGGCGAAGCGGTATACCCCGAGCAGCTTCAGGCCTGGCAGCGCGTCGGGCGGCACGATGTTCGTCTGGTCAATACCTATGGCCCGACCGAGACCACGGTTGTAGCGACTAGCTGTGATTTGCAAAGCCTCGAACCCAATCGCGAACGGCTGCCTATCGGTCAACCATTGGCAGGTGTCGAGGCGCTGGTTCTGGAGCGAGGCAATCGCCCCGGATCGGAAGGTGAGCTGGTGTTGTTTGGTCCGCAGCTGGCCAATGGTTACCTCAACAGCGACTCGCCAGCATTTGCCCATATTCGCATTGGCGACGAGACGATGCGGGTCTACCGCACCGGTGATCGCGTGCGGCTGGTAGACGGGCAGTTAGTGTACCTAGGCCGACTGGACAACGAATTCAAGATCAGCGGCTATCGCATCCAGCCGGGGGAGGTCGAAGCCCGGATGCTGGCACTACCGGGTATAGACGAAGCGTGTGTGCTGGGCCTGGAACTCGATGCCGGGGTGCGTCGGTTGGTGGCGTTTTTTGCTGGCCCGCAGGACGACGTTCGAGCAATCAAGCGCGAGCTGAGCGCTGTACTACCCGCAGCAATGGTGCCGACCGATTACCGTCATTTCGACGTCCTGCCCCGCACCGGTAGCAACAAGCTCGACCGTAAGCGCCTTCAGCAGGCCTACGTGCAAGGCACGTCCGAACGCGTATTGAACGACGAGACGCAGCGGCGCGTCAGCGCTATCTGGCAGCAAATCCTCGGGGTGAGCGGCATTCAACCGGACGACAATTTCTTCGAGCTCGGAGGGCAGTCATTGCAGACCATCCAGATCGTCAATCGACTTGGTGCGGAGTTCGGCACTGCAGTGAAGGTCTCCGATGTCTTCGATCACCCGCAGCTGGCGGACTTCTGCAGCTTTTTGGACAGCCGGCTGCAGCAACGGGAAGAACTCGTGGAAATGGTCTGGTGAAAGGGGGCGTGCAAATGAATGAGCAGATGAGCTTCAACGGGCGCAGCATTTGGGTTACCGGAGCCGGACAGGGGATCGGCCGCGCCGTGGCTGAAGGCTTTGCGCGGCTGGGTGGCCAAGTCATTGGCTTCGACCGCACCTTTTCCGAAGGTGACTACGGCTTCACCACTTACCTGCTTGATGTCGGTGACGCGGACGCGGTGCGCCACGCGTGCCACGAGCTGCTGGACGGGCAACAGCGGGTTGATGTCTTCGCCAGCGTCGCGGGCATCTTGCGGCTTGGGGCTATTGATGAGCTGAGTATGGCCAACTGGGACGATTCGATGCGCGTCAACGTGTCCGGCCCTTTTTATCTGCTACGCGAACTTATCCCGCGGTTCAAGGCGCAAGGCAGCGGAGCGGTGGTGGCGGTGAGCAGCAACGCGACCCACGTTCCGCGCATGCAGATGGCTGCGTACAGCGCATCCAAGGCGGCACTCACCAGCCTGGTCCGAACCGCGGGTCTGGAGTTGGCCGAGCACGGCGTGCGCTGCAACTTGGTCTCGCCAGGGTCTACCGATACCGCCATGCAGCGCGGCATGTGGCACAGCGAGGACGCGCGGGAACGGACCATCGTGGGCTTCCCTGAGCAGTACAAGCTGGGGATTCCGCTGCGCAAGATCGCCACGCCAGAAGAGGTCGCCCGCACCGTGCTGTTCCTCGCGTCGGACCTGGCGAGCCACATTACCCTGCAGGACATCGTCGTCGACGGCGGCGCCACTCTGGCGGCCTGAGACTCCGAGAGGTAGCAGATGCAAAAGAACATAATAGGCCTGCTGAAGCGCTTGGCTCAGCAGGGGGTGCACCTTGCGCTCAACGATCTGCAGCAGCTGGTTTCGCAGTCGAGCAAAGAGGCAATGACCCCCTCGCTCGGGCAGCAGATTCGTGACAACCGCGACGCCATTATCGAGTGCCTGAGGGCCCAACGCGCGTTCGTTGAGCCGATCGTGCCGCAACATCTCAGCGTAGGTCCGCTGTCTTCCTCCCAGAGCGGGCTCTGGTTCATCGAGCAGTACGAGCAGGATTCTCACCTGTACAACATGCCCGTCTTCTTCCGCCTGACGGGCGAGCTGGATGTGGCGGCGCTGGAGTTCGCGTTCGATGCGCTGATAGCTCGTCACGCCAGTTTGCGTACGCGCTTCCAGCGCAGCGCCGAGGGTCGAGGCGAGCAGGAGATACTCCCGCATACCGGGTTCCATCTGGCGCGGGAGAATCTGAGCCACCTCGAGCCGCTGGCGCGTGAGGACCGAGTCGCGCAGCACGTGCGGGAAGAGATCGAGCGTCCGTTCGACATCACCAGTGGGCAACTGACGCGCGTCACGCTGCTGGAGCTGGGCGAGCGTGAGCATGTGTTGATGATCAACCAGCACCACATTATCTCGGATGGCTGGTCGGTGAAGAACATGTTCGCGGACCTCAAGACCGCTTTTCTCGCTTACCAGAATCGCGAGCCGCTTAACTGGTCGTTGCAAAACGTAGGCGAGGCAGGCAAGACGAGGCAAACACAGCCGAAGAAGCGGAGTTTACGTTCGGTAAATGAGCATTCTGAGGCTGTGTTTAACGACGTATTGCCAACGCAGGTAGCTTTGCAGGGGCCAGCTCGCTGGGACGAGCCCGCTGGGACGAGCCCGCACTGACCTACATCGATTACGCACTCTGGTTCAACTCGCCCCTGTTCCGTGACTATCACGAGCAGTTCAAGCCGTTCTGGGTCGAACGCCTGGCGGGCATCCCCGAGGTACACAGCCTACCGCTAGACAAAGCTCGGCCCGCCCAACCCGCCAGCGGTGGCGAGGTGGTGTTCTCGACCATCGACAATACGCTCTGGGGGCGCTTCAAGGGTCTGTGTCAGCAACACAACACTTCCCCTTTCATTGGCTTGCATGCGCTGTTCGCGCTGCTGCTGGCACGCCATTCAGGTGAGCGCGACATTGTCGTTGGCACCCCATTGGCGTACCGCGAGCGGGCGGATATCGAGCCTTTGGTAGGTTTCTTCGTTAACACGCTGGTGTTGCGCACTCAGCTTCCCGAGCAGCAAAGGTTTGTCGACTATTTGCAACAGTGCCGCACCGACGACCTCGAGGCGTTCGATCACCAGCTCTATCGGTTCGAGGCGCTGAGCGAAGCATTGGGCATGGACCGCCACACTGCAATCAACCCGATCTTCCAGATCATGTTGGTGTATCAGGCACGGGTCGACTTCAATGACCTGATCCCCGGCTGTGACGCGGTTGAGGAGACCTCGCCGGTACTGCCTGCCAAGACCGATATTTCAGTCAAGGTCACCGAGCTTGTGGATTCGGTACGAGTCGACTGGCTTTACGCGACGGCGCTGTTCGACCGCAGCAGCATCGAAGGCTATGCGAGTCGCCTGCTGAATCTGTTGAAGGCTGTGGTCGATGCACCGGAGCAGGACATCTGGCAGCTGCCCATGCACGATCCTTTATTGCTGGAGCAGACCGCTGAGCGTCTGTCGGCATTGCCCGCGACTTTTCCCGAAAGACTGACCGCGCTTTCAATGTTCAGCGAGATGGCTCGGCTACATCCAAATCGTCCCGCGCTGCAGCAGGGGGAAGGCTATGTCAGTTATGCGGAGTTGGACGCCCGTGCCAACCGGCTTGCCCACTGGTTGCAGGCTCAGGGCAGCGCGCCGGGCGATCTGCTTGGCGTTCTTGCGCGGCGTGAAAACGCCTTTGCGGTCGCGTTACTTGCCTGCTGGAAAGTCGGTGCGGCCTATGTCCCATTGGACCCGAGCTATCCCCAGCAGCGCCTTAGCTACATCATGCGGGACGCTAACGTGGAGCTGGTCATCGGGCAGGGATCAGCGCCATTCAAACTGGAGCCGACCCAGCGTTGGGTGGATCTGGCCAGCCAGGAAATTCAGGCGCAGCTGGATGCGCAGCCGCCAACCGCGCCGCCGCACGAGCATGACCCGCAGCAACTTGCTCAGGTGATTTACACCTCCGGTTCGACCGGCATGCCGAAGGGCGTGATGATCGAACATGGATCGCTGGTCAACCTGTTGCTCGATCATGGTCGCCGGCTTGATGTCGCTCCGGGTGATCGAATGCTGGACTGCATGTCGTTGTCGTTCGATGCGGGCAACATGTGTGCGCTGGTGCCGTTGGTTCACGGTGCGTGCCTGCTCTGGGCGGACCCCGGCGAGGGCCTGCTGGACGAGATCGAACGCACCGAAACCACACAGATGATCTTCCCCACAGCGCTGCTCGCGACACTGCCGGAGCGCCCATTGCCGGCCATGAAAGCGGTGGGGTTTGGCGGGGAGGCGTGCCCGTCTGCGATTCCGCAGCGTTGGGCAAGTCAGTTCCGCCTGATCGACATGTATGGCCCGACAGAAGCCACCGTTACGGCGCTGACGAAGACGCTCGCTACAGGCACTCGCCTGACCATCGGCCGGCCTATAGACGGGATGCAGGCTGTGATTCTGGATCGGCATGGCGCTGTATGTCCGACAGGGGTTCCGGGGGAGCTCTGTCTTGCGGGGCTGGGGCTGGCTCGTGGTTACCTCAACCAGCCGGAGCGCACAGCAGAGGCGTTCCGTGAGCATGATATCGCCGGGGTGAAGCTGCGGCTGTACCACACCGGGGACCGCGCACGGCTGTTGACGAGTGGTGAGTACGAGTACCTGGGTCGTCTGGATGCGCAGATCAAACTGCGCGGCTATCGCATCGAACCGGGCGAAATCGAAGCCCAGTTACAGGCCAGCTGCGCTGGCCTGCAGGAAGTAAAGGTTATCGTCGCCGGTCAGGATTCGCGTCAGGCGCTGGTCGCCTACGCCACGGTAACCGCTGGCGAAGCGACACCCGAGCCAGACGCAGTGTTGCAGGCAGCGGCCAACCGACTGCCTGAATATATGGTGCCCAAGCGTCTGATCATTCTCGACAAAATGCCACTTACACCCAACGGCAAGCTGGATCAGGGGCTGCTGCCAACGGTTGAACTGGGCGATGCCGAACAGATGGTACCGCCTGCTGGCGATCTGGAACGACAGGTGCTCGAGATTTGGCAGGGTGTGCTGGAGCAGCCGCTGGGCGTTGAAAGTGATTTCTTCCGGTTGGGGGGCGATTCGATCCTGAGCATTCAACTGGCCACACGCCTGCGCGATGCCGGTTATCCCTGCAGCGTAAAGGAAGTATTCGAAGCGAAGACCGTTCGGCGGCTGTGCCGGGTGCTCGAGAAACCTCGCGAGACCCAGATGATCCGCGCCGAGCAGGGTCTTCTCACTGGCGATTTCCCTCTGCAGCCGATCCAGCAGTGGTTTCTCGACCAGCCGTTCGCTCAACCCCAGCATTGGAACCAGGGTGTAGTGCTGAGTCTGCCGACCGAGGTGAGTCAGCTCCAGCTTATGGATTACATGCGGCAATTGTTAGCTCAGCACGATGCGCTTCGGCTGGTAGTTATGCCGTCGGGCCAGTGTTACCGCGAATTTTTGCCGTTGCCCGAGCCTGCATGGCTGGATGCGGCAGAGCTGGGCGAGTCGGGATTACAGCACGCGCTGACTGAACTGCAATCTCGCTTTGATGCAGCGAGCGCTCGAACGCTCGCGTGGGCCGTTATCGAGAACTTGCCGAACGGCCAGCGAGGGCTGTTCATCGCCTTTCACCATATGGTCATCGATGCGGTGTCGTGGCGCATTCTGATTGAAGACCTGCAGCGATTGGCCCGCGGCGATGCGTTGCCGGACAAGACCAGCAGCTACCGACAATGGGGCGAGGGGCTCGGTGCCTATGCAGTGCGTGCCGAAGCGCAGCTGCCGTACTGGCGCGAGCAGGTCGGTGCCATGGGTGAGGCGTCTGGAAATCAAAGGTTCCCTCTCGATTGGTCCTCCAGCGAGCAGTCCGAACCGCAACTGTTGCAGCTGGACGAAGCCGCCACCCGGCGATTGACTCAGAACACGACCAAACGATTTAACGTCGACGTTCGGGAGTTACTGCTGGCTGCGCTGACCCGCACGCTGGTGGAGCTAGGTCTCGGTGAGCAGCAGTGCATCATGCTGGAAGGCCACGGCCGCGAACCCATCGATGCCGGGCTGGACGTGAGCCGCACGGTGGGCTGGTTCACCAGTATGTTCCCGGTAAGGGTGCACAACCAGGCGGATTGGCCAGCGTTGGTTCTGCATGCCGCCGACCAGTTGCGCCAGGTGCCGGACAAGGGTGTTGGCTACTTGCCGCTGCGCAGCAACCCGGCGCTTCGCGAGAGTCTGCCGTTGCCCGCCGTCGCGCTGAATTACCTTGGCAGTTACCAGAGCGGGGCGGGGCAGTGGCAGGCATTGCCACTGCCGGCGGGCAACCCGAGCGGTGCAGGCAACCTGTCAGCAGAACTGATCAGCCTGCATGGTGGCGTATTTGACGGCCTGCTGACATTACGGCAGATCGGCAGTTTGCGCTCGGACCTGGGAACCCGCTTGTTGCAGTTGTTGCGGGCGAATCTGCAAAGCCTGGCTGCACGTGGGGGTGAGCTGCTATGACGTCACTGAACGCGCATCTCGCGCACGTCTTTGTCCGCCACGCCGAGCGGCCAGCGCTTGGATGCCTCGGCGTCAGCTTCAGCTATGTCGAGTTGCAGTCTCGGGTTGCGGCCATTGTCTTGCAATTGCGCGAGGCGGGCCTGACTGCAGGTGATCGCGTCGGGCTGCACCTCGCTCGAGGCCCGGATCTGATCGCTGCGCTCCTTGCGTGCCTGCATGAAGGCCTGTGCTTTGTGCCCCTCGAGCCTGAGTTTCCCCTTGACCGTCTGCAAGGCATCGCCGACGACGCGCGCGTGCTCTTCGTCGTTCAGGATGAGCAGCCGTCGCGCTCGCTGACACCTTCGTTGCGCCTGAGGCCCGACCTGGCAGAGATGCCGGAGCCGCCGGATCTTGATGACGGGTTGCCTGCCTACATGATGTTCACCTCCGGCTCCACCGGAAAACCTAAGGGCGTCGTGATTGGCCGGGCGGCGTTAAGCAACTTTCTCGACGCAGCGACGCGTCGTGTCGGGGTTGGCCCTGACACGCGTTGGTTGTTTACCACCACGCCGGCCTTCGATATTTCTCTGCTTGAGATGCTCGGGCCGCTGTGGATCGGCGGCTATGTCGAAGTGGTCTGCGCGCCAGCTCACAAGGACCCGGTAGCCCTGCTGCAATTGCTCGATAGCCGGCCGGACCTGAACACCCTGCAGGCAACACCCGCGTTCTGGCGAATGCTGCTCAAAGCGGGATGGCAAGGTCGTCAAGGGCTGGTCGCGCTCTGTGGTGGTGAAGCCTTGGACGCTACGCTTGCGGCGCAGCTCAGTGAAACGGCGGGGCAGCTCTGGAACTGCTATGGCCCCACCGAGGCGACAGTCTGGTCAATGATGGCGCAGGTCGAACAGCCATTGGCCGGCCACAGCGTCCGGCTCAGCCAGTCACTCGACGGCTACCGCCACTGGGTACTCGACGAAAGCGGCAACGAAGTCGGGCCGGGCGGCGAGGGTGATCTGTGTATCGAAGGGGTGTCTCTGGCACAGGGCTACTGGCAACGCAGCGACCTGAGCGAGCAGGCCTTCATCAGCTGGCAAGGGCGTCGTCTATACCGTACCGGGGATCGGGTTCGCCGCATCGCTGATGATGAATTCCAGTATCTCGGACGTCGTGACGATCAGATCAAGCTGCGCGGCTTTCGAATCGAACTTGGAGAAATCGAAGCCAATCTGCGGCGCATCGATGGCGTGCAGGATGCTGCGGTGCGGTTGCTGGGTGAAGGGGACGAGGCGTGCCTGGTCGGTTATGTGGAGACACGTGGCGAAGGTGCGCCCGGTCGGGTTCAGATTCGCCGAGCACTGCACCTGATCCTGCCGCACTACATGATTCCGAGTCGCATCGTCCTGTTGGAGTCACTGCCGAAAACACCGAGCGGCAAGATCGACCGCAAGCGTCTGCCCGAACCGGCCTGATTGGTAAGCTCTACCCCGTGGCCAAGCGGCCACGGGGTGTATCTACGTCAGTTTTTTGCGACTGGCTCGGCGTTCTTTTTGCCGACGATGGACTCTACATCTTCGATAACCTGCAGAGCGGCCATCGGCCCACCCAGGGAGGTCCACAAGGATCCATCAACGGCGGCGAAACGCTTGGCCTGAATCGCGGAAAGCTGACGGAAGGCCGGAGTTTCTTCCGCCTGGCGGAGCGCCTCGACCGCTTCACCGCTGGTAGCCAGCGTACCGATCACCAGCCAGTCCGCATCCAGCAGTTCAAGCGATTCAAGGCTGAGCGCCATGGAATGGGTATGGCCGGGATCCTGCTGGTGAGCTGGGCGTACCAGGCCAACATCTTCAACGACGGTGCTGGAGAAGGCGTCTTTGAACATGTAGGACGGACCCTTAGGATTCCAGCGAACAATGCTGAACGTCTGGCCTTGATGATCCTTCAGATTCTCACGTGCTTCGGCTATCCGCGTTTCGTATCGGTCCAGAAAGGCCTTGGCTTCAGCATCCTTGTTCAGGACGTGCGCCGTTCGCTGCATGCTGGCTCGCCAAGGTTCCGCCCATTTGAAAGTCACGACCGTGGGCGCGATTTCGTTGAGGATCGCCAACTGCTCTGGCTTGACCGGCCCGGTGAGGATCAGGTCCGGCTCTAGCTCCAGAAGCGTTTCCAGGTTGGGGTTGTCCAGGTCTCCGACGACCTTGATGCTGGACGGCACCTTGCCTTCCAGATAACGCGGCGGTGCAGCCTGGCCGCGACCGTTGACGGTGCCTATCGGTGTCACACCCAGCGTCAGTGCCGTATCCAGATCGATCTCGTTAAGCGTGACAACCCGCTCAGGCATGGCTGGCACGGTGACGGTATTGCCGAACGCATCTTCCACCTCACGGGTGGCGGCTTGCGCACTGAGGGTCATCAGCCCCGCTAAAAGTGCAATGGTGAAATGCCAGGGGGTTCGTTTGATCATTGGGTCGTGTCCTTTTCAACGGGTTCGAGCACCGCTGGGGTGTGGGTGGCTGATGGTGCTGAGGAGGGATGCGCAGACGCTGCGAGCGAACGGCGACGTGGAACGATCACCGGGGCGCCGTCACCAGGCGCAGGCAGAATGTCCACCTCTGTCTGATAAAGGCGGTCCACCAGCGCTTTGGTCATCACCTCGCGTGCTGGCCCCATGGTCTGAATCTGCCCGTCGGCGAGCGCAATCAGGTCGTCGCAATAGCGCGCGGCGATACCGAGGTCATGGATGACGATCAGTACCGTGCGGCCCTCGGCTGCGATTCGGTGGACTGCTTCCATGACTTCGGCCTGGTGGCCGATATCCAGTGCGCTGGTCGGCTCGTCGAGCAGAATCAGATCGGTGTTCTGCGCCAGGATCATGGCTAGCCACGCTCGCTGCGCCTGTCCGCCGGAGAGCGAGGAAGCCTGGCGATGCCAGATGGCGTCGAGCTGCATGGCGGTACGTGCGCGGGCGACCTGGTGCGCATCCTCATCAGTCCACTGGTTGAACCAGCCTTGATGCGGATGCCGGCCGTACTGCACCAACTGCTCGACACGAATTCCTTCGGCCATCACGGGGCGCTGGGGGAGAAACGCCAGCTGACGAGCGAGGCTTTTCATCGAGTAACGGGAAAGCGACTGCCCGTGCACGTGGATTTCGCCACGTTGCAACGGAAGCTGACGCGCCAATAGCTTGAGCAGGGTGGATTTGCCGCTGCCGTTGGGCCCGACGATTCCGATCAACCGGCTCTTGGGCAGCGAGAAAGTGAGGTCGTCCAGGACCACCTTGTCCTGATAGGCGAAATGAAGGTGTTCGACGCTCAGTACCGTCATCAGTCAGCTCCTCGTCTGTCCTTGAGCAGCAATGCCAGCAGCAGGATGCCGCCAAGTAGCCGTGTCATGATGCCGGTGGGGATCTCTGCCGGCTGCGCCAGTACCCGAACCAGGGTGTCACTGCCCAACAGCAGGACCGCTCCGCAAAGAGCCGATAGCCAAAGTGGGGCTAGGTTATCGCGCGCCAGCCACGACGCCAGAATGGGGGCTGCCATGGCGATAAACACCACTGGCCCGCCAATCGCTGTACCCAGCGAGGCCACTAGAATGGCCAGGCCCAACACACCGAGCTGCACCAGCGGCACGCGGATGCCCAGGTTCTGTGCAGTGGCGTCGCCAAAACGCAGCAAGGCCAGGGGGCGGTTGACCAAGGCCATCAGCGGACACAGCGCGAGCAGCACCATGGCGATTGGGTTGACGGTCTGGTAGCTGACGCCAGCGAAGTGCCCCATGGTCCAGAGATAGAGACTGCCCAGGTGCACCAGCGGTTGAGTGGACATGGCGAAGTCACCGATCGCCCCGAGTAGCTCCGACAGCGCGATACCAATGACAATGAACAGATAGCCTTGCTCACCGGGGCGCCGACACAGGGTGAACAACGCCACAGCGGCCAGTACCGCGCCCAGCGGTGAAGCCCACCAGGGCCAGCTACCTAGCGTCAGGTACAGTGAAAAACCCACTACTGCGAGGGAGGCGCCTTCGTTCACACCGATCATGTCTGGTGTCGCCAGACGATTGCGCACCAGTGTCTGTATCAGGCAGCCCGCCATGCCCATGGCGAGGCCGGCAACGATGGCGGCTGCCACCCGCGGCATACGGATCTTGAACACCATGATCTCGTGCAGCTTGCTGCCATCGCCGAGCAGGGTGGCGATCACATCTTGTAGGCCCATCTTGCCGGAGCCCAGACTGATCGCCAGCGTAGCCAGTACGGCAAGCAACAGGGTCAGCAGGCCACACATCAGCCAGTTGCGGCGATGCAGTAGCAGGCTCAGGCCGCCGATGCGCAGGGCCCATACGCCACTGGGAGTGGTTGATTCCATTCTTACCTCACCGCCAACAGAGAGCGGAAGCCACCGCGCAAGACGATAGCGATCAGCGCCGGCGCGCCAAGCGCGGCCAGCAAGGTCCCGACGGGCAGCTCGAAGGGCTGCAACAGCCAGCGGGCCAGAACGTCAGCTGCCAGCAAAAACAGCATGCCGAACAGCGTTGAGAACAGCAGCTGTCGTAGCAGGGCGACCGGCTCGATCAAGCGAGCGCAATACGCAGCCAAGAACCCCACGAAGCCAACGGGTCCGGCTAACGAGATCGCACAGGCCGTAAGCAAGGTCGACGCGACCAGTACGCCCAGTCGCACCCACGTAGTGTGAATACCCAAGGCCCGGGCTTGGCTGTCACCCATCTGCATCAGGGTCAGTTGTCGGCACAGCAGCCCAGCAAGCGCAAGGCCTATCAGCGCGACGGGCGTGACGGTGCCCACCGCATCGAGCCGGGTGGCCGAGAGGGAACCCAGATTCCAGAACCGAAACTGCTCCAGCGCCACCCGTGTCGACAGCAGCATGAAATTCGAAAGGCCGCCGAATATCGCAGCCAGCGCCACGCCAGCCAAAATGAGTTTCAGCGGGCTGGCCTGGCCCAACATGAGGCCGATGCCGAGTACCACAAGATTGCCCAGCAGGGCACCGGCACCGGACCAGAGCAGGTAGCCCCGTGTCGATTCGACGCCGTAGAAAATGAGGCCGATGACCAGACCCAGTACTGCACCAGCATTCACGCCGAGCAAGCCGGGTTCGGCCAGCGGATTACGTGTCGCGCTTTGCAACAGCGAGGCGGCAATGGCGAGACTTCCACCAACAACAAGCGCTGCCAGCGTGCGTGGCAAACGCAGTGTTTGTACGACCATGGCGAGCTTTTCATCCGCCACGGCGAGTTGGTCTCCGAGCAGAAAGTGCAGCACGTCCACCGCGCCGTAGACTCCGGCGCCGGTGCTCATCGAGATCACCAGCAAACTCATCAGAAGCGCGCCACCCATAACGAGGACAGCTTGCTGGTAGCCGGGGAAAGTCGCGTCAGTTCGTGTCATTGGTTTTAAGCAAATTCCTGAACCCGGCAGCGAGCTGCCGGGGTGTAGCGGGGGTTAGATGTCGTAACTGAAGCCAACGAACACCGTGCGGCCCATGAGGATGTTGTCGACCGACTGGGCGACATCGTCGCGCTTCTCGTTGGTCAGGTTGTTCATGCCGGCTTTCAAGGAAAGCTCGCGGGTGGCCTGATACCTCGCACCAATATTCAGCTGATGGAACGCACCGCTTTCAACGTTTGGCTGGGCTGCCGAGACGTAGAGGAGTTGGCTACCGGTGTACTGGTAATCCAGATTCAGCCCCAAATCCGGCATGGCCTGCCAGTCGAAGCCGATGTTGGCGACATGCTGCGGGCTGTTGCGCAGCTGTTCGTCGGTATCTCGATCCTCTGCATCCGAATAGGTGTAGTTCGCCCGCAGTCCCATGGTATCGCTCAGGTTATAACGACCTTGCAACTCGTAGCCCTGAACACGCGCCTTGCTGACGTTGCTATAGGTCATCACGGCAGGTCGGTAGCCAACACGCCAGGTGTCGGTGATGATCATGTCGTCGATATCGTTGTTGAACAGCATGATGCCGGCCTCAACGCGCTCGTTCTGGTAGAGCGTACCGATCTCGTAGCTGGTTGCTGTCTCGGGCTTGAGGTTTGGGTTGCCGACCAGCGTACACATGCCACGGCAGGCCAAGACGCCATAGGTTTCGTCAGACTGATAAATGCTTGGTGCCTTGAACGAACGACCCACGCCGCCTTTGATTACCCAGTTGTCGGTGAGGTTGTACACGCCGTAGGCGCGAGGGCTAAATTCGCTGCCGAAGCTGTCATGGTCATCGAGGCGTCCACCCAGGGTCACGTCCAGATCACCGATAGAAAATTCGTCTTGCAGGTAGACAGCCTTCTGATCGACCTCGGTTTCGCTGCCCAGGTTCTGGTTGTGTGCCAGCTCGGTACGGCGCAATTCACTGCCGAGGGTAAGCAGGTGGTTGCCGAGAAATGCGGTCACCTGGCCGTCGACTGTGTGGTTCTTCTGCTCGATGTCGCCTTTCATGCCGCGCAGGTTGGTCATGATCTGCGAGTCGTCCATCAACTCCACGTTTTCGTAGTAATAACGAACCCGTGTGTTGAATCCGTCCCAGTTGCCGGTATGGCCGAGGCCAAAGCTCCAGCGCTCCATCTCCTGAATGTTTTGAACGACCGCACCGAAGTTATTCCACTCGGCTTCGCGGTCATCCTTGCGGTGGGTGATATCCAGGTCAACCGTCTGACGTTCGTCCAGCAACCAACTGAGGGAGCCGTATGCGCTGGTGGCCTGGCGCTGTTCGGCTGCATCGGTATTGGGGTTGACCGTTTGTTCGCTGAGCCAGGCGGCCTGGTCGGTTGTTTCAAGAATGAGATTGCCGAGTAGCTTGTTCTCGATCAGCGAGCCGCTGATGTAACCGCTAGCCTTATGGCTGTCGCCCGATTCGCCCTCGGTGGGGTGTTCGTAGGTGTAGGCGATACCGGCCTTGGTCTCTTCGGTGGGCTGACGCAGGATCACGTTGACCACGCCGCCCAGCGCATCAGCACCGTACAACGATGACATCGGGCCGCGAATCACTTCGATGCGCTCGATAGCCGCCATCGGGATCGAGGACAGATCGAAGTCGTTGGCATAGTTGGAGGACAGCGCATCGCGTGAATTGATCCGGCGGCCGTTGACCAGCAACAGGGTGTAGTCCGAGTCCATTCCGCGCAGCTTGATTTCCTGCCGCCCGTAGGTAGACGACGGGTTGAGATGGACGCCCGGCAGGTACTTCACCGCATCGGCCAGGTTGTACACCGGACGCTGCTCAAGCTCTTCGCGGGTAACGACCGATACGCTGGCCGGCGCACTGAGTTCGCTGTGCGAGGTCTGCGTGGCGGTGATGACTTGCTGTTCCAGGGCAACAGGCTCGGCCGCGAGGGCGGCAAGCGGCATAAGGCTGGCCAGAATGGTCAGGGATAGGTGACGGGGACGGCTGATACCCCGGTTTAGTGCGATAGACATAGCATGCTCCGTTGCTGCTCGAGGGTCGAAAGGACTGATCACGTATCCGCGGCGGGTTAGCCCGCCTGTTGTTTGGTTGAGGTCGGGCTCATGTCGCGCTGTCTGATGCCATGAAGCAGGTAAAGCACGCCGAGACCGGCCACGACGCCCGCTAAGGCGTAGAAGGCTGCTAGCTGTTCGAAGCCGATCACCTGGTGTTGAGGGCCTTCGCTCAGGTAGCGCGCTGAAAACAGACTGCCGAGTCCCGCTGCGATGTTCGAAACCGTTCCCTGAAAGGCCATGAACGCTGCGCGTTGGTGAGCATGGGGAACGCCGGCGGCAATGGTCATGCTGCTGTTGGTGCGCACGGCACTCAGCGCCATGAACAGCGTGAAGATGACGTAAAGGGACATGCCAACCGGGGCGGCGAACCCAAGCAGCGTCACCAGCGAGAGGCAGCCACTGCTGACAAGCACCACTGTTACGGCGCTGCCGCGATCAATCCAGGCGCCGCCGATCCTCATGGCCGCAAGGCTGGCCACACCGCCGAGCAGATACAGCAGCCCGAGATGCGCGCGGGGAAAATTCAGGTTGAATTCGAAGTAAGTGGCGAAGTGGGGCACCAACAGGAAGTGCCCGAACATCTGTAACGATGTGATGCCGAGCGCGGCCAGGCAGAGGCGCGAAGCCAGCAGCGATTTGACCGAGGCTTTCGGGCGCTCAATGGTCACGGGTTTGGGAAGCAACAACTGGCACAGTAATGCCAGCAGCAGCCCAGTGCCGCCCAACAGTAAGAAAGGAGCGGTCCAGTCCAAGCGAATCGAGCATTCCAAGGCCAATGGAATGATCAGGATCGCAGCAAGTGAAAATCCCATTCCAACGTAGGCGAGCTGACGGCCGCGTTCTGCGGGCGGTATCAGGTCGAGCATGGTGGCCATCAGGATTGCGCCCATCGGTCCCGCCACCAGACCGGACAACACGAAAATCGCAATTAGTTGGTTGGGCCCGGTCACCCAGGCACAACTGAGCAGCAGGAGAAAGCGCAAAACGATGAGGGCGACCAGTGCACGCTTACGGTCGAAATGATCCAACCAGGGTGCACTGACGAATCCGCTCAACGCGGCAGCCAAGGTGGCGCCGCCGCTGATGTAGCCGATGTGACTAGCCTGCATGCCGAGCTCGCGCACGAGGTCCGGCCCCAGCGGCATGACCATCATCAGGCTGCCAATGGACAGCATGTTGATCAGCATCGCTAGGTGAACGGCGATCCTCGTCTGGACGGCAACTTTCATCGGATTGCGGCACGCTCGGTTAGTCAGGCGGGCTGCATCCTAAGACAAGCTTAACGCTATATCAAACACAAATCGTTCGCATTAGCATAATCAGGCGATGCCGGTTGTTGCCTTCAGATGCAACAGCAACATTGCGCAACGCGCGAAACCGCAACCCGCATGTACAAACCGCAGCGTTGTGGCGGCTTATTTCGCGGCGGAGTGGGTGGGTTCGGTCGACCAGCATGTCGAGACCAAACGCGCGCGAGCGTGACCGTCTACGCTAATGCAGCCGGTCACCCACGCCAGTCAGCCGATGGTCATCAGGCTGGCATTGCCGCCCGCCGCAGCGGTATTGATGCTCAACGCCCGCTCGATCAAGAGCCGCTCAAGCGGAATGTCGGTGTCGCCGCTCATCATTCCCTGCACGCCGATAATCGGACCGCTGCGCTGCGACAGCCGCTGGCTGACCTCAAGCAGCTGGTCGGTGTCGCCGTGGTACAGCACGGCATCGAAACGCGTCGCGTCGCTGGTCCAATCCGGTGTCAGCGTGATCCTGGCTTGAACTGCCTGCGGGAGCGTGCCGTGCAGCGCTTGTACCGACGGTAGATCCGCCATTACCGCCTCGCTGCCTACGGCCAATACCGCAGCCAGCTGGGTCAACAGGTCGCCTTCGTCATCCGCCAGACACAGGACATGTTCCCGTGGTAGCAGGCTGTAGCTGTTACGTTCACCGGTGGGGCCGTTAAGCAGGCGAGTGGTGCCGCTCTGAGATTGACTGGCGTAACGGTCGCACAACGCGGCAATTGATTCCCGGCCGTTTCGCCGGGCCCAGTCCTGGAACTGCCTGGCGGCGTCGACCTGGGCGGGGGAACGACGCACTTCGGGCTGCGCAGGAGAACCGCCGAAGTCGAGTGCGCGCAACAGTGCGTCGTCCGGTCGCTCTGACAGCAGACGATATAGATACAGTGGGCCGCCAGCCTTGGGGCCGGTACCGGAAAGCCCTTCGCCGCCGAACGGCTGCACCCCGACGACCGCGCCGACGATGTTGCGATTGACGTACAGATTGCCCACCTTGGCCCGGTCGATGACCCTGGCGATGGTTTCGTCGATGCGCGTATGCACCCCTAGCGTCAGTCCATAGCCCGCCGCGTTGATCTGGTTCAGTAATTGATCAAGCTCGGTGCGGCGGTAGCGCAACACATGCAGTACCGGGCCGAAGACTTCCTGCTGCAGCTCATCAAGGCGTTCGAGTTCGATCAGCGTAGGTGTTACATAAGTGCCATGAGCACAGACTTTTTCATCGGCACGGGCCAGCTGATGCACGCGGCGACCCTTGTCGCGCATGGCTTGCAGGTGCCGCTCGATGTTGTCGCGCGCCTCGGCGTCGATTACCGGGCCGACATCCACTGACAAGCGCTGCGGGTTCCCCATACGCGCTTCGCCCATGGCACCCTTGAGCATGCCGATAACTCTTTCGGCGACATCCTCCTGTATGCAAAACACCCGCAGGGCTGAGCAGCGTTGACCGGCACTGTCGAAAGCCGAGGCCATCACGTCCATGACCACCTGCTCGGCCAATGCTGACGAATCAACGATCATCGCATTCTGGCCACCGGTTTCAGCAATCAAGGGAATGCTACGGCCGCGCTCATCCAGGCGACCGGCGATGCTGCGCTGCAGGATCGAAGCGACCGCGGTGGAGCCGGTGAACATCACGCCGCGGATGCGCTCGTCGGCGATCAGCTGGGCACCGACGGTTTCGCCGCGTCCCGGCAGTAGCTGCAGCGCGCTTTTAGGCACGCCTGCTTCATGCAGGATCTGCACGCCCAGCATGGCAATCAAGGGTGTCTGCTCCGCAGGCTTGGCCAGTACCGTATTGCCGGCGCCCAGCGCGGCGCAGACCTGGCCGGTAAAGATTGCCAATGGGAAGTTCCAAGGGCTGATGCAGACCACCGGGCCGAGCGGGAGATGAGTGTCGTTGTGGAAGTTGTCACGCACCTCGGCGCCGTAGAAGCGCAGGAAATCGACGGCTTCGCGCACCTCCGCTATCGCATTGGCGTATGACTTGCCAGCCTCACGGATGAGCACACCTAGCAGCTGCTGCATGCGCTGTTCCATCAATTCCGCAGCTTTTTCCAATGCCGCGGCGCGCTCTGCCGGTGGTGTGGTTCGCCAGGCACTCGCACTGTCGAGAGCACAGCGCAGGGCATTATCGACGTCCGTTTCGCTCGCTTCTTGCACGTGACCGACGATGTCTCGGTGGTCAGCAGGATTGAGCAAGGGGGCAGCAGAGGTCGTCGAAACGGTGTCGCAGCCGAGCAGTGGGCTGGCGGTGAGGCGCACGCGTGCACCGGCAAGCAAGGCGGACGAAAGCGAGGCCAGCCTTTGCTCGTTGGACAGGTCGATACCGCAGGCGTTGAGACGGCCTTCGCCATAGAGATTGTGCGGCAACGGAATCCGTGGATGCGGCAGGCCGAGGGTGCCTTCCGAGGAGAACAACTGCTCGACCGTCGTTACCGGGTCGGCCACCAGTTCGTCCAACGAGATGCTTTTGTCCGCAATGCGGTTGACGAAGGAAGTATTGGCGCCGTTTTCCAGCAGGCGACGCACCAGATAGGCCAGTAGGGTTTCATGGCTGCCAACCGGTGCGTAGATCCGGCAAGGCCGGTTTAGACGGTCTTCACCCTTGCCAACTACCTGTTCGTACAGCGGCTCGCCCATGCCGTGCAGGCACTGAAATTCATATTGGCCGGGGTAATAGTTCTGGCCGGCCAGGTGGTAGACCGCAGCCAGCGTGTGCGCATTGTGCGTGGCAAACTGCGGATAGATCGCCTCGGGCGCAGCGAGCAGTTTGCGTGCACAGGCAATGAACGACACGTCGGTATAAGCCTTGCGCGTATAGACCGGGTAGCCCTCCAGTCCGTTAAGTTGCGCCAGTTTGATCTCGCTGTCCCAGTAAGCGCCCTTGACCAGGCGGATCATCAAGCGATGGTGGCTGCGCTTGGCCAGGTCGATCAGGAAATCCACTACATAGGGGCAGCGCTTCTGGTAAGCCTGAATGACAAAGCCGATGCCATTCCAGTCGGCCAGTGACGGCTCGAAGCAGAGCCGTTCGAGCAGTTCCAGCGACAGCTCGAGACGGTCCGCTTCCTCGGCATCAATGTTGATGCCAATGTCGTAGCGCCGTGCCAGTTCAGTCAGCGACACCAGGACCGGATAGAGCTCGGCCATCACCCGATCGTACTGCGCACGGCTGTAACGCGGGTGCAGCGCCGACAGTTTGATCGAGATGCCGGGCCCTTCGTAGATCCCCCGACCGCGCGAAGCCATGCCGATGGAGTGAATCGCCTGTTCGTACGAGGCCAGATAACGGCGAGCGTCTGCGGCGGTCAGTGCCGCTTCGCCAAGCATGTCGTAGGAGTAGCGGAAGCCTCTTGCCTCCATGGTTTGGGCATTGGCCAGCGCCTCGTTGATGGTTTCGCCGGTAACGAACTGCTCGCCCATCAGCCGCATCGCCATATCCACGCCCTTGCGGATGAGCGGCTCGCCACCTTTGCCGATCAGGCGATTCAATGATGAAGAAAGGCTGGTTTCATTGTGCGTGGCCACCAGCCGGCCGGTGAGCATCAAGCCCCAGGTGGCGGCGTTGACGAAGACCGACTGGCTGTTGCCCAGGTGCGGTTGCCAGTTGCCGGTGCTGATCTTGTCGCGGATCAATGCATCACGTGTGCCTTTGTCCGGCACCCTGAGCAGCGCTTCGGCCAGGCACATCAGGGCGACGCCTTCCTGGGATGACAACGAGAATTCCTGAAGCAGCCCTTGAACCAGGCCCTGACGTCCGCCGGCACTTTTCTGATTACGCAGTTTCTCGGCGATGCGCAGCGCGAGACGGTGGGTCGCTTCGGCCTTTTCCGGTGACAGCCGCGCCTGCTCCAACAACATCGGCAATGCCTCTGGTTCAGGGCGGCGATAGGCTGCAGTAATGGCCGCGCGGAGCACCGACTGCGGCAGGATGCTTTCCGCAAACTCGAGAAATGGCTGACTGCCAGGGGTGACTTCAGCCGTCTGGTCCGGGCTGGCCTGCGGCGGCGGCTCGGTGTCGTGTGGTTGAGTGTCGCTCTCGACCTGTTCAAGGTAGCGCAGCAGCGCTTGCTCGATCACCCACTGCGGAGGACGCTCAAGCCGGTTGGCTGCCTCCTCGAGCCGATTGCGCATTGCCTCGTCGAGCTCGACACCGAGCGTGCTGGTGACCATGTGGCTGTCCTCCGGGGTGAGGTGAGGCTGGATACCTGAGCGGCGGCACGGTCAATGCAGTCTGTCATGTCGACCGATAGCCGAATGCGAACGTGGTCGGCATCCGTGTCTCTCCTCCTCAGCGTAGACCCTTGCAGTGCGTTAGACCGTCCTCCGGAGAACGGTGCAGGCCGTTGCCGGAGTGCGTGGTCATCTGCGCGCTGGCTCAACCGCATGCAACTGGGCTTCTCGAGGGCGAGCAGTGGCCAGCGACGCGCAAGCATCGCAACTCCTATGAGCAAGCGTGAAGGAGCCCAATTCAGCCGGTTCAACGGGATGTGAATGCACGCCACTGAGCGCCAATTCTCGCCGGGTCGCTGCTCGCCTGTCCGGTACTCGGTGCCCTATCCACGCCCGAGTAACCTGTTCAGTTCAACGCTTTTCAGGCTCAGGCACGTCGGTCACGCTGACTCCTTCCTCGCGTATTTTGTCCTCCGCTTCAAGTTCATCGTCCTCGTCGCCTTGCAGGCTTTGCTGATCAGGCGCTGGGTCGTATTGCAGTTCGACCAGCACGGGGAAATGGTCAGAGCCGAACGCCGGCAGGCGTTGGATGCGTACCAGTTGGAAATGGTGGCTATGAAACAGGTGGTCCAGCGGCCAGCGTAGAAACCAGTGCTGGGCATGAAAACTGTTGACCATGCCGCGCCCGACCCGGGGGTCCAGCAAGCCGCTGATCTTGCGAAACAGACGTGTGTTGGGTGACCAGGCTACATCGTTGAGATCGCCGGTGACGATGACCGGGATGTCTTCCAAATCGTCCCGAACGCTCTCAGCCACTACCAGCAGTTCGACGTCGCGCTCGGTTGATTCGTCGTTTTCCGTGGGGCTAGGCGGGGCGGGGTGCAGGAAGTGCATGCGAATCGCCAACTGATCATTCAGATGAACCTTGGCGTGCATAGACGGCACATCGTCTTCGACCAGGAAACGGGTCTCCGCGTTTTCCAGCGGCAACCGGGACCAGACATGCATACCGTAAAGGTTGTCCAGCGGGCACCGGCAGGAGTAGGGGTAATCGTCGCTCAGTTCCTCGAGCTGATCCTCCCACCATTGGTCTGTTTCGAGCGTCACCAGAATGTCGGGGCGATACTCACGGACAAGCGCCTTGAGCTTGTCCGTCTGGCGGTTAGGCGTCAGGACGTTGGCCGCCATGACGCGTATGCGAGGCTTGTCGCGGCCTGGGACGGCGGTTTTGACCTCGGAGCGCCACAAACGGGTGTAGGGAATGATCCACCAGGCCTGATAGGCGAGGCAGAAAATCGCCAGGGCGCTGATCAGAACCTGCAGCGGTTCTGAATAGGACAGCAATAATGCCTGGGCCAGTAGCAATGCAAAGGCGAGTACGCACAGTTGCAGGCGAGGAAAATCCAGCCCGCGTACCCACCAGACTGGGTTCTTCCATAGCGGTAGAAGCGTTAGCACGACCAGCAGGCCAGTCGCTGCCAACAAGATCCCTTCCGTCATGATCGACTCTCCATGGAGTTCGGCGCGATGTGATATCGGCCTTTTGGGTACCTGAAAGCAGGCATTAGGGATTCGTCCCGTTGATGCCTTCATTGGTTCCGCTTGTTATGTGCTGGAGCGAACGGGGAGAGGGTGGCAGCGTTAAGGAAGCGCTGAGTAAAAGGAGCCCACAAAAAAGCCTGACACGCAAAACGTGTCAGGCCTTCGCTGGAACGGTTATCTCTTGCTGTTACAGCGGCTCGCCAATGGCTGCGCAGCTGTTCGGGGTCGCGGCATGCTTTCTCAACACCGCCAACTGGGGCTGCTCCGCGCCTCCTGCTACGTCCAGGGCAAGAATGTAGTTGCCCCACCAGGGGCCGCCGGCCCAGTAGGTCATTGGAACGCAGTTCTCGCGTAGATAGCCGAGCAGGTTATCCATCGCGACGATCGCATCGGGGGCGTAGTTGGGCACGCCCATCTCGCCGATGAAACCGCGCAGGTTGTTGCTCCGCAGCCAGTCCACGAAAGGCTTGGCGCGATTGATGCCGAGCTCCGGGGCAAAGGTTTCGGTCTTGTCGGCGTACATGCCCGAGGTGTCCCGGTCCAGGTACATGTGAGCTTCGAAGATCAGGTTGTTGTTCGGATCGCGCATCCAGGGATCCGCGATCAGCTGGGTGTTGGATTGTGGCCAATGCCAGGCGCTTGAGAAGCGGTCGCCAGCCACGTAGATCCAATGTGTGCGGTCGATTTTGCGGATTTCCTTCGCGGCGGCCAGCGCCGCTTGGGGCCAAAGTCCCTTGGTGTTTGGCTCATTCATCAGTCCGTAACCACTCAGTGCCGGATGATTGCCGATTTTCTGCGCGATACGCTTCCAGGTATTGGCGAACGACTGGATCGATACAGTTTCGGATCCGATCGGTTGGCGGTAGTAGCGATAGTAGTTATGCATGTCCAGCACAACCTTGACGCCGTGCTTGTGGGCAAAGTCGAGTGACTGGGTAAGCAATGTCAGTTGCGCAGTGTCGAGTTCAGTGTCCAGCCGGGGTTGGATGCGCTCCCATAGGAATGGCAACCGGACCAGTTTCAGGCCTTGTTCGGCGTACTTCTTGTAATAGGACTCGGCCGGATAGATGTAATTGGTACCGTGCTTGCCCGGCAAAACAGAAGGACCGAAGGCGGCGCCGGACAGGGCTACACCGACCAGTTGAACAGGCTTGATTGTTGGCAGCGTGACATTGCCTATCGGCGAAGATCCGGCGGGCAGAAGAGCCGGCCCTGCGGCCAGCCTCAGTTTGTTTGGGTACCCAACACGATTGCCGTCAAGCGCAGGGCCATCCATGAACACAGACAGCGCGCCGCTGGCGGGCTTCACCGAGGTGATGGTGCGCACTTGGCCGTCGGCCGTGCGTACCGATGCGCCAACTATGAAGGCGGCCTTGTTCTGTGCCGTCGCAGCGACTGAGACGCCCGCCGAGGCGCGCCAGGAGCCGTTCAGCCAGTAGCTGTTGTTGAATTTGTTGATCAGCGCGGCATGGTTCGGGGCGGAAACCGGCGCAGGGCTCGCTTCGGATGGCAGCGGCAAGGTACTAGCCACGGCGCTTATGCGAAGCCTGTTGGGGTAACCGACCAGATTGCCGTTGAGCACCGGACCGTTCATGAACACCGTCAGCGCCCCGCTGGCGGGTTTGAGCGCGGTGACAGTTCGAATCTGTCCATCTGCCGTTCGCACCGCGGTGCCGACTTTGAACGCGGCCATATTCTGCTGGGTCGCGGCAACCGATACGCCTGCCGAAGCGCGCCAGGAGCCGTTCAGCCAGTAGCTGTTGGTGAATTTATTAATCAGCGCCGAGTAGGAGACGGTCGAGACGCCCGTAGTCGGGGTGGTAGCGGCGTAGAGACCGCTTACAGGGACCATAGCAAAAAGCGCGGACAGGGCAATTGCGGACATGGGCCCTTTGCAGGCCTTAGAAACAAACGAGGTAAACATCGGCTCACCGTGATCATGAACATCGAAACGCAGGTTTCGATGAAGCGACAGGGGGAGGTTGATCAATAAGCGGCGCTGCAAAGGCAGGCGGGATACCACAAACAGAACGAACCAATGGGTAAGCGAAATGGGCACCCGTGGCCGCCCGTTCCGCTTGGATAGTTATAATTTATTTCATATATCGCTAAAACATTAAGCGCCTTGTATAAGTCGTCAAAAAACAGTCAGCTTATAAGCTTGATATCAATTTGATGTTCAAATGCCATGCTCACCGGATTTCGAGAAGGGCTGGAAGCCGCTAGCTATAAAGGCGGCAGTAATAGTGGCGTCATTTTTTTGAATTCACCGTTAACGCCGTCTCGCTTCAGGCGGCAGAGATAATCCGATAAACGGCATCATTATTTTTGAACTATTTGCAAGCGGGTGAAGTTCATGGCGAATCGGTACACGGATAAGCCACCCGAAGCGAGGCTTGCGCTCACGCAGTTCGCGAGTTTGTGGCTACGTTGAGGAAGGGTTTTGGTTGTGCTTGTAAAGCGCTGATGCTTCGGGCAGGGTCGAAGCCAGGCTTCTATCTACGGAGTGAACTCATGTCGGAGCTATATCCCCGCGTCGACCCCGATGGACTGATCGAATATTCAGTTGTCTACACGGACCGATCGCTAAACCACATGTCCAAGTCGTTCCAGGGCGTCATGAACGACATATCCACCACACTGAAATCTGTCTACAACGCCCACTCGGTTGTTGTGGTGCCCGGCAGTGGCACTTTCGGAATGGAAGCAGTTGCGCGCCAGCTTGCGCATGACCGCAACTGCCTGGTCATCCGAAACGGCTGGTTCAGCTATCGATGGACGCAAATATTTGATATGGGCAGCATTCCGGCGCAGTCCACGGTGCTGAAAGCCCGACCGGTAGATCAGGCGGCGCAAGCTGCTTTCATGCCCCCGCCAATAGAAGAAGTCGTCGCCAGCATCGCCGCCAATAAGCCGGATCTCGTGTTCGCTCCGCACGTGGAAACATCGTCCGGGATCATCCTCCCCGACGACTACCTGCGCGCCGTCAGCGATGCGGTACACGCGGTGGGGGGGCTGTTTGTTCTGGACTGCATCGCCTCAGGTGCGCTTTGGGTGGATATGCAGGCAAGCGGTGTGGATGTGCTGATCAGTGCGCCACAAAAAGGCTGGAGCGCGTCACCCTGCTGCGCGCTGGTGATGCTCAGCGAGGCTGCCCAGGCACGCGTCGAGGCGACACAGAGCAGCAGTTTCGCTTGCGACCTCAAGAAGTGGCTGCAGATCATGCAGGCCTACGAGCAGGGCGGTCATGCCTATCACGCGACCATGCCAAGCGACGGATTGGCGCGATTTCGCGACGTCATGTTGGAGACACGGGATTACGGCTTCGAAACCGTTCGTGCACAGCAACTGGAACTCGGTCAGCGAGTTCGATCGTTGCTGACTCAACAAGGCTTCAAGAGTGTGGCTGCCGAAGGATTCGAAGCGCCCGGCGTAGTGGTCTGCTACACCGATGATGCAGGCATCAAGAACGGCAGCAAGTTTGCGGCGCAGGGGCTGCAAATTGCCGCGGGTGTGCCCCTACAGTGCGACGAACCAGCGGATTTCCAGACTTTCCGTATGGGGCTGTTTGGTCTGGAGAAACTGAAAAATATCGATCGGACCCTGAACATCTTGCAGCGCGCACTAGATGAGATTGTTCCCGTCTAGGTCACGGCTATTAGAGAGGTCCGGAAGAATAGAGACCGCTCGTCGAGCAATCAAAAGGCGTCAATACGATTCGCGGCCCAGTTGTTTAGCCATTCCGTGTGCCGGAGGCCTCGTGAATACTGTCGTTGGGAGGGGGTTAAGCGGCTGGAACCTGCGAGATAGACACATTCTTGAAACAAAATTGTGTTTGCACGAGCCGTTATGCTGACTACGCTGAAATTGTACAAAGCTTATTACAACAAGAAAGAGGGGCTAACTATGACCAACAACCAGAATGCTCAGGTCGTTGCACTCGAGTTATGGCGCTTTTGCGCACACTGCGTTGCTGCCATCGTTGTTGTAGGAGCGGTACTGATTGGGTTCCTTGGATCATGGGAGCTGGGCCTCAAGGTCGGCGTGCTGCCGTTACTGGCGCTCGTTGCCGCAGACATGTTGGCCAGACGTCGGGAGCATGACATTCAACTAAGGAATTCCTGACCACCTGCCATCCTGCGCCGACCCGTGCGGTTTGCGCAGGATAAACATCCCTTCTGGTTACCCGTTGCCTTTCCTCCTGCCGCTTAGCCACTGTTTCCAGTTCATCGTGCGCAGCCAAGACGCCATCTCATCGCCCACTGATGTCATCAATGGTAACGATCACGCCACTGGCGCAAGGGAACGTGCCATCCCTCCAGCTACTCCCATAAGTGCCCATAACAGAGCGCCCTAGCCCTGCCTTTCCGCTTCTGAGTCCGTCTGCATGCCTCAACCCCGCCTCACCTCCGCACGCGCCTGGCTTGATCGCCTCGACAAGTCACGTCACGCGATGACGCTGCTATTCCTAGCCTCCATGATGGAAACCTTGCTGATCCCCATCCCGATCGAGGTCATCCTCATCCCTTGGATGCTTTGCCACGCGGACCGTAAATGGCGAATCGCGACGGTCGCGCTGGCAGGGAACCTGACCGCAGCCACACTGGGTTACTACCTCGGTATGTTCGCGATGGATCAATGGGGCGACACGCTGGTCGGGCTCTTTGGCGGTGAGGCTGCGTATGAGGAATTCGACAAGCAGTTCCAGGAAGACGGTTTCATGGCAATCCTGGCCATCGGGATTGTCCCTATACCGTTTCAGATCGCCATGCTCGTAGCGGGCGCCAGCGCCTATCCCATCGTTCTCTTTCTCGCCGCTGCCTGTCTCGCCCGAGGGGCTCGTTATTTCGGCCTTGCGCTGTTGATAGCGGTGGCGGGCAAGGCGGCCCTGGATATCTGGAATCGACATGCCAAACCCATAGGTATTGCCGGGCTTGTGTTGTTTGGCGTTTGGGTATGGTTCAAATGGGGCGCTTGAGCCGCTGCGTCTTTAAGAGCTGAAAAAAGCGCTTTGGCTCCGCGGTGGCGACTACTCGAATTTGTCCGTTTCAAGATAATCACGGTAGTAGTCCAGCGTGGCGAGGTTCTTGTCCTTGGCCTCGAACATCATGTCGAACCGGTCGAGGAATTCACGCGCATAAAGGTTGGTCCACCGATTCCACATGCGTTTGCTGTGACTGTAGAGGTCACGTTTGCTGACCTTTTCCAGCAGCGCCGGTATTTCCAGCTTGTCATCGGCGTTGAATCCCAGCTCCATCAGGCTTTCCGGCGGCTGCGAGTAATGCATGGTCGGCCGTACACCGTGCCAGCTGTCGATGATGCGCGCCACACGCGGGTCCTGTGGGTCGATATACCGGTCTTCATTGATCCAGCAGTGGTGGATGTCCAGCACCACCGGCGCAAGGTCGGCAAGCTGGAGGCAGTCGTCGACGCCGTAGGTCTTTTCCTCGTTCTCGAAGGTGATGCAATTACGCGCCTCGGTAGAGAGTCGCGGCCAGATCGTGCGGATGCCTTCGCCGCCCAGGCGACCGGCTATGTGCACGTTGCATTTGAAGTCCTGGAACTGCCGACCGAAGCCCATCATGCGGATCATGTCGGCGTGATATTCGAACTCGGCCAGGCTGTTCTCGACGACCTGAGGCTTGTCCGAGCCGAGCACGCAATATTGACCCGGGTGCAGCGAAAGCCTGATGCCGGCTGCTCGTGCGCGCTCGCCAATCAGGGCAAAGCCTTTCTCCGTCGCCGCTTGCACCTCGGCCTGACGGTAGAAGTCGGCTGCTTCCGGATGGCTGTAGAACGGCAGCAAGTCGCTGCTCAGGCGCAACATGCGCAGTGGTGGTGGCAAGGTCTCGACGTATTCGAGCAAGCGTAACTGCGCGGCCAGGTTGTGTTCGATGATGCCGTTCAGCTTCTCGCGCGCCGCGTCCTGCGACACGCTGTTGAGCCAGCGCAGCGTGGTCGAGCGCGGATTGAAGGCGCGTTCGATGGCTTCCAGCTCCTTCAGCGACTCGCTGTGGCCGGGGTGTCGGTACATGCAGGCGAAACCGATTTTGTACATAAATGACCTATGCCGGACGGCTGGTGTAGCCGCTACAAGTGACTGTCTTGTTTAGTACTCGGACGCTGCGGCAGGTGCCCTGCCTCTGATGAACAGTCGACCGCCGCGGTCCGAACGTTATGTGTAAACCCTGTGGGGGCAGCAAGGGTCGCATTCGTATCTTGGTCCGTGCACAGGCGCGTCGAGCCATCGTCCCGCAGGCACGGTGATGCAGTCGGGGATAAGTGATTGCTGGTCGACGTGACCATTGCTCGCTCGGTCATCAGTCAGCGATGAAAAACCCGTACCATATCAACCACCTGTTGACGCCTTGGTTGTTAATTTCAATGTTTTCTGCCGTCAAGCGCTACAAGCTCCTGGTGTCGGGTGCCTTGGCGCGTTGTTTCCCTCGTACCTCCGCTTATCTGCAGTCGGAAGAGGAGCTGTTAGTGCGGCGCTGGCCGAACGCCGTGTCCAAACAGACGTTGCCACGTACGTGCAAAAAGTCAGCTGCAGCGGCGAAGATCGGCCGTACGACCAAGTCCCCTGCGGGGGCAGCTACCCCAGCCAAGCCCCGCGCAAAAGCTCGCAAGCCGGCCAGTGAAGGCATTTATGGGCCGGCTAAGTTGACGGTCGATGAGCAGCAGATTCAGGCAATGCGTCTTCGTGTCGGTCGCGCGGTAGAGGCTGGCGTGATCTGCGCGCCGTCGGATGAGCAATGGGCAATGATCCTTGGAGACAGCCCAGTGACGCGCATCTTCGCGGGCGCCGGCTCGGGCAAGTCCACCACCCTGGTGCTGCGTGTGGTGTTCATGCTCTGCCATTTGGGCATCGCGCCAGAACGGCTGACCGTCATTTCCTTCACTAATGCATCCTGCACTCAACTGCGCGAACAGCTGATCCGGGTGCTGGGATTCTGGAATTTCGATTTCGATCCCGCTAGTGCGCGGCAGTGCGTGAGGACGTTCCATTCGGCCATGGCAGCAATGACCAGGGACGTGCTGGGCAAGCCGGTCTGGTTCGAGCAACTGGACGAAAAGGGTGCCTCGCCTCTAGATCTGGATAACCCCCTGACCGCTTCACGCATGCGGCCGGCACAACAGCGACTGCTCAAACAGGCCTATCAGACCTGCTATGCCGAAGAGGATCGTTTTCGCACGCTGGTGCACGAGCTACTGCGCTTGCCATCGCCAGACGATAAAAAGCGCGCTCCAAAGGCGCCTCTGGACGTATTCAAGTTGGCCGGCGAGTTCACCCCAGCGCCGCTGTTCGAGGCGTTCTACGCGCAAGCCGGGTTTATCGAAAGCATCGGTATTCGCATCGACCAGATGCAACCCGCCCGACTGCAGGGTTCGTCGGTGGAACGTGCCTTCAGCGAGGCCTTGGTGCTGTTCTGGCGGCATTTCCAGGCGCTGCTCGCATCTCAGGGATTGACCACCTTCAACGGTGCGTTTCAAGCATTGACCCAACGTCTTGCGGCGGCCGACCGCAGTGTGTCGTCAGCGGCATTGACGCCGTTCAGCCACTTGCTGATCGATGAATTTCAGGACATCTCACCGCAGATCGTTCAGTGGCTACAGGCGCTGCACCGTGCGCTGTCGAGCCTGGGCGAGGCCGTCAGCTTGATGGCCATTGGCGACGAC
Source organism: Stutzerimonas tianxiuensis (assembly GCF_053470365.1). Lineage (NCBI taxonomy): Bacteria > Pseudomonadati > Pseudomonadota > Gammaproteobacteria > Pseudomonadales > Pseudomonadaceae > Stutzerimonas > Stutzerimonas tianxiuensis. The sequence goes on along the minus strand of NZ_JBPVWS010000011.1, from coordinate 80,964 downwards.
TGGCAGTCGATCTACGGCTGGCGCGGCAGTTCGCCGGAGCTGTTCATGGATTTCGACAAATACTTCCCTGGCCGCGGCGCATCGAAGAAGAGCAGGGTGCTGATGCTGGAAACCAACTACCGTTCAATCGAGCCAGTCATCCGCGATGGCGAGGCCGTGTTGAGCGGGGTGACGTTCAAGCAGACCAAGGTCAGCCAGGCGGCCAAGGCGACGCAACAGGGCGATCATGGCTTAAAACTGGTAACCCGCTTCGATGTGAAGAGCCGGCTGCCAGAGCTGATCCGCGAGATCCAGGCCCAATGCGAACATGTTGCCGCTCGCCCGAATGCTGACCGCAACGCGGTGCTGGTACTCAGCCGGCGCAACGAGCCATTGCGGGCCATCGAGGCGCAGCTGGACCGCAAGCTGCCGGTCAAGACCTACACCATTCATCGCGCCAAGGGCCTGCAGGCCGAGGTCGCGATCATCGTCGATGATTGTCTGCCGGCCGAGCGCCATCCTTTGCGAAACGCGCTGTATGCCTACTCAGGTTTCTTCCGTAACAGTTATGACCAGGCGATGGCCGACGAGAGCCTGCGCCTGGCTTACGTGGCGATCACCCGTGGCGTTAGCCGGGTGTTCTGGTATACCCAGAAAGTCCAGGGCGCAACGCGGCTGCTAGCCGACCATCGCAAGGCGCAGTGAGTAAGGCCGGCCGGCGGCCGATAGCCGTCAGCCGCTAGGGTGAAAGCGCTGAAATCCGATATCGACGCACGGGAGCACATCGAATGCTGAAACTTTGGGGGCGAACTAACTCGACCAACGTGAAAAAAGCACTCTGGTGCCTGGAAGAGCTGAATATCGAATACACCCGTGTCGATGCCGGCGGGGTCTTCGGGGTGGTTGGCGAGGCGGACTACATTGCGAAGAATCCCAACCAGCTGGTGCCTTGCCTGGAGGATGGCGAATTGGTGCTGTGGGAATCCAATGCCATCGTTCGTTATCTGGCGGCGCAGTACGGTGAGGGCACCTTGTGGCAGGTCGATCCGGCGCAACGCGCCCAGGCTGACAAGTGGATGGACTGGGTTACCTCGTCCCTGGCTGCGCCGTTTCGCACGGTGTTCTGGAACATGGTGCGCACCCCGCCGGGGCAGCGCGACATGCCTGCGGTGCACGCCGCAACAGCGGAGTGCGGCAAGTTGCTGGCGATTGCCGACCGGACACTGTCGGACCAACCCTATCTGTCCGGCGCGTCGTTCGCCATGGGTGACATTCCGCTGGGTTGTTTCGCCTATGCCTGGTTCGAGATGCCCATCGAACGTCCTGACCTGCCGCACCTGCAGGCCTGGTATGAGCGGCTTCAGCAGCGTAGGGCGTATCAGATCGCTGTTGTTACGCCTTTGACATGATGCAGTTCGCCCGGGCCCGTTGAAGACGCTTCAGCGCTGGAACCTGTCGGTAATTCAATCGTCGGTCAACCCGGGGTCGCCTGACCGAAAACTTGCCTGATCAGCAGGGGCAACTGTTCGCCAGCCGGCCCGGCCAACGCAAATTCCCGCTCGCTGTGATCGGTTTGGGGTTGCGGATTGACGTGGACGACCACAGCACCGGCGTGCCAGGCCAAGCCCGGAACCTCGGCGGCGGGGTAGACCATCCCAGACGTGCCGACGGAGATCAGCAGGTCGCACGATTGCGCGGCAGCGAAAGCGGTGTTCAACGCCTCAGTTGGCAGGCTTTCGCCAAACCAGACCACACCTGGACGCAGCTGACCACCGCATGCCGCGCAGCGTGGCGGCTCCAGACGGCGGCCACCTTCGGGCTCGTCCGGCATGGTTGGCGATGTGTCCGGGCTTTCACCGCAGTTGAAACAGCGAGGCTGATGGAGGCTGCCGTGCAAATGGATAACGTCGGTGCTGCCGGCTCGCTCATGCAAATCGTCGACGTTCTGGGTGACGAGCGTGAGACGGGGGACGTGCCGAGCCAATTCGGCAATCGCCATGTGGGCGGGGTTCGGCTGAGCCTGCAGCACCTTCATGCGCCGCCACTCGTACCACCCCCAGACCAGAGCCGGGTCAGCTCGGAAGGCTTCTGGCGTAGCCAGCGATGCGGCGTCGAAGCGTTCCCACAGGCCGGTGAGCGAGTCGCGAAATGTCGGAATGCCGCTTTCCGCTGACACGCCTGCGCCTGAAAAAACCACAACGTGCCTTGCACGGTGCAGCGCGTCGATCAGTGGGTCCGGGATCATAGACTGACTCCTTTGCATCAGCGGCTAAACGGGCATCGATCAATACCACTGAAGACACCGATACGCCAGCGGCAGCGATTTCTCCCAGGTCTTGCTCGGCTACTTCGACTGTTCAAGCTCCATCCCTGGGATGGTGGAGACTTGTCACATGCCACTGATTGATGCGCTACAACAGGGAGCATGTCTGCCTGATGTTTCAGTGAAAGCGCAACTCCGCGAGGGGTAGCAAGCGATGGCCTCAGGGCGCCAGTGTTCAACTGGGCCCTAAGGAATTCGGTCAACGAATGGCGAAGCGACCGCTGAGTGTGCCCAGTCGAGAAGCCAGTGCACTCAACCCGGCACTGTCCTGCTCCAGCTGGCTCGCATCCACGGCATTCTGTTCGGCAATCTGCTGAACACTCTGCAGGTGGCTGGCGATATCCGCAGAGACCGCGGTTTGCTCGTGGGTGGCGGCGGCTATCAGTTCGTTCATATGGCTGATGGCTTCGATTTCCTGCGCCATGGATTCCAGCAGTACCGTAGTTTTCTGACTGTCGTCGACGCAGCGGGCCACGCTCAGTCGGCTGTCCTGCATCGAATCGGCCGCTTTTCGGCTGCTCTGCTGCAGGCGCGTGATGATCTCCTGGATCTCGCGGGTCGAGGTCGACGTTTTCTGCGCGAGGTTACGCACCTCATCGGCAACCACGGCAAACCCTCGACCTTGCTCCCCGGCCCGAGCGGCTTCGATGGCGGCGTTCAAGGCCAGGAGGTTGGTCTGTTCAGCGATGCTGCGGATCACTTCCAAAACGCGGCCGATCTGCTCGGACTGTGCAGCCAGGTCTTGCATGACCTCGTCGGTTCCGTCGATGCGGTGCGCCAGCAGCGTGATCTCCTCACGGCTGGTCAGGACCGATTGGCGGCCCTGTCCCGCCTTCGCGTTTGCAGCCTGTGCCGCCTGTGAGGCCCGATCGGCGTGGCCGGCAACTTCCTCGATGGCGGTCGACATCTGCTGCATCGCATCGACCATCTGTGCGGTTTCACCCAGTTGCAGGTCAGCACCATTACGCATTTGCCGGGTGGCAGTGTTCAGGCTGCCAGCCGTGCCGTCGAGGCCGCGCGCATCCGCTACCACCGCACTCACCAGTTCGGAGAGTTGATCGAGCAAGTGATTGAAGCGCTCGCCCACAGGGCCACTGGCAGCAGAGCGCTGGTTGAGGTCTATCCGTTCTGGGTTGCGGGTGATCTCTGCCGCAGCGCGGAGCAATGCTTCGCCTTCGCGCGCTTCGGCATTGGCGCGTACCGCCAGGTAAATGAGGATTGCACTCTCAAGCACCACATAAAACGCATGCAGGAAGACCTCGCCCCAATCGCCCTCAGGCATCAAAAACACACCGGCACCTTGTTGCTGCAGTGCAAAGAAGGACAAGTGATGCACTGCGATTGTCGCCGCAGCCACGACGATGGGCAGCCAGTCCCGGTAGTACACCAGAAACGCGAGCAGGGCGAAGATGCCGAAGTGCATTTCCAGCATGCCGTGTTCCTGATTGATGTGCAGCGCTGACATGACCATGAACGCCGCACCGATGAGGCAACGCATCAACCGCTCGGCTGCAATCAGTGCGTTGAGCACCGTCATCGCGAGGGCGGTACCGCCGCCAATGACGAAGGCCTGTGCCCAGCTGCCACTCATCGCAGCCAGACCGAGCGCATATACGAAGAGAAACCACAGCACGCCGAGCATGATGCGGTCGGCCTTGCGGTAATGGTCTTGCATGGTGGTGGTCGTGTTGCTCATAGAGTGTCTCTCGTAAAGCGCTCGGGCGCGCATCGCTATATCGGCTGGGCTTGAACTGGCTATCAGACCGTTCATCGCCTCAGCGGCAACGTGTGGCTTTATACAAGCAGGGATGCTTTAGGGCAGGGCGCTCAAGCCAGTTGACACGACACGTCGGTGACGATCAACGGTGCGGGGTAGGCTGTTCTATGGGACGAGCCAGAAGCTTCGCGACGGGTTCACGCGATCCTCCGATGCAGCCAGCGAATCATCGAGCCAACGACGGGAAGGTGTTGATAAAGCAGGGCGCCCGCGTCGAAGTAGTCGCGATGACGCACCACTTTGCCTGCAGCGTCCCAGCGCAGCATGGTGCAGCCTTCCAGGCTGATGAGCTGGCCTTGACTGAGGCGGGGGTGACGAAAACTCATGATCCAGCGTAGATAGCCTTCGCCTTCGCGCACCTCGTCGAAGGCGAAGAATGCGAAGTCGAGGGCAGTGACGTTGGCGTAAAGCTCCGCGAAATACTCGTGCAGTTCGGCCAGTCCGCAGATTTCATGCAGCGGATCTGTGAAGTGAACGTTTTCTGCATAGAGCTCACTCAGGCGGTCTAGGTTCTGGGCATTAAGCTGGGCGAAGTTGGCTGAGAATTGCTGCAGAAAGCCGCTCACAGCGCCTCCCCCAGTTGCCTGAAGGCCGTAAGCGCGCGGTCACGGCTCATCGGCAAATCGATGATAGGGGTCGGGTAATCGACGGCAGCAAACAGACCGTTGAGTTTCGCAGGGTTGTGAATCGCGCGTTTGTCCAACTCGGCCAGCTCAGGCAGCCAACGCCGCAAGAAACGGCCGTCCGGGTCGAACTTGGCAGACTGACTGAGCGGATTGAACAGTCGGAAATAGGGCACCGAGTCGGTTCCCGTCGAGGCGCTCCACTGCCAGCCGCCATTGTTGGCTGCGAGGTCGCCGTCGATCAGGTTTTGCATGAACCACCGCTCACCTTCACGCCAGTCGATGAGCAGGTTCTTGCTCAGAAACATGGCGACGATCATGCGCAGGCGGTTATGCATCCAGCCGGTCGCCAGCAACTGGCGCATTGCCGCGTCGATGATCGGAAAACCGGTACGGCCCTGCTGCCAGGCGACCAGCTCATCGGGTGCGTGACGCCAGGGCAGGGCTTCGGTTTCTCGCCGGAAGCCTCGGCCCATAGAGACGTGTGGATAGCCCACCAGAATATGTTTGTAGAACTCGCGCCAGAGCAGCTCATTGATCCAGGTGACGGCACCTGGATTGCCGCTGTCGTGTTCACCGCGATTTGCTCTCAGCGCGGCATGCAGACATTGCCGAGGCGAAACGACGCCTGCAGCCAGATAGGCGGAAATCTGGCTGGTACCAGGCTCGGCAGGGAAGTCACGACGCTGTTGATAGTCTGCAAGGTCGTCTTCGGCAAACTGGGCGAGGCGCAGCTGGGCGAAGTCTTCGCCTGCCGGCCACAGCGAGCGCAGATAATCGCTGGGTTGGGCGAATCCATCGACTGTTTGCGGTACCGAGTCGCTGGGAATCAGCAGTGATGCCTGGCGATCCGGAACGGGTAGACACGCGGGAAGTGACCCTGCCAGCCGGGCATAGCACACCTTTCGAAACTGGCTGAAGACTTTGAAGTAGCCACCCGACAACGTAGTGATAGTTCCTGGTGCAAACAGCAGCTGATCAAGGTGGCGTCGCATGCTTGTGGGTGTTTTCCGAAGCGCTTCGGCGACTGCCTCGTCACGGCGCTGCTCGTTCACTCCATACTCGTCATTGACATGCAGGGTGCCGATCTCGTGGGTGCCGCAAAGGTCGGCGATCACAGCGGGCACTGCCTGCCAGTCTTGAACGGTGCGAATCAGCAACGGAACGTTCAGTTCTGAGAGGCGTAGCGACAGCTCAGCCAGGTTGCGTAGCCAGAAATCGACCTTGCAAGGCGCATCGTCATGGGCATGCCATTGGCCCGGCGTGATCAGATAGAGTGCCACCGTGGGGCCGGCGCTCATTGCGGCTGCCAGGGCGCTGTTGTCACTGACGCGCAAGTCGGTGCGTAGCCAGAGAAGCTGGTTCATTCCAGATACCCTTTGGGGTTTTCAAGCAGCGACCCAGCCTGCAGGGCTTCGAGCGCGGCGAGCGGGTCAATGGCGAGGGTCAGGCCGGGTATGTCACGCAGTTCAGCAAAGTGAATACTGGCTGCCGGCCCCGCCAGCAGCAGCGGCATGTCTTCCGGGTCGGCCAGGCGCGGCAGATGCCGCTTGAGGTAGCCGCTGTCCAGTGACTGGCTGGCATACAGCAGCAGACCCCGCGGCTTGATTCGCTCCAGGGCCAGTGGTAGTTCCGCCAGTGGTACACACCACTCGATCACTTCGGCAGCGCAACCTGCACTGGACACCAACCAAGCGCTGAGCCACAGCCCCGGATCGAAGCGCTGATCGCACAGGGTCGTCAACAGCAGCGGTGCGCCGCCATGCTGACGGTTGCTGTGATAGATGCGAGTACCGAGTTTGGTTCGCAGCCACGAACAGAACAATCCACGCTCGACTTCTGCGCCGAAAGAGCTGGTCCAACGTTGTTCGAGACTCAGCAGCAGTGGCAGCAACAGGTGCTTGCACAAGGTCAATGGCGGATACAGCGAAAGCGCACGGTTGAAACTGTCGTCGAGCTGTCGTTCGGAGAGTTCGGTGACGGCCAGAAACATCTGGTCATGCAGACCGCCCCATGGGCTGTGCTCGTTCAGACTGAGACTCTGGCGAGCATCCAGCAACTGCTTGACCTGGCCGACGGCTACACCCCGATTCAGCCATTTGAGAATGCTCTGAATCCGCTTGACGTGGCTGTCGTCATAGAGCCGATGGCCCTTGGGTGTGCGACGCGGCACGATCAGCCCGTAGCGACGTTCCCACGCACGCAGCGTGACCGGATTGACGCCGGTGAGGCGCGCAACTTCCCTGATCGGGAACCAGCCGTCTTCACGGCTCAGATCGATGTCGTCATCAACAGTCAGGGTCATGTCTAGATGCCGTTGCGCAGGCTGAGGTCTTCGGGGTGCGGCTGCAGATATACCTGGCTGGCCACATAGCGATCCGGATGACGGCGGAAGTGATGTTTGAGCAATGTCATCGGTACGACGAGCGGCACGATGCCCTCGCGGTATTGGCTGATAAGGCGTTGCAGTTCCTGCTTGTCGTCGCCGCAAAGATCGTTCTTCAAGTACCCGCTCAGGTGCTGCAGTACATTGCTGTGGGTGCCGCGCGATGCGGTGGTCTTGAGCGCGGCCATCAGCTGGCTGAAGTAGATCGGTGCGAACTCATCGAGCGGCTTTATGCCCACCGTTGCGACCATCCGGCCGAGGGCTTTGTATTGCCCAGGGTTTGTCGCCATCAGCTGATACTTGTGACGCGAGTGAAATTCGACCAGTCCCTTGCGGGTAAGCCCGGCTTCGAGCAAACGCTGCCATTCGGCGTAGGCAAAGATTCTTGTGAGGAAATTTTCTCGCAGTACGGGGTCGTTCAGCCGACCGTCTTCCTCGATGGGCAGGTCCGGTCGCGCTTCCATCAGCGCATGAGCGAACAGGCCGGTGCCGCCGCCGTCGATAGGATGCCCATTGGCATGGTAGACCTTGACCCGTTCCATCCCGCAGGAGGGGGATTTCTGCATCAGGATATAGCCGCTGATATCGCTCAGTTCGCGAGCGATCTGCTTGCCGTATGCAGTCAGGGCTTCGCTTACGTCCAGCTCCGGGTGCACGGTGCCCACTGCGCGAGGACTGTCGGGATCACCGACCAGGCGGATTGGCTCACGTGGCGTGCCGAGACCTATGGCGACCTCAGGGCAGACCGGCACGAATTCGAAATGCCTGGCCAACGTTTCGCTGCATAGGCGCGATTCCTTATGGCCGCCATTGAAACGCACCGGGCTGCCCAGCAGGCAGGCACTGATACCGACTTTGATAGGGGGACGAGAGCTATTAAGCATGTGATCGACCTCGCTGCACTTGTACAGGTAAGGTTTTCTGTACAATATGAGGCCATCATAAGTGATTACTTGTACAAGTCAATACTACATGTACAAGATTCCGTGAGGCAGCTGATGCTGCCTGCTAAGCGCCTACTTTAACGCCACCCGAACAGCCATTGCTGATCGTCGCGCAGGACCTGCCAGTCGATCCACTGGCTTCGTTGAGTGAGGACAGCCTGAAGCTCAACTTGCAGCACAACGTCGTTTTCATCCCGCAACAGCTCGGTAATGAGGAAGTGCTTTTCCTTGTTTTGGGGCGTAGTGGACGTCCACTTGGAAAGCAGCAGTTTGTCTGGATTGAATCGATTCATAACGACCTGACACCGGAAAAAGACTGAAAGAGCATTGGCAGCCTGTTGAGCGGTTGTACATAGGCTACGCTTGCATTACCAAGTTATACAGAAGTTGATTTCTGTATAGGTGTAACATCAGAATGTAGCAGCCCGCTGAGTCATCGGTGCGGGCCCACAGCTGAGATGCGGAGGCTGCAATGAACATATTGCTCACCGGCGGGACTGGCCTGATTGGTCAGGCGCTGTGTAAACACTGGTTGCCACAGGGGCATCGGCTCTGGGTCTGGAGTCGGTCACCCGAGCAGGTTTCGGAGCGTTGCGGCGAGTCGGTAAAAGGCATTGGCGAGCTTCGCGAACTGGACCAGGTCCAGCTCGATGCGGTTATTAACCTGGCAGGTGCACCGATTGCCGATCGGCCCTGGACCAAGTCCCGTCGGTTGCTGCTGTGGAACAGTCGCATCAAATTGACCGAGCAACTGGTGGAATGGCTTGCGACCCGGCAGCAGAAACCCAATGTGCTGATCTCCGGCTCTGCGGTCGGTTGGTATGGCGACGGTGGTGAGCGGGAACTGAGCGAGGACGATAGTCCGGTTACCAACGATTTCGCTAGCCAGCTGTGTGCTGCGTGGGAAGAGAGTGCCATGCGAGCGGAGTCGTTGGGTATTCGCGTGGTCCTGATCCGGACCGGCTTGGTGCTGGCACCTCAAGGCGGCTTTCTGCAACGTCTCAGGCCGCTGTTTGCGCTTGGGCTTGGCGGCAGACAGGGCAATGGCCGTCAGTGGATGCCTTGGATTCACATAGACGATCAGATCGGCCTGATAGATTTTCTGTTACACCAGCCCGAAGCAGGCGGCCCCTACAATGCGTGCGCACCACAGCCGGCACGCAATGCCGAGTTTGCTAAAGCCTTCGCAGCGAGCATGGGGCGTCCGGCAATACTGCCGGTGCCTGCGCTGACCTTGAAGGTCGGCTTGGGCGAACTTTCCGGGCTGATCCTTGGCGGACAAAAAGTGCGACCGTTGCGATTGCAGGTCGCAGGATTTCAGTTTCGTTTCGAGACATTGGATGCGGCATTGGCAGACCTGCGCAAGGCGTGACCGCTGTGTGAAAATAGCGTCGCGACCCGAGGGTTGCGGCGCGATCCATTAAATCAGTAGTTGGAAATGTGCATGTCCGAGCAGGCGTTGTTGTTGGTCAATCTGGGTTCTCCGGCGTCCACCGAAGTGGCCGATGTTCGCCGCTATCTCAATCAGTTTCTGATGGACCCTTATGTCATCGACCTGCCTTGGCCCGTTCGCCGGCTGCTGGTCTCGCTCATCCTGATCAAGCGCCCGGAACAGTCGGCACATGCCTATGCGTCCATCTGGTGGCCGGAAGGATCACCTCTGATGGTGCTCAGCCAACGCCTGGCCGACGCTGTTCGGCCGTATTGGAAAGAGGGCCCGGTCGAGCTGGCGATGCGCTATGGCGAACTGTCTATTGAGCGCTCGCTGCTGAAATTGGCAGGGCAGGGCATCAGGCAGGTCACTCTGGCGCCGCTGTATCCACAATTCGCGGACAGCACCACGACCACCGTCATCGAAGAGGCACGGCGGGTGATTCGCGAACGCGGCCTCGACATTCAGCTGTCCATTCTGCAGCCTTTCTTCGACCAGCCGGAATATCTCGAGGCGCTGGTTACGAGTGCCCAACCGCACCTGGAACAATCGTTCGACCACCTTCTGCTGAGCTATCACGGCTTGCCTGAGCGGCATTTGCGCAAAACGGATCCGACCGGCGCGCATTGCCTGAAAACCGATGATTGCTGCCAGCGTGCCGAAGGCGCGGTGCTCGCCAGCTGCTACCGCGCGCAGTGCATTCAGAGCGCAGCGGCATTTGCCGAGCGTGCCGGCTTGCAACCCGAACAGTGGTCGGTGTCATTCCAGTCTCGACTGGGGCGTGCCAAGTGGATCGAGCCCTATACCGAGGCGCAGCTGGAAGAGCTGGCGGCCAGAGGCGTGAAGAAGTTGCTGGTGATGTGCCCGGCGTTCGTGTCTGACTGCATCGAAACGCTTGAGGAAATCGGTGATCGAGGCCGCGAACAGTTCGTTGCGGCCGGTGGTACGGATCTACAGCTGGTCCCTTGCCTGAATACCCATGAGCAGTGGGTGCAGGCGCTGGTCACCCTGTGTCGCCGGGCCCCGCTGGCGCTGTAAGCGGCCCATCTCGGCGTGAGGTACGCGAATGCGACCCTCACGCCACGGGTTCGAGCTCCAGCGCTTCGAACGCTTCTAGCGGCACGGGACGGCTGAACAGATAACCCTGGAACATGTCGCAACCATTGGCAACCAACAGGGACCGTTGCTCTTCCGTCTCGACCCCTTCGGCGATCACTTCCAGATTGAGCCCGGAGGCAAGCGCGCAGGTGGTACGGATGATGGTCTGGCTGCTGACGTCATCGACCAGCTGACGAACGAACGACTGGTCGATTTTCAGTTGGTCGAGCGGCAACCGCTGCAGGTAGGCCATGGACGAATAACCTGTGCCGAAGTCGTCGATCGAGAACCGAATGCCGTGCTGCTTCAGCGTCCTCATTCGAACTACCGCTTCTTCCATATCATCGAGCAACAGGGATTCGGTAATTTCAAGCTTGAGCAGTCGCGGATTGGCACCGGTGCGTTCGAGCAACGCGAGCACACGATCAACGAAGTCGGCCTGATAGAGCAGGCTTGCACTCAAGTTGACGGCAAGCGTCAGTGTCGCCCAGCGTGGCTGTTTGGCCCAAGCGGCGAGCTGTTCGCAGGCCTGTGTGAGCACCACGAAATCCAATGTCTCGATCAGCCCGGCCCTTTCGGCCGGCCCGATGAAGTGGAAAGGGCTGAGCAAGCCGCGTTGCGGATGCTGCCAGCGAACCAGAACTTCAGCACCCACGATCCCACGATGGCGTTCAATTTGGGGCTGGAAATGAATCACGAACTCGCCGGCTGTCAGGCCTCGGCGGATTTCGTCTTCAAGGCGCAGGCGTTCTTGTACAGCCTGCTGCATGCGCGGGTCGAAGAAGCGCAGGGCGTTCTTGCCGGCCTGTTTGGCTTCGTACATCGACATGTCGGCGCGCTTCATCAGCTCTTCTGCGTCCCCGTCATTGCTGTTCAGCAAAACCACACCAATGCTGGCGCTACTGTGCAGCAACAGGGCGCCCAGTCGGTAAGGCTGACCCAATGCCGACAGAATCCTTTCGCCTATCTGCTCGGCCTGGGCGGCTGCGTATTCCGCCTTGGCATCCAGATCTTCGAGCATGACCACGAATTCGTCGCCGCCGAGGCGGGCAACGGTGTTGATGCCACGGACCTCACCGCTCAGGCGTTCGGCCACCATGCAGAGCAATTGGTCGCCGGCCTGGTGGCCATGAAGATCATTGATGTTCTTGAAGTTATCCAGATCGATGAACATCAGCGCGCCGTAATGCTGGCTGCGTACAGTGGCTGCCAGGGCCTGCTTGAGGCGATCGAGCAACAGACGACGGTTGGGCAGGCCGCTCAGGGGGTCGTAAAAAGCGAGGTTATGAATGCGTTCTTCGGCTTGCTTGCGTTCGGTAATGTCGGTGAAGGCCGCCACGTAGTTGGACACAGCGCCCTGAGCGTCGAGCACGGTGCTGATCGACAGCCACTCGGGGTATACCTCGCCAGTCTTGCGGCGGTTCCAGATCTCGCCCTGCCACGCCCCTGTCTGCTGGATACTGCGCCACATGGTCAGGTAGAAATCGGGCGCGTGGCGACCAGAGGCGAGCAGGCGCGTGTCTTGTCCGATGGCCTCGTCTGCGCTGTAGCCGCTGATCTCGGTGAATGCCTGGTTAACCTGAAGAATGCGGTTCTTGGCGTCGGTGATGATCATGCCCTGCTGGGATTCGAAGGCAATTGCGGCGATGCGACGCTCCTGTTCGGCTTTGGCACGCTCGCTGATGTCACGGCTCAAACACACCACGGCTGGCTTGTACGGTTGCGCCAGTGGCAGGCGCTGGGCGCGTACTTCGAATATCTTCAAGCCATTTGCGGTCTGGATAGAATATTCAAGCAGGCCGGGTGTGCCGCTGGAAAGTGTGTCACGAATCAGTTCGCGGAAGCGTTCTGCCTGGATGGGAGGGAGCACATCATCCACAGTCTTACCGATCAGGTTTTGGCTGCCTCCTTGAAGCAGCGACGAGTCGTTGGCGATCACCTCCAGGTAGCGACCGTCCTCATCAAGCACCAACAGCACGTCGGGGATTGCCTGAGTGATTGCCCTTAAACGTGCCTCACTGAGATGCATCGCGCGTTCGATCTGGTCGCGTCTGAGCAGATCGGCCAATAGCAGACCTAATAGCATTACCGCTGTTGGCAGCACCAGCAACATAGGCACCGCAACCTGCTCGAGTGTAGGTGCGACAAGCTGAGCCGGTAACAACAACAGTGAGGCTACGACACCGCCATGCAGGACCAGGCCAAAGATCAGCAATTGCCAGCTGCCGACGGCGATCTGGCCGCGGCGATGGAAATGACGGTAGGCAAGGCCCAGGGCGACGGGTAACAGTACGTTGATCAACCCGACCCAGACGCCTACACCACCCACCCACAGCCGATACGCGCCGGCAACCAGCGCCGCGATACCCGCGGCGATCGGGCCTCCAAACAAGGCCGCCATGCTCAGCACAACAGTGCGCGCATCGAAGATGACACCGTCCTGGACGGATATGGGCATCAGCATGCCAACGATGCAGGCTCCGCCGAACCAGATACCAGCCGTGCATTGGGCCCATATCTGGTGGCTCTGGCCCCAATGACGCGCGGTAACCGATAGCAGCCAGCAAAGCGCAAGCAGCACCGTTGCGTTTTCAACGAAAGCGTAGGAAGTCAAAGAAGCGGACCTGAATTCAGCCGCCGTCCAAGTTGGCGGGAATGTAATGGCAGATGGCAATTATTCGTGTTTTCCCAGCAGTCTGCATCAATAAATGCACTTTCTGGTCACAAGTGTTGCCGCGACTTCAGGCTGAAGCGCCTAGCAGCCTTATCGGCAGCCCTGATGAAGGCTGGAGTGCCACGTAGTACGTACCGATATGTGGCAGGCTGGTTAGCTCCGGAGGGCAGCAAGCTGCTCCCGGAGTTGCTGGACTTCGGCTTCAAGCTCACGGACTCGTTGCTTGGCTTCGACTTCCGGGGTGACGTCCTTCTGGATACCGATGTAATAGGTGAGCTGATCACCGTCGTTAAACACAGGTGTAATGGACAGTTCGTTCCAGAAGGCACTGCCGTCCTTACGGTAGTTACGAATAATCTGGCGGCAGGGAGTGTTGCTTCGAACTGCTTCACGAATCGCTGCAAGACCCGGCTGGTCACGGTCGTCCGCCTGCAGGAAACGGCAGTCCTGGTAGAGGATGTCGTCGACCTCATAGCCCGTGAGGCGCTGAAACGCAGGATTAGCGTAGATCAGAATATTGTCGTCGCCTTCCTGCTCGGCTACCACGATCCCGTCGTTGGAGGCTTCGATTACCAGTTGCAGCAGTTTGGCATTGATCATCAGGGTGTCTCTTGTGCGTTTTTCGGCATTCTAGAACAACTACCTGAAGGCTGGCACAAGGCTTTTTGTAGCGAGGCGGTTCTGCCGGTTGGCAAGTCGGTTGACGCCTCAACGGTGGCTGCGAAAGCGCTCAGTCGTTGCGCGCCCTCAGTGCCTGGTAAACGGCTGGGCTATTGGTTGCGAAGTTGCGGTCGTCAGCCCGAGTGCGGGGCGGTCGCCATGGGCCGAGCGCCTCGGCACGGCCCCGGCAGATCTATAGGGTCTGGCGCAGAGCAGATGCTCCGGTACCGGCGGTAGAAAGTGCGGCCGAGCGATGGATAGCCCGTCAGCTGACGAGGGGAGTGGTTCAGGCGAGGCGTTGCCCGCCGCTGGCAGCGAGCGTAATGGAAACCGATTCGGCAAACCGCAGCGCATGTGGCTTGTCGACCTCGACCTCGGCGTACTCAACGCTGGGCAGCCGCATAACCAGGTCCAGGATTTCCTGTGTCATGCGCTCCAGCAGGCTGAACCGATTGTGCTCGACGTGGGAGATGACCGCTTTGGTCAGCGTCCGGTAGTTCAATGCAGTGTCTATGTCGTTATCGCGAACCGCATCGACGGCCTTGTAGAGCACCGTCAGGTTGATCAGCACGTCCTGCTTGTTGAGGATTTCATCCTCATTGATGCCGATGTAGGTGCGCAGACGTAAATCCTTGACGCGGATGCGGGCCATGCCGGATTCCAGACGAGGCATTAGCGATTCCCCCCAATTAGCTGCAGGAATTCCATTCGGGTGGTGCAGGACTCCCGGAAGGCACCCAACATCACCGACGTGTTCATCAGCGAGTTCTGCTTCTCGACCCCGCGCATCATCATGCACATGTGCTTGGCTTCGATGACCACCGCAACGCCAGCTGCGCGAGTTACTTCCTGAATCGCCTCGGCGATCTGGCGGGTGAGGTTCTCTTGAATCTGCAAACGGCGCGCATACATGTCGACGATGCGTGCAATCTTGGACAGACCGAGCACCTTGCCGGTCGGGATGTAAGCAACGTGTGCTTTGCCAATGAAGGGCAGCATGTGGTGTTCGCAGAGAGAATAGAGCTCGATGTCACGGACGATGACCATTTCGTCGCTATCCGAGGCAAACAGGGCGCCGTTGACCACTTCCTCGAGGCTCTTGCCGTACCCATTGCACAAGTACTGCATGGCCTTGGCGGCGCGCTTCGGGGTGTCGAGCAAGCCTTCGCGCTGCGGGTCTTCACCGACCCCCAGAAGTATTTGGTGAAAATGGCCGGGCAGTTCGTTCATGGGTGATCCTCTGGGAATCCGTCCGTAGGCAAACCCTACGTGCTTGGGGCGTGGCGAAGGCGTCAATGGCGAGCAGCCTGTACAGCCTCGCTGGTGAGGCAAAGCTATACCAAATAATTTATCTGTACAAGAAAATTACAATAGCCTGGCGCCATGAGATCAGAGCTTGAACCGCTTAACTGGCTTTATCTCCCCCGTCTTGTAGCGTTTCCTGAGCAGTTGAGCTGAACAATGCAGCATGCATGAGCATCTGTGCCTGTAGAGGTTTTTCTGGGCGGCAAGGTGTCAAAAAGGATCGCAACGGTCGGTACAACGGCTGCTGCCTTCGGGATGGGGTAGCCAGCCAAGATGAGGTCGCGCCAGGCTGAACAGCCAATAGGCGAGCAGGAGCAGGGGTCGTAACGGACGCCAACCCAGAGGCGCGGCCCATTTGCCAAGGCCTGCCGCGCGCCAGCTCCAGTAGGTCGCGTCAAGACCTGTAAGCCAGTGCCCATCGGCGCTGCGCGCGTGAAGCTTGCCGCGGAGCTGGTCAAGCGATCGCTCCTCGCTAACGAAACCAGGCGAACTGATGTCCACCAGTCGCAGGCGCTCCTGTGTGGCATGACGCCGCAACCAAATGACTTCGCGGGCACAGAGCGGGCAGGCACCGTCGACATAGAGCGTAAGCGGTAGCTTAGGAGACATTGCACAATCCTGTACTTGTATAACTTCTGTACAGCCTATGCCTGCAGGCCCTGAGTTACAATGCGCCCATTCCTTTGCATGAGCTGTGCGCGTCATGACCGAATTTGCCCGTGCCTCTTCGCTGCTTTCTTCTTCATCCCTTAAGCAGGAAGAGTTGTTCCCGATCCGAGAGGTTTCACGCCTGACGGGTGTCAACCCGGTCACCTTGCGTGCCTGGGAACGACGCTATGGCTTGATCCAACCGACTCGCACCGAAAGCGGTCATCGCCTTTATTCGATGGCTGATGTCGAGGCGGTGCGCAGCATCGTGGCTTGGACGGAACGTGGCGTGGCAGTGAGCAAGGTGGGCAGCATTCTGTCACGCAGCGCTGCAACCCGAGCGGCGGTGCCGCCTGAACAGCAGGAGGCCGTCGCCGGCGAGTGGGGTGAATGGCAGGCTCAGGTGCAGCGGGCAGTGAGCAGTTTCGATGAGAGCCGCCTCGATCAAGTGTATGGACAGGTCTTCTCGACGTATCCACTACCCGTGGTATTTCAGGACGTGCTGTTGCCTTTGTGGCAACAGTTGCTGGTGCGCCAGGATGAGTTCGGTCAAACCAGCGAGTGGCTCTTCCTCGACAACTTCCTGCGTGCTCGCGTGTTGCAGCGGCTGCAACTTGCCCGAGCCCAGGCGCAAGATCGCGTGCTTTTGGCGGCTGTCCCTGGTCAATGCCGCGAACTGGAATTACTGATTGCCGGCCTGTTGCTTTCCAGCGACGAGGTCGCCGCCAGCGTATTGGCCATCGGCCAGCCATTGGATGAGCTGACTCTGATCTGCGAGAAGGTCCGCCCGCGCGCATTGGTGTTGTACTCCAACGTTCCGCCCAATGCAGCTTTGCTAAAGCAACTGGCCAAGCTTGCGCTGAGCCTCGACTGCCCCTTGGCTATGGCGGGCGAAGCGGCCGAGTTTTCTCAGGAAGGGCTGCGCGGATCGCCGATCGCCTGTCTGGGCAATGCCGGCAAATTGATGCAGCGCCGTCTGCTGCAGTTTCTCGACGGGCATCTGGACACCTGACGACCGCGGGCTTTGCCGAGCCTGATCAGGGTTCGAGACTTAGGCATCATTGTGTCAAGCGAACCTCGGCGCGATCCTCCAACTCTCAGCCGGAACACGTTGCCAATGCACTCGTCAGCCGATCCCGCCCAGCGACCACCGCAAAAAAACCTTACCCATGGTTTGCGCGTGCGCCTGTTGCCGTTGGTTGGCGGCACGAAGGCGGCAGCACTGGTGCGAGTGCACGCCGGCTCGCATGACGCGCCGAGTGCCTATCCGGGACTGGCGCACTTTCTTGAGCACCTGCTGTTTCTCGGCAGTCACAACTACTCTGCAGCAGAAGGTCTGATGCCCTTCGTCCAACGGTGCGGAGGGCAGCTGAACGCCTCGACCCGAGAGCGGCATACCGACTTCTTTTTTCAACTACCGGCCAGTCAGTTCGAAGAAGGCTTGCACCGTCTCCTGGATATGCTCGCCCATCCGCTGCTCGACCCCGAAGCGCAGCTGCGCGAACGCGAGGTGTTGCAGGCTGAGTATCTGGCGCGTGCGCAGGATGCCGAAACGCTGTGCGATGCGGCTTTCGGGCATGCAACCGGCTTAGCCCATCCGTTCGGCGGCTTTCATGCGGGCAACCGCAGCACGCTGCCGGTAGAGGACGCTGCCTTTCAGCAGGCGCTGCTTAGCTATCATCGGCGCTTCTATCACACCGGCCAGATCGAGTTACTGCTGGCCGGGCCTCAGGATAAGGACACGTTGCAGCGTCTCGCCGAGCGGATGGACGCTGAACTTGCTAGCCATTCGTTCGTGCCACATGAGGCTCAGCCATTGCGCTGGAACACCAACGCCTGGTTTCGCTTGCAACTCAGCAACGCTCAGCCACGCCTGCACCTGGCGTTTGTGCTTGATCAGTTGCCGGAGCATGCCGGGCCTGCGCTGGATTATCTGTTTGTCTGGCTCGCCTCCGAAGCGCCAGATGGTCTTTCTCAACGGTTGCGAGAAGCCGGACTGTGCCAGTCGGTGAAGCTGCGCACCCCATACTGGTATGCAGGGCAAGGCGTTGCGGTCATCGAGCTGTTGCTGACAGAGCGGGGGTTGGACGCTCGCGCCGCTGTCGTCGATGCGGTGCTCGACTGGATAGGTTTCTTCTCGGATGACGCGCGTTGGCAGCCATGCCGCGAGGAATACCAACTGATCCGTGAGCGAAGCCTGCATAACGCGGAGCCTCTGGCACGGTTACGTTACTGGGTGGATCCGCAGGCATGGGGCCTCGACAGCGATGAAGCCGAGATTCGCCAGGCGCTGCGGTCGCTTACGGCGCAGATGCTAGGGGCCCCGCCACTGGTCCTCATCACCGACAAGAGCGACTGTCTGCCCATCGAAACCTGCGGTTTTCCGCTGCGCTTGAAAACGGAGCCGCCGCAGCATACGGTCCCGGCTGACTGGCGCTGGCAACAACCCGCTGCGAATCCCTGGTTGAAGCCCAACATTGTTCGCCATGAGGCGGGTGCTATCACGCCTGCACTGCGTTGGCAGGGTCCGGAAGACATGAGCGGACAGGGCGCCCTGTTTCTGCGCTGGCAGTGGGTGCGAGGCCAATCTTGCACGGCTTTGTGGCACACCGTGGCGCATGCCCTGCAGCCGGCTGCATGGGCTGCGCAGCAAGCGGGCGTAACGCTGCGTTTCGAGGATTTCGGGAGTGCCTGGTGTCTCAGGCTGGAAGGTTTTGCCGACGCCATACCGGCAATTATCACTGACATTATTTCAGTGCTTGGCGTGCCGCCAGCCGCAGCGTTCGCCGAGGGCGTTGCACTGGCCGAGCGTGATGCTGCGCTCGGCAACGATGAGATGCTGATTCGCCAGTTACTTAAACATCTGCCTCGACTGCTGACGAACTCTGCTGTGGTTGACGGCCAGCCGGCGGACATCTGTCCTGGCTCACTGTCTCGGCTGTGGCAATCAGCTCAGTGGCATGGTCTGGCCATCGGCTTCGCGCCGTCCCTGGGTGGACCGCTGGCCGACGCCATCAAAGCATTGCCTGGAACGCCTGCGGTAATACCCCCTGATCGGCGTAAGCCCGCAGCTTTGAAGCATTGGCACGACGTCCGCGGCGACGGCGCGATGGTCGAAACCGGATTCCTGCTGTTCTGCCCGTTGCCGGACCGCACCGCCAAGTGCGAAGCGTCCTGGCGGCTGTTGGCGCGAGTGATCGAAGCCGACTTCTTCCGGCGGTTAAGGAGCGAGTTGCAACTGGGCTACGCTATCTTCAGCCGCTTCTGTCAGTTCGGTGAGCATGCTGGAATACTTTTCGCGGTGCAGTCACCGAGGGCGTCGGCCAAGGAAATCCTCGAGCATGTCGTGAAGTTTTTCGACGACAGCGCGGTGAAACTGGCCGACCAAGCTGACATTGAGGCCGAGCGAGCTGCACGCCAGGCCGGTGACCAGCACGTAGCCAGCAGAGCAGACTTTCGCGCCCAAGCCGAACAGGCATGGCAGTGCCTGCAGGCTGGACATGAACTCGATCGACCTGCCGAAGTTGCCGCCGAAATGCGCATGCTTCAGCGACAGGATCTGATGGCAGCCCTGGATGCACTGCGCCGGGATGACGCCAGCTGGATAGCGGTGGCCAACGCGCCGGCCCCAGACTTGAGCTGGCGCTGACCTCAACAGCTCCTAAAAACACGCTCCGTTGGAACTGCCTGACCGCGCATATGCGTGTCCGGAGCTGCCGCCTTGCGTCTGCTGCTCTACTTAAGCGCAACGGCGTAAGACCTAAGCGCTACTCCGAACGGAACGGCAGGGAGGGCCTTAACGCCTGATTCGTTAAGCGTGGCGAAAGTAGTAGCCAGTCGCCGCCATTGGAGCGTATGGCCCTCCGGTTGTGCTTTCGATAATCCGCCTCGACACGACTGCCTGTCGTCACATCAGCGGAGAGCGCCATGCACAACAAGAAGAAAGCGGTTACCACACTATTGCCTTTGGCTCTGGCCAGCGCGATTGGCATGACCCTAAGCCAGTCGGCAGTTGCCGAAATCATGCTTTACGACAAAGACGACACCACCTTTACCGTAGACGGCTACTTCAACACCTTCTACGTCAGCAGCGATGTCGATCGCGCTGGGGAGCAATTCGACCGGGATCAGTCCCGCGTGAAGATGGGCTTCCTGCCCAATTACATCGGCTTCAACTTCGGCAAGCAGCTCGACGACCTCAAGGTCGGCGGCCGCTCTTCCTTCTGGGTCACGATCAACGACAGTGACACCAACGGCACCGAGACCGGCATCGACGTTCGTCAGTTCTACGGCACGGCGTCTAACGACCAGTGGGGCGAGGTGCTTTTCGGTAAGGACTTCGGCCTGTTCGGCCGCTCCAACATTTTCCTCGACGAGATGCTGACCGGCTATGGTCAGGTTAGCGACACCCTGGGCCTGGTTGATTTCGGTGGCGTGTCCTTTGGCAACATTGGCACGGGTTACCCCTATCCGTTCCCAACCTCCCAGGTCACCTACCGCTCGCCGGTGATGAGCGGCCTGCGTGTGGCCGTGGGCATCATGGACCCCGTCGATACCACGAACGACGCCAGCAGCGCGTTGGACGAGGCCTACCAGGACAGCCCGCGCTTCGAAACCGAGATTACCTATCAGTTCGAGGTTGGCGGTGCTCAGATCTATTCCTGGGTCAACGGCATGCAGCAGACCTCGAAAAACACCGACAGCACCGTCGACGAAGTGGATTCCCAAGGCATCGGCTACGGCGTACAGGCCAAGATGGCCGGTTTCTCCGTGACCGCGTCAGGCTTCCAGGCCGAGGGCATCAACCCCTTCTACACCAACAACGCAGGCGAAGCGCAGCTGCGTGACGTGGACAGCGATGGCTATCTGCTGCAAGGCTCCTACACCTTTGGCAAGAACCGCATCGCACTGTCATCCGGCAAGACCAAGGATGACGGCAATGGTCTGGGAACGGCGGCCGATTACGAAACCCGTGGCATCGCCTATTTCCGCACCATCAATGACAACCTGAAGCTGGTGGCCGAAGTGAACCAGTTCGAGTTGACCGGTCGAGATACCAGTGCCATTGATGAAGAAACCCGCACCTACGCCATTGGTGCCACGCTGAGCTTCTAACCCCAGCCGGCGACAATCAGACGGATGCCTTTCGGGGCATCCGTTTTTTTGTTTGGGGCGCCACCCGCAGCCGCAGCAACAGGCGCCGTGGTGTTTCGTCGCTTTGCTACCTTGGCAGGCCGCAGCCGGTACTGAAGTAGCATGTTCGTACCCTATGCCCTGACCAAGAATGCGGTCATACGATATCGATGTATGGGGTGGGGTGCGTGGTCGAGCAAGAATCCTTAGCAGTGCGCACAGCAATGTCTGAAGCGCGGGACGCCGAAACGGTGGCCCAGGACCTGGCACGCCAGCTGATTCATCCGCATCTCGGCTTTGTCCTGTTCTTTTGTTCTGCTGAGTACGATCTGCCAGCACTGGGCGATGCGCTGCACCAGTACTTCGGTGGCGTCCGCATGGTCGGCTGTACGTCGGCGGGTGAGATCACCTCGCAGGGCTATGGGCGCAGCTGCGTGACCGCGGTTGGCTTTGATCACCGCAACTTTTCCATCGCCTGCGAGCTGATCGATGAGATGGACCGTTTCAGCCTCACCGATGCTCAGCAACTGGTCGAGCGGCTGGGCAGCGATTGCCGCAGCAACTCGCTGGCGCCGATCAAGGATCACAGCTTTGCACTGACCCTGTTGGACGGGCTGTCCAGCCGCGAAGAAATCGTGCTCTCCGCACTTAGCGCTGCCTTTGGCAGCATTCCGCATTTCGGCGGCTCCGCCGGCGACGACAATCACCTGGCCGACACGCACGTCTACTACGACGGCAAGTTCCACAGCGGGGCAGCGGCGGTCGTACTGATCAATACCTGGCTGGATTTCGAGGTGTTCACCACACATCACATGCTGCCACGCACCGACAAGCTGGTGGTGACACGCGTGGACAGCCATGCGCGGCGTGTCTATGAACTGAACGCTGAGCCCGCCGCCGAAGAATACGCACGGCTTATCGGTGTCGAGGTCAGCGATCTCGATCACCGCCTGTTCGCTGCGCATCCGCTGGCGGTGCGTATCAACGAGCATTACTACGTACGCTCGATTCAGAAGGTCAACGATGATCTGAGCCTGACGTTCTATTGCGCGGTTGAGAACGGCATCGTACTGACCGCGATGCATCCGGGGCCGCTGATGCCCAACCTCGAAGCCGTGTTCGAGCGTCTCGAACAGCGTCTCGGCCCGCCGTTGCTGACCATCGGCTGCGACTGTTTTCTGCGACGGCTGGAGATCGACGGCAATGGCTCCAGCGACGACATCTCGGCGTTCCTTCGACGCCAGCAGGTGATCGGTTTCAACACCTACGGAGAGCAGTTCAATGGCATGCATATCAACCAGACCTTCACCGGCGTCGCCATCGGCCGGCCAGGTGGACGGGCTGGAGAAAGAGGTGCCCGTTGAGCAACTCGACCGGCA
Source organism: Stutzerimonas tianxiuensis (assembly GCF_053470365.1). Classification (NCBI taxonomy): domain Bacteria; kingdom Pseudomonadati; phylum Pseudomonadota; class Gammaproteobacteria; order Pseudomonadales; family Pseudomonadaceae; genus Stutzerimonas; species Stutzerimonas tianxiuensis. The sequence goes on along the minus strand of NZ_JBPVWS010000011.1, from coordinate 58,603 downwards.
GGCCGAGCTCGAGCGCGAAAACCATAAGCTGCGGCGCATCAACGCGGCGCTGATCGAGCGAATCGAGTCCAGCAGCACCGGGCGCGACGCGTCTTACGCGGCCTTCCAGCATTCGGTAGAGCTGGCCGAGCAGGTGCGCGAACGCACCGATGCGCTGAACCAGGCGATGGCCGAGCTGAAAGCCAGCAACCGCCTGCTCAGCGACGCCCGCCTGCGTGCCGAAACTGCGCATCAGCATCTGGTCGATGCCATCGAGAGCATTTCCGATGCCTTCGTGCTGTTCGACAAGGACCAGCGCATCGTTCTGTTCAACAAGCGCTTCAAGGCGCTCTGGAGCCGAACCCGAGCGCGCATCAACAGCGGCACTCGGCTCTCGGAGCTCAAACGGTTGGCTGAAAGCAGCGGGCTGATCGCCGAGGAACACCGGGGCAAGGCCAACGAACCGACCGTCTACCGTTTGCAAAATGGACGCTGGGTGCAGCTCAGCGAGCGGCCTACCCGCGAGGGTGGCCTGGTGATGCTTTACACCGACATCACCGAGGTGAAAATCAGCGAAACCATGCGCCGCGAGCAGGCCTTGGCGCAGAAGTCCCGCTTGTTGCAGCGCGCCGTAGACAACCTTTCCCAAGGCGTGGCCATGGTCAGCGCCGATGGTGGCCTGGAGCTGTGGAACGGTCGCTTTCTTGAGCTCTGCGGCCTGGCGCCCATCGAGGCGCATCGACCATTCGACGAGGTGATGGCCGACAGTGAGCTGAAACTGCTGACGCCCAACACGCTTGACGCCGAAGGCCAGCCCTTGAAGGAGTTGGAACAGCACCTGTTCGACGGGCGGACGCTTGAAGTTCGGACACATCCGTTGCCCACAGGCGGCTTCGTCAACACCTTCACCGACATCACCGAACGTTACCGCCATGCCGAAGCGCTGCGTGAGAGCGAGCGCTGGATCCGCCTGATTACCGACCACGTGCCGGCGCTCATCGCCTATGTGTCAGCCGACCTGACCTACGAATTCACCAACAAGGTCTACGAGGAATGGTATCGCTGGCCCAGTGAAGGCATGCTCGGCCAGTCGCTGCGTGACATCCACAGCGGCGAACACTGGCAGCAGCTCGAACCCTATATTGATCGAGCCCTGTGCGGCGAAAGCGTCAGTTTCGAGATGGCTGAGCACAACCACTCGGGGCAGCAGCGTTACATGCTGCGCTCTTACGTACCAAACCGTCAGGCCAGCGGCGAGGTGGTTGGTATCTTTGTGCTGATTCAAGACATTACGGATCGCCGGCGCACGGCCGAAGCGCTGCACCAGGCCTATCAGAACCTCGAACAGCGAGTCCGTGAGCGCACGGCAGAACTCACCAGCCTCAACGACCAGCTGCTATGCGAAATCGACGAGCGCGCCCACGCCGAGGCGCGGTTGCGTGAAGCCAAGCGCGAAGCGGAACTGGCCAACCTGTCGAAGACCAAGTTTCTCGCCGCAGTGAGCCACGATTTGCTGCAACCCCTGAACGCTGCTCGGCTGTTCACCAGCGCACTGCTGGAGCAACCTTCAGCACCGAGTGGCGGACTGATCCGCAACATCAGCAATTCATTGGAAGACGTGGAAAACCTGCTGGGTACGCTGGTCGACATTTCCAAGCTCGATGCGGGCGTGATCAAGCCCGATATTGCCCCGTTTGCCGTCAGTGAACTGCTGGAGACCCTGGCTGCGGAGTTTCGCCAGATCGCCGGCAGTGAACAGCTGCAGCTGGACTTCATTCCCTGTTCCGCATTGGTACGCAGCGATATCCAGTTATTGGCGCGCATCCTGCGCAACTTGCTGACCAATGCCATTCGCTACACCCCACATGGTCGCGTGCTGCTGGGTTGCCGTCGCCGGCGGCAGAGCCTGTCAATCGAGGTGTGGGACACGGGAATCGGCATCCACGAGGACAAGCTCGAGGAGGTCTTCCACGAGTTCAAACGCGGCGAAGGCGTGAGGCCTCAGCAGGATCGTGGGCTTGGGTTGGGTCTGGCGATTGTCGAGAAGATCGCGCGTATTCTCGGTCACCGGATTCAAGTCAGTTCGGTGCCTGGGCGCGGCTCCAAATTCGCCATTGAAGTGCCGCTGGCCAAGCGGGCGCCGAAAGCCAGCGTAGAGCCGTCAGCTACCGACCAGTTGCTCGAACGACTCAAAGGCGCGCGCGTATGGGTTCTGGATAACGACACCGCGATCTGTGCCGGCATGCGCACATTGCTTGAGGGCTGGGGCTGTCATGTTGTAACGGCGCTCTCGGAACAGGACCTGGCCGGTCAGGTCGACAACTTCCACGCCGATGCCGATCTGATCATCGCCGACTACCACCTGGACAACGGCTGCAACGGCGTCGATGTTGTCGAGACGGTCAATGCCCGGCGTGCCAGCCCGCTACCGGCGCTGATGATCACCGCCAATTACAGCAATGAACTGAAACAACAGGTGCGTGAGCTGGGCCACATGCTGATGCACAAGCCGGTGCGCCCGATGAAATTGAAGACTGTCATGTGCCACATGATGGAACAGGGGAATTCTTAGAACCGCCAGGCTCGCTCTACAATTGCTCGGCGTCGTTGACGTCTATGGTCAATCTATAGGAGCGAGCTTGCTCGCGATCAGCTGTAACTCAGGAGCCCCGGATATCACCAGCAAGCTGGCTCCTCCAGGGCTTGTTGCTGGGGCTTACCTGGCCGCGTTGGTTATGACCGATCAACGGCGCAGGTATGCCGTGAAGTCGATGTCGCCCGCCGAGAGGATGGCTTGCACACGGTTGTGCACGTTGAGCTTGCGCAGGATGGCCGAGACATGGGCCTTGACCGTGGTCTCGGCGATGTCGAGGTTGTAGGCGATCTGCTTGTTGGACTCACCCTTGGTCATGCGTTCCAGCACCAGCAGCTGCTTGCGGGTCAGCGCCTGTAGCAGCTCGGGCGGGATGCTCTGTTCGTTGTGCTGGGAGCGGCGGGTGGTGGCCTTCTGGCTGCGGATGATGTCCGAGGGCAGGTAGACATTGCCGTTGAGGATCTGCTCGATGGCTTCGGTCATCTGCGCGCGTGGCGATGATTTGGTGATGAAGCCGCACGCGCCATAGGTGATCGCCTGTAGCACGATCTGCTTGTCCTGTTCGGCAGAGACGATCACCACGGGAATGGTCGGTGCCTCGTTGCGCATGTTGATCAGCCCGTTAAGGCCGTGCATTCCGGGCATGTTCAGGTCGAGCAGCACCAGATCGAGGTCGTCGTTTTCCAGAGTCATCGACAGCGCGCTGTCGAGGTCGGCAGTTTCGAGGATCTCGCTGCCTGGAAAGCCGTCCTGGATGACGTTATGGATGGCTTCACGAAAAAGCGGGTGGTCGTCAGCGATCAGTATCTTGTACATGGCCGGTCACCTCATTGTTGTGATTATGGTGGGGTAGATCGGAAGAAGACCTTCGTTGTGCGCGGCTTCGATCAACCAATGGCAGCCTGTGTGCGGCGCCTATTCGATCAGGTTCTGTTCACCGACAAGCTTGCCCAGTCCTGCGAAAGAAAACCATGGGGAAACAGTCGTGGTTTGGACGCCATAGCGTCTGGATTCGCTACAAGGCCTGGTGGGCTCTGGCATATCCAGGTTTCCAGTACTTCAGTCGGCCACATTACAGGGCAAAGTGCCGCAGTTTGAAATCCTACAATCGACAGGAAAACCAGCACCAAAGTAGTAGAGAACAGCTCATGTAGACCGTCGTAGCGCAGCGTGCTGCGGATTGAAGCTGAGCACTGCAAGCAGGCTGAACAACAGTGTCAGGCCGAGGCAAACCGCCAGCGCCAGCGGATTGAGACGTTCATACAGCGCATAGCGAACCAACTCCACAGCATAGGTAAAGGGATTGACCGAACAGATCCAGAACAGCCACTCACTGGCTTCGCGCATTTTCCACAGCGGATAGAGCGCCGATGACAGAAAAAACATCGGGAAGATGACGAAATTCATCACCCCGGCGAAGTTTTCCAGCTGCCTGATGCCGTTGGATAACAGCAACCCCAGGGCGCTGAGCAGCAAGGCTACCAGCAACAGCGCTGGCAGAGCCGTCAGCAGGCCTGCCGCAGGCGGCTGTACGCCATACAACCAGGCGATGAAAAGAAACGCATAGACCTGCAGCAGCGAGATCAGCGCAGTTGCCAGCAGCTTGCTCGCCAGCAGGAAACTGCGCGGCAGAGGGCTGGTCAGCAGTACGCGCATGCTGCCCATCTCGCGGTCGTACACCATGGAGAGGGAGCCCTGCATGCCGTTGAACAGCAGGATCATGCAGGCCAGGCCCGGCACGATCCAGGTTTCGTAGGTGATATAGGTCTCGTAGGGTTCGATGATGGCGATGCCCAAGGCGGCGCGAAATCCGGCAGCGAATACCACCAGCCAGAGCAGCGGTCGCACCAGGGCGCTGAAGAACCGCGAGCGCTGCTGCACGAAGCGCAGCCACTCGCGAAAAACGATGGCTCGCAGGCATTCCCAATAGGGCGTCATGGCGAGGATTCCTGAGTTGGACATGGCCTGGGGCGTATGGCGTGGCTGGAGCGCATCACGCTGGCACCGCGTTACGCGTGAGCCGGGCAAAGGTCTGCTGGAGACTGCCATCCGCGGCAGCCAGCGTATCGGCTCGACCCTGCGCGACCAGGTTTCCGCGGTTGAGGATGATCAGCTCGTCACTTGCCTGCACCTCGTCCAGCAGGTGGGTGGTCCAGAGCACACTCATGCCTTGCTCATCGCAGAGGGATCTCACGTGATCGTTGAGGTTCTGGCGGCTAGCGGGGTCGAGCCCCGCACTGGCTTCATCGAGCAGCAGCAGGCTCGGCTTGTGGAGCAGGGCACGGGCAATTTCCACCCGTCGGCGATGACCGCCATTGAGTTCGCGCACCTTGCTCTTGCGGCGCTCGCCCAGTTGCTGGCGATCCAGCTCGACTTCGATGCGGTCGTTGGCGACCTTGCGCGGCATGCCATGCAGGGCGGCGTGATAGCGCAGGTTCTGCTCGACGCTGAGATCCAGGTCCAGCGTGCTTTGCTGGAAGACCACCCCAAGCCGCCGCAAGGCTTCGCGCGGCTGGCTGCGCAGACTGAAGCCCGCCACCTGGATGTCGCCCTGCTGCAAGTCGTAGAGGCGCGTCAGCAAGGCGATCAGCGTCGATTTTCCGGCTCCGTTGGGGCCGAGCAGGGCGGTGAAGCCGCCCGCTGCCGTGTTGAAACTGACGTCTCGCAACGCCTGACGTTCCCCGTAGGCAAAGCTGACGCCATCGACCTGCAGGGCCGTCATGGTGCTACCACCACGCCCCAGGGATAGCGGCCAACCTTGATCGACTTGATCACCTTGAGCGAGTCCACGTCGATCACCGAAACATCACCGCTGACACCATTGGTGGTCAGCAGTCGGCTCTCGTCGATGTTGAATGCCATGTGCCAGACCCGACGCCCCACCAGCAGGTAGTCGAGTACCTCGTAGGTTTTGGCATCCACGACGGCTATGTGGTTGGCCGGGCCGAGCGCGACGAAAGCGTATTTGCCGTCCGAGCTGAGTTTGATGCCGACTGGCTGGACCTTGTCGGGATGCACGCCCTTGATCTTGAAATTTAACGTCTTGATGATCTCCCGCTTCTCAACGTCAACGACGCTGACCGTCCCGCCGATTTCCGACGAGGCCCAGAGCAGCGTGCTGTCCTTGTTGAATTCCACGTGGCGCGGGCGCTGGTCGACGAGAGTGTTGTCCACCAATTGGTTGGTACTGGTGTCGATCCAGTGCAGCATATTGGTGGTTTCGCTGGTGTTCACCGCCCACTTGCCGTCCGGGCTGACGCCCATGCCTTCAGGCTCAACGCCGACATCGATCTGTGCGAGCACCTCTTCGTTGTCGACGTCGACCACCGTCACCAGCGCATCGTCCTCGTTGGAGATGTACAGCCACTTGTTGTTCGGGTGCAGCGCGAACTGTTCGGGGTCAGCGCCGGACGGCAGCTGTTTGATGATCTTCCGGGTTGCCAGGTCCATGACCTGCACCGTGTCCGAGTCGCTGGCGCAGATGTAGAGCAGCTTGTTGTCGCGCGACAGCGTCAACCCGCGTGGACGCTGGCCAACGTCAAGCGTTTCGACCGTTTCCAGGGTATCCAGATCGATCACACTGACGGTGTCGTCTTTCTCGTTGGACACATAGGCGGTGGCGGCGAGGGTGGATGCGCTGGCGCAAGCCAGTGCACAGGAAACAGCGGCAGCAAGGAGTGTTCGGGTCATTGAAGTATTCTCTTGTTGTGGTGTGAACCGCTCAGCGGGCGATTTAATTTGGCGACTGTTCCATGCGCAGCAGGTATTCGTCCGCTTCGGTCTGCCCGCCTTCGGATGCCCGGCGCAGCCACATGCGCGCGGCCTTCCGGTCTTTTTTTACGCCGCGCCCTTCGGCTAATGCGGTACCCCAGTGGTAGCGAGCCAGACTTACATAGCTAGCCTCATCTGGCTGATTAGCGCCGAGCTCTATGAGCGCAGCGGCTTTGTCCATATCTACCGGAACGCCCGAGCCAGATTCATACATCTGAGCCAGCCAGATCATCGAATACACGTCGTTCCAGCGCGCGATGCAGTCTTCGAATATCTGCTTGGCAGCTCCAAAGTTTCCGGTCTTGGCAGTGACGTAGCCGTACATGCATTTGATTCGCTTCGGGCTGTCAATGTAGGCGTCATACCCCAGCTCGCTGGCGCTCGCGGTTTGTGCCAAGCCGGCAAGAAGCAGACCGGAGACGCAGCGAGATATGGCTTTCATCGGGTCGCCTCGCTCAGCCGACACTGGCTCTCTGGCCGATCGAAGCCCAAGGTGTCCAGCTCGCTGGTGGGGTGCAGGAAGCCATCCTGGGGCGAATTGCTGACCAGCCCTCGCGGATGCACCAACGGAACTGGTTGCCGCAGCTGGCCGCTCCAGGGCCGGAACGTCAACTTGCGGCCCTTGAACCCATCGACCGGCAGCGACTCGCTCAGCGATATCTGGCGGATTGCCAGTGGGTCCGTGGTTCCGAGCTTGGTGATTGCAGTGGCCAGGCTGCGCACCCCGATCCAGGCGGCAAAGTCGCGGTCATTCATCCAGCGATTGGCATGGGCTTCGAAGCGCTTCTGCAGCTGCGCCGCCCCGTAGGTTTCGACCGTCTTGTGCCAGCCGGTCGGGGTCAGGCCCTGTGTGCCCACAACCGGCCGCGGCAACCAGGTGTGATAGGGCACATATTCACCGAAATCGCCGCGCTCATCGGCAACCACGACCACGTCATATTCGCCAGCTTGGGTGAACAGAGGCATGTCGGCTTGGGCTGTGCGCCGCTGGTCGTTATCGAACGACCAGGGTTTTTCCTCGATGACCTTGTGACCGAAGCGTTTGGCTGCCCGCTTGAGCGCCTCGGCATAGGCCTGATCCTCTTCAGTCGGCCCGCTGATCAACAGCCAGCGATTCCAGCGGCGCACGGCGAGGAACTGCCCCAGCGCGTCGGCCAACATGCTGCGGCTTGGCAGGGTGTGCAGCACGTTACCGAGGCAACGTGACGTTCGCAGCTCATCATCGGGACTGCCGGCGTTGATCAGCAGACTGTCTGGCATGGCCCCGGCCAGCGTTTCCAGGCTCTGCGCGGGAGCGTTCACCACAAACAGGCGCACACCCTGATCATGTAGCTGTTGGGCCTCGTCCAGTAGCTGCTCTGGAGTTTCAGCCGTGACGCGGTCCAGGGTGTAGCTGTGCTTGAGAAAACGACCGGTGCTGTTGCTGTCGGTAATGGCCAGCTCGGCGCCGCTCAAGCCCGCGTCAACCGGCTCAGGTATCACATTCGATAGCAGCGGGCCTGGGTCCGGGCGGTAACCGAGGTAACCGATGCGCGCCGAGAGTTCTGGCCCCGCCGCGCCTGCAGTACTGACGAAAACTGCACAGCAGGCAAGGGCGATCAAGCAACCGGTACGATACAAAAGAGGGCGCATGGACGACTCCTATGGCGTTGCGGTCAGCATAGGAACCCTGTCGGCGCGGGGAAATATGCAGAAAGTACCAGCTGCTGTGTACCAAGGTAGTAAACCGGACCCTGACAGGCACCTCTAGGATGAAGCCATCCATAACAAAAACGAGAAGCCCCATGCCTCCATTCAAAGCGCTAACACTTCACCTCTTGCTGATCGCCAGCCTGATCGGCTTCGATCAGGTGCTTGCCGCCGGTGACCTTACCCGTCGGACACAATCGCTGCCCGATCTCAGGTTTGGCTCCGAAGAAAGCGATTACGCGGTTTCTCAGAAGGAATACCAGCTGGAAACCGGCGTCGCCTATCAACTCAAAGTCATCGCCGATGGCCAGAAAGAGTGTGCTTTTCAGGCTCCTGAGTTTTCACAGGCCATCTTCCTGCGAAAGGTCGAGGCCGGCGGTGTGGAGATCAAAGCCGTGACGCTCGTCGAACTGGAGTTCGAAGAAGCGGGCGAGGCGGAGATTTTCTTCCTGCCGATCAAGCCCGGGCGTTTCCCTTTCTATTGCAAAGGGCTGCAGAACAAGGGCATGGAAGGGAGCTTCGTGGTCAAGTAGCACAGCAACCTGCTGCTCTTGAAGCGGACATTGAACATGTCAGCACTCTGGCGTATCAGCCTGCTGGTCTCGCTGTTTTTTAGCCTGGTTGCAGCCGTCTGCTTGGCCGTACTGCTGCGTCAGGCGAGCCAAGACGTAGGCCGTGAACTGGCTGCGGCGGGTGCCGTGCTTAGCTATCTCGGCGATATAGCGAAACGCGATCCCGCTGCTCTCCAACCTGAGCTGACGCGTCATTTGCGGCATGTGCAGGTTCGCTGGTTGGGCCCGGGCGTTCCGAGCCGTGAGATCCGCCCGCAGCGAAGCACCTTGCTCGAGACCCTGTTGTATCCCGCCGAGTTGCCCGCGCCCCTGACAGTACAGATGCCTGAAGGTCGGACCTTGCAATTGAGCGTAGATCCACAAGACGAAATTGAGGAGGTAGAGGATTCGCTGGTACAGCTATTGGTATGGTTTGGCAGTGCGTTATTGCTGAGCCTGCTGGCGATCCGGTGGGCTGTCCGGCCGGCGCTCGGCGTGCTGAACGAATTGCTTGCAGCCTTTGGCCAAGTTTCCCAAGGCCGCCTCGATACGCGTCTGCCGAGCCACTCCCTGCAGGAGGCAGGGCAGCTCTCCGGGCATTTCAACCGCATGGTCAGCGCCTTGGAGTACACCCGGCAGGAAAACGATGACCTGACGCGCTCGTTGCTGGAGCTGCAGGAGCGGGAGCGCACACAGCTTGCTCAGGCGCTGCATGACGACCTTGGACAATACTTGGCCGGAATCCGCGCCCAGGCCTGCCTGCTACAGGCGATAAAAGACCAGCCGCAGCTGGTCAGCACAACGGCACGCACTCTGGATGATCACTGTGAACAGTTGCAGGACGGTTTTCGCAGGCTGACGCGCGAGCTCTATCCCGTGATGCTCGACCATTTGGAGTTGCCTGAAGCAATACAGTTGCTGGCCGAGCAGTGGCAAAGCGCGCAAGGGATCGAGCTGCGCGTGCAGATCGACCGGCGCATTCCTTGTCTTCCGCTGAGCAAGAAAGAACAGCTGTACCGGTTGCTGCAGGAATCGCTCACAAACGTGGCCAAGCATGCCTGCGCCAGCTTCGTGTTCATCCGCCTGCGCATGAACGGCGGTCGACTGAGGCTGCTTGTCCGTGACAATGGCCACGGCCACGGCGCACCCGGACGGCCGGGCATTGGCCTGCGCTCGATGCATGAGCGTGCGCGGGCGCTGGATGGCCGGTTGATCGCGTGCAGGCGAGTAGGTTACGGCTGGGTGGTTTATCTGGACATTCCGATCAGGGAGTCATGCTCCAATGAAGATCCTTCTCGTTGACGATCACGCTGTGGTCCGCCAAGGCTACGCTGCGCTGCTACGCGCCTTGCTACCCGAAGTTCAGGTTATTGAGGCCTGCGACGGCGAGGAGGCCCTGGCCAAAGCTCAGGAGGCTTCCCCAAGCCTGGTCATCATGGATGTGGGGCTACCCGGCATCAGCGGCGTCGAAACCACCCGGCGTCTGTTGCAGCGGCTGCCACAACTGCGCGTGCTGTTCTTTAGCATGCACGACGAATTGCCCCTGGTACGACAGGCACTGGATGCTGGGGCCGCCGGCTATATCACCAAGAGTTCGTCGCCGGATGTGTTGCTGGATGCGGTACGCCGAACCTTGGCTGGTTATGCCTATATCGAACAGCCGCTGGCTACTCAATTGGCACGCAACCCGGCGACCGCTAATGCGCTGGATCCACGTCTGCAAGGGATGACCCAGCGTGAATTTGAAATCTTCGTGATGCTCGCCAAGGGCACCCCAACGAGGCTGATCGCCGAACGGCTTTGCATCAGTGGCAAGACGGTTTCCAACTACCTGACGCTACTCAAGAGCAAGCTGCAGGTCAGCTCCCATGCCGAGCTGGTTCATCTGGCCATCGATACCGGTATTCTGCGGCTGGGTGATCGTGCAGCCGGTTAGCTCGGTAGGCCGGGATATGATGACGTTGCCTTTGTCGGCGGCAGTGCGAACTGACGGTTCTTTGTGCAAAACGTTGGGCATCGCAGCTTGTCAGAAGCTGACCCTCGTGGCGTCGTGTCTGAACGTTGATACTGCACACGCAACGGTTGCAATCGAGCAAGGGTCCTGAACGCGTTACGTCCCCATATAGGCAGATAACCATGATCAAAGTCAGCGTGATGTACCCCAACACCCCCGGCGCGAGGTTCGATCACGATTACTACCGCGACAAGCACCTACCGCTTCTCAAGGCCCGCATGGGCGATGCCTGCCTTTACTACACCATTGATAAGGCGATCTGCGGGCGCACTCCTGACGAACCGGCGCCGTATGTCGCGATGTGTCACATTTTCAGCGACTCGTTGGAGGCCTTCCAAGCGGGTATCGCTCCGCATGCCGAGGAGATCGTGGCTGACATTGCCAACTACACCGACCTGACGCCCGTCCGGCAGATCAGTGAGGTAGTGGTCGGGCACTGACCGCTGCGTCAATTAACTCGGGCATCGCCATGACCCGGTTCCGCCCGCTGCCCTTGGCCAGATAAAGCTGCCTGTCGGCCTGCTGCATCAGGCCGTCCAGGTCGCTTGCTTGCGATGGGCAGTGCGCTACGCCGATCGACATGGTCAGCTGCATAGGTCCTGCACGCGTTTCCAGCGGTTGAGCCGCGAATTGCCGACAGAGTCGCGTCAGCTTTGCCAAGGCTTCTGTCGGCTGCGTGCGCGGCAACATCAGCAAAAACTCCTCGCCGCCGATACGAAATGCCGCATCGGTGTTGCGCAGTTCGCCTAATAGAAATGCCGCCACGCCCTTCAAGGCATCGTCTCCCACCCCGTGGCCGTGGGTATCGTTCAGCAGCTTGAAATGGTCAAGGTCAACCATGGCCAAGGTGATAGCTGCGTTATCACGCTGCGCTCGAGCCAGTTCACGGGCAAAGAAATCATCCAGGTAACGGCGGTTGTAGAGACCCGTCAGCGGGTCGCGCAGTGCCTGATTTTGCAGGGTTTCATGCAAGTCCGAGATGGTCGCCAACTGCTGCTTGCTCAACGCCAGCGCTTCGGCCAACTGCTGCTGGCTGCGCTGAAACTCTGTGATATCGCGCAGATAGAGCATCTGGCCCAGGATCACCGGTCCTTCCCGTGTCGTGCGTGAGATTGTCTGAACACGCACCTCAAAGTGCTGTTTTCGTGCGGCAACGCTTAAAAGCTGGGGTGACTCTTCCAGCACCGTCCGTTGCGATATGCCGTCCAGCATTTCGCCTATGTAAGGCCATTGCGAAAGGGCGCGGCCATGCCAGTCCTTCTTCAGATTTGCCATGCGAAGTGCGGCTGGGTTGGCCTCGATAACACGGCGTTGCGGATCGATCACCAGCACCGGGTCGATCAATGCGTCGAGCAGCAAGTGGCGCGCCACCGGTAACAGATCGAACAGACGCAGCCCGCTGATCAACCAGCCAAAGCCGGCGATGGTTAATGCGAAGCTGAATGGCGTCGGATCAAAGCCGAACAGTGTCCAATCGAACGCCACATAACTGATATTGGCGCCCCATGGGATCGTAGTCAGCACCAGGAACACAAGATAGTGCCGTCGATGCAGGCCGCTGCTGAGGGCGGCTGCGCGCAGCGTGATACCCATGCAGAAAATCATGAAGGGGTAGCCGTAAGCTGCTGCCAGATAGAACAGCGACCCGTGCTGATAGGCAATCGGAGCGTTTGGCGCTGATGAAATTGGCGCGCTCGCGGCACCGTAAAACAGGAGATGCCAGGGATTACTCAGTGCCAACAACCAGAACACCACTGGCATTGCTATCAAGGCCGTAATGGTGAGCGGTCTGAGGGGGCTGCGAATACTGTTGACGTATTGCCAGAGAAACACCGACCAGAACGTCGGGACGCCGAGAATGGCGGGCCAGGCCATGCCTGCCCAGAACATCTTGCAACTCTGCTGGTGGACACTCATTTCCAAGGCAGCGGCGCCGAGCCACCAGAGGATGGCCAGATGCATCAGCGTGAAAGCGGAACTGCCGGCGAATTGCGGCTGATGACGGACCCAGCGTGCCAATACCGCGACGCCCAGGCCGACTAGCAGCGTCATCAGCACCGGAGCCGAAAAACTCCAGCCTGAATTCAAACAGGCCGACATCGGGCTGTCCTCTGGCAATTCGATAGGTGTGTGGGAGCGCTAATTTGGTGGGTGAAGATACCTCAAAGCGCTGGGTCTGACATGAAAGTTTGTAGTGGAGTTGGGCCTGTCTTGCCGGGTTGGTTACTCGGTAGAGGAAACCGGCGCTGAACTAACAGCGGCTGGATTCTTCATAACTTCTGAATCCTTTTGCAATGGAGCAACACGCGCCATATGGTTTTTCTTGTTTTGGGAATTGTGCTTTTTCTGATTACAGCGATGGATATCATCAAAACCACCCTGTCGACGCGAGGCGGTGGGCCGATCACCAACGCGGTTTCCAAGATGGTATGGCACTGCTTCTTCAGCGCTGCGGGACGGCGAGGGGAGTCCAGGCTGCTGGAGTATGCCGGGCAATGCGTGCTGCTGCTGGCACTACTCACCTGGATCGCCAGTCTATGGCTCAGCCTGTTTTTGATGCTCGCGTCGGATCCAGGCGCGGTGGTTAATGACACTACCAAGCTCATCGCGGATAGGTGGGAGACGTTTTATTACGCGGGCTTCACGTTATCGACGCTAGGTGTGGGCGATTTCTCCGCATCCGCCGATGGCTGGCGGGTACTGACCAGCGCCGCAGCCTTCTGTGGTCTGACCTTCATCACGGCTGCGATCACCTACATCGTTCCGGTACTGTCGGCTGTCAGCCTGCAAAACCAGCTGAGTCTGCTCATCAGCAGCATGGGCCGGACGCCGCAGGAAATCCTCGTCAACAGTTGGAACGGGTCTGATTTTTCGCGCTTTTACGACAACGCCAGCGACATACGGCAGATGCTGGTTGAGCACACTCTTAATCATCACGCCTATCCGGTGATTCGTTGCTTTCATAACAAGCAGGCGGAGAAAAATGTCATACCTGCCGTGGCGACCTTGCACGAGGTGTTGCAGTTGCTCGAAGGGGTCGCTGGAGAGGTGCCGCAAGATGCGCTGAAGCACAAAATGCTCGTTTCAGCGTTGGACCAGCATCTCGAGATGCAACGTGCCAATTACCTCGGCCGCGTAGATAGCCACGCCAAGGCCCCGGTCATGGATCTCGCGTCACTTGGAGATGCCGGAATACCGCTTAGATCGAACCTGGACCAGGTGCTCGACGCACCCGAGCGGCACCGTTTGTTGGGCGCGTTACTGGCCGCCGATGGCTGGGGATGGCACCACGTGTACCGGAGCCGTTGACGGCCAGTGTGTTCGCCTAAAGCTCGACGTCTCTAGGACCCGGCGTCATGACACCGGATAGGCTCGAGCGCTGGCTGCCGGAACCTTGGCTGATCACACTGAAGCTGCCATCTGTTTCCAGAACGACCGCTTCAACGTCATCGATGGAAGAAGATCCGCTGGATCGTATCGCCGAGCGAACTTCGTCTTCAGTTACCCGAGCCACCCGCATCGCACTGCTGAGCATCTGCCCTTGATACAGCAACAGTGCTGGTTCGCCGGTGACGAGCTTGCGTACCCAACCGACTCTGACGCTGGACCATGTGACCAGATACTGCAAACCGATCAGAAGCGCTAAAGCTAAGGTGCCTTCGGCGAGCGATACATCGCGGTTCAGCAAAATGGTAGCGAAGGTCGACCCCAGAGCTACTGTGACGATCAGGTCGAATGCGTTCATCTTGGAGAGCGTGCGGCGACCGGAAATACGTAGCAGCACGATCAGGTTTATATAAGCCAGGATGCCAATGACCAGGGTGCGGACCAGTGTCGACCAGCCGCTGAAAAACATGCCTTCCACATCTATATCCTCAAGAGTCGGTTCTTGATAGACGCCTCTGAGATAGATGGGTTGCACGCTCGGTACGATGAGTACGCAGAAGCGGCTGCGTCAGCCGGTCGCCGAGTCAGCGCTTTATCTGCATTCCAGCAGCAATCCGGTCTTCAAAAACACCTTCGTCATCGCCACTCAGGGCGAGAAAGACCATGAGTGCGGCGTAGGCATCATTCGCCGCATAAAGCCGTTGCGCATCCGTAAGTGAGCGATTGCTCCAATTCGAGGTGGATACGCTACGTGACTTGCTCACCCGGGAGCCCAATACGGCCGCAACCGCCCCGCGCAGCCCGACCTGTCCCTTTTTGCCCTGGTAGCGCAGGGTTGTGCCCAGGTCGACGAAGTGCCGCATCTCGATACCCAGGCGGCTGCGCAAACGGCTGCGGTCGGTGCTCAGCCCGAACCCCACCTTCAACACCCGATCTGACTGGAGCACTGCACTGACGGCTTCGCTACAGCCATCCGAGCCAACCTTGAACAGGTAGGCTTTCTCGGGGCTGGCAAACTGAATCAAATGCGGCCCCGTCGATACTTCACCCACCTTGAAGGTCGGTTTAGATTCGGTATCGAAGCCGACCTGCGGCCAGCCCAGCAGCTCTTCCTTGGCTTGGCTGAACGCTGCGGGGGTTTCGGGTGTGATGATCTGATCGAGATGAAGGCCATCAAAGCGGGGCAGGGCATCCAATTCGACGACCTGCGGAATACGGATGAGGGGCATGAGGGGTTCCGGCAAGCGCTGACAAGAGCAGCGGGGTGCAGTGGCGTCGTTGATGCAGGCGAGACTAGCGCACAACGCGCCCAGACGCATATTTGATGCGTATCCCTTACTTCTCCCAATCCATAGGGCAATCGATGCAGCTTTCCATATTGGTACCTTGAAAGGTTGCATAGTGCCGGCGCGCGCCAGTCAGGGTGGCCTCTGCGAGGTTGGCATCGTTGAACTTGCCTTCTTGCAGGTTCGCGTCGGTCAACGTTGCGCGTGCAAGATCGGCCTTGCTCAGCCAGGTCATTTCAAGGTTGGCGGCGGTTAGATTTGCGCCCTGCATTTTCGCCCCGCTCAAACGCGCAAACTCGAGATTTGCCGCGGTCAGGTCAGCCCCGTTGAAGCGTGCGGCCTGAGCGAACAGGCCCCATCCCTGAATCGCCACCAGATGGGCATTGTTGAGGTTCGCCACCCGCAGGTTGGCTTGTTGCAGGCTGGCGCGGGTGAGGGTCGCGCCGGTCAGGTCAGCCTTTTCCAGATTAGCCAGATCGAGATTCGCATGACGCAGGTTGGCACCTGCCAGATTGGCACCGCCTAGGTCCATCTTGCGCATGTCCTGATTGCTCAGGTCTGCATTACGTAGGTCGGCGTTGGGGCATCTGCTTTCTGGCTGGATGACGCAGCCATTGATGATGGTTGGCTGATCGTCGTCAGCGAGCAACGAGGTGCTGGCGAGCAATGCAACGGGCAGCAAAAGAAGAATCGGGCTCATGGCAGCTCCGTATTCGAAGGGGAGAGGACAGCTGATGTGTGACGGCTCGATGAACCGGAGAGCGCCAACCCTTGCGGTTCAACCGAGTTGGCAACGCCAGCTGTCCAGCGCGGGAGGCTGCGCCGCATCACGGCGCAGCCTCGACTCAGCGTTTGGCGGTCTGCTTGTCCCAACTCGGGATCCGGAACACCCAGAACGAGCCGCCTTGCGCAACAGGCTTGGTCAGCGCAGCCATGTCACCGCCCCACAGCGGTACGGCGCCTCCGTAGCCGACGGTCACACCGATGAATTGCTCACCGTCCTGCTCCCAGGTGATGGGCGGGGCGATGATTCCGCTGCCGGTCTGAAATTTCCACAGCTCTTCGCCGGTTTTGGCGTTGAAGGCTTTCAGGTAACCATCACCGGTCCCGGTGAATACCAGGTTGCCCTTAGTGGCAAGCACGCCCGCCCAGAGCGGCAGCGATTCCTTGTGCTCCCAGGCGACCTTGCCCGTGGTGGGGTCCATGGCGCGAAGAATGCCGACGTGATCGTCGTACATGCGCTTGATGCGGAAGCCCTGACCGAGATAGGCATTACCCTTCTTGTAGCTGACCTCTTCGGTCCAGTAGTCCTCTTTCCAATGGTTGGCCGGCACGTAGAACAGTCCTGTGTCCTGACTGTAGGCCATGGGATTCCAGTTTTTACCGCCTAGAAAGGGGGGCGAAACCTCCACTGACTTGCCGTGCGCTTCGCCTGGCTCGGGCATGGGTGGGCGCTGGCCTTCGTTCTCGACAGGCCGACCGGTCTTCAGGTCTATGTGGCTGGCCCAGGTGATGTTGTCGACGAAAGGGAAGGCGTTCTGCAGCTTGCCGTCCTCTCGATTGACCACGTAGAAGAAGCCATTGCGGTCAGCGTGGGCCGTCGCCTTGACGGTTTTTCCGTCCTTGTTTTTGTAATCGAACAGCACCAGCTCGTTGTTGCCGGAGAAATCCCAGGCATCGTTCGGTGTGTGCTGATAGAACCACTTCACTTCGCCCGTGGTGGCGTCGACACCGACCTGCCCGGAGGTATAGAGGCTGTCGTAGTCTTTCGGCTCGCCGCCGTCAGCGGTACGCGCCCAACCGTTCCAGGGCGCCGGGTTTCCCGCACCGACGATGATGGTGTTGGTCTCGGCATCGAAGCTCGCGCTCTGCCATGGGGCACCGCCGCCCTGGCTCCAGGCTTCTTTCTTGCCGGTGGGTGAATTGGGATCATCCGGCCAGGAAGGCGCTTTCACATCGCCTGTTGGTGTGCTGTCTCTTCCATTCAGCCGCCCTACATGCCCTTCGACGAAGGGACGCATCCAGACCTCTTCACCGGTGTCCGGATCGCGGGCGAACAGCTTGCCTACAATGCCGAATTCGTCGCCCGAGCTGCCGTGAATCAATAGGACCTTGCCACTCTTCTGGTCTTTGACCAGAGTTGGCGCGCCGGTCATGGTGTAACCCGCGCCATGATCACCGAACTTCTTCTTCCAGACGACCTTACCAGTGTCCTTGTTCAAGGCGACTACCTGGGCATCCAGCGTGCCGAAGTAGATCTTGTCGCCATAGATCGCCGCGCCTCGATTGACCACGTCACAGCAGGGGCGAATGTCCGCGGGCAGGCGGTGGGCGTAGCTCCAGAGACGTTTGCCGGTACGCGAATCGAGCGCGAACACGCGTGAGTACGAACCGGTCACGTAGATGACCCCATCGTGCACGATCGCCTGGGACTCCTGTCCTCGCTGCTTTTCATCACCGAAAGAAAAAGACCAGGCCGGGGTTAACTTGAAGACGTTTTCGTCATTTACCTGTTGCAGCGGGCTCCAGCGCTGGGCGTTGGTGCCTAGGCCGTACTGCAATACGTTTTCGGTCGAGAGGTGATCGTTGGCTATGTCTTCCCAGGTGACATTCTTGGCAGCTGCCAAGCCGCTGATTGAGAGACCGCCAATCAGAACGGCGATGGCGAGGGGGCGTTTGCTGCCCAGGGGGGCTGTTGTTGTCATGGTTGGTATCCCTTGGTCGATTCGGACGCGACCAGCTGTGGCGCTTGCCAGGCATCGGTTGTGCGCAGCAGCTGGTCAGGCGATTCGATTATTGGGACGGTGCCGCGACGGCTGATACGGAAAAGCTCCCGCTGATTCAGGGAAAACTTCCCAATACGGCTGTATTTTCGACCTGCTACCTGTGTGCCGCATCGGTGTTGCACGAGGCCCTACTACTAAGGGAGGAGACTCCGACAACCAAAGCAGGATTCTGCCATCAGGATGCAATGTTCAAGATGACCACCATGCGCTCCTACTGGGGCTGCCTTGCTCAGGTATTCGAACTCAACGGTGGTAGTCATGAATAATAAAACTGAACTGCGCGCGCTTTTTGCTGCTGGTCTGCTCGGCTTCGCCGGCTTTGCCTTTGCCCATGGCGATGTCACGCCGCAAACGGTGGAAACCAAAGGGCTGACGCCGCTAGGCGAAGAGTGGGTCGACGAAAACCCATACCGCGCGCCCAGCGAAGATCATGACAAAGCTGTTGAAATCGGTTCCTCGGCCTACAACCAGAACTGCGCGCGCTGTCATGGCCTTGAGGCAATCTCCGGCGGCATCGCACCCGATCTGCGTGAGCTTGAAGCGGACTACGATGGTGACGAGTGGTTCAAGGAACGTGTAATCAACGGTGCGGTTCGAGACGGTGCCGTCTACATGCCGCGCATGGCCGACTACCTCAGCCAGGAAGCGCTCTGGGCGATCCGTACCTACATCGAAAGTGAAGCTGCCAAGCGGTGATCATCATGCGCCAGTTGCTTGCAGGGCTCTGCTTGTTGATGGCTTGCGCGCTGGCACAGGCGGAAGTAGTGAAGGTGCGTGCGTTCGATGACATCATCGATTCGGGCGTACTCAAGGTGGCGATGTATGAAAACTTCCCACCCTACAGCTTCATGGCCGATGGCAAGCCGCGAGGAGTCGACTTCGACCTCGCGCAAAAACTGGCGTCCAAGCTTGGGCTAAAGATCGAAGTGTTGTGGGTAACGCCAGACGAGACGCTGGATGACGACCTACGCAACTTCATCTGGAAAGGGCATTACCTGAGACCGAACGTACTGGCCGACGTGATGATGCGCGTGCCGTACGATCGCGAGTTCTCCTACAAGCAGAACGAGCTGGGCGAGCTGATCAACGAGCTGGTGGTCATGTTCGGTCCGTACCAGCGCGAGCGCTGGCAGTCGGCCTATGACGATCGCCGCCTCGAAGATCTCTCCAGTGTCGCGGTGTTCCGCTACCACCCGGTCGGGGTTGAAGTGGAGAGCGTTCCCTCGTTCTATTTGTCGTCGGTGTTCAACGGCAGCATCGCCAAGATGCTGCATCACTACCCGACAGCCCAGGCCGCATTCGCAGCGATGCAGGCCGGAGAAGTTGACGCGACGATGGCCATGCGCGGCGAGATCGACTGGATGCTGGGGCAGGCCAATGACAGTCATCTCAAACCTGCAGAAAACGCCTATCCGAACATGGGCAAGCAGGTATGGGAGCTGGGTATGGCCGTGCACGAATCCAATCGGCAACTGGCCTATGCGCTCGAGGGCGAGCTGGAGGGCCTGGTCAAAGACGGTGCTGTTGAAGCGATCTATGCCGACTACGGGCTGCGCTATGAACTGCCCGAGCTGTATCAGGTGCAGCTGGGCGAGAACTGACGTCCAACGGTAAACCGTTGCTTCGATTGATATCGCCGTCCTCATGGCGCTGTACAGGTGGCTTCAACCGGACGCTGCCAGGTGTTGGGTTGAAGCTGCGCTTAAGCACATTCGGCCAGGCCGATGCGAGTGCATGAGCCAGCCGAGTCGTTTAAAAAAATACGCTTTCTTTACGCCGCTGCGCTGAAGGCGCAATCGAATCTTTACGCCCCTCGCTCTGAAACTCTCCGTACCGCACTGATGCGACCTACGGAGCTGATCCCCATGACATTTCTCGACGGGCTATCGCTGGCCTTGGCCATCGCCCTGTTCATTTATCTCCTGGTTGCGCTGCTGCGCGCCGAACGCAGCTAGGAGAGCCAATGAACACTCACGATTACTGGATGATCGCGGCGTTCTTCGCGCTGGTCCTGATACCTGCCCCCTGGTTGGGGCGCTACCTGTTTCGAGCCATGGAGGGTGAACGTACCTGGTTGACGCCTGTTCTCGGCCCCATCGAGCGCCTCTGCTACCGCTCCGCCGGGATTGACGAGCACAGCGAGCAGGACTGGAAAACCTACAGCCTGGCGTTACTGGCGTTGACTGCTGTGAGCCTGGTATCGCTGTTCACGATGCTCATGTTGCAAGCCAGGCTTCCGCTCAACCCGCAAGCGGTGCCGGGCATGGCGTGGGACCTTGCCCTCAATACCGCTGTGAGCTTCGTGACCAATACCAACTGGCAAGCCTACAGCGGCGAGGCCCAGCTCAGCTATTTCAGCCAGATGGTCGGCCTTGGCGTGCAGAATTTCATCAGCCCGGCGGTGGGGCTGGCTGTGTTGGTGGTGCTTAGTCGTGCACTGTCACGCCGCTCGGCAAAGGCAATCGGGAATTTCTGGGTCGATCTGACCCGGGCGGTGCTTTACGGTCTGTTGCCACTCTGCGTCGTGCTTGCGCTGATCCTGGTCTGGCAGGGGGTGCCGCAGAGTTTTTCGGGCTACGTTCAGGCCGTCACGTTGCAAGGCGGCGAGCAGACCATTTCTCTGGGACCTGCGGCCAGCCAGATCGCAATCAAGCAACTGGGTACCAACGGCGGCGGCTTCTTCGGCGTCAACTCGGCGCATCCCTTCGAGAACCCGACCGCCTGGAGCAACCTGTTCGAGATGGTCTCGATCATCTTGATTCCCACCGCGCTAGTCTTCATGTTCGGTCATTACGTTCGAGATCTGCGGCAGAGCCGGGCCATTCTTGCCTGCATGCTGACCGTGTTTGTCCTGGGCCTTGGCGTCACGCTGGTCGCCGAGCATCAACCGAATCCAATGCTGTCCGGTCTGGCGGTTGAGCAGGTCGGGTCGATGGAGGGCAAGGAGAGCCGACTCGGTATCGCGGCTTCGGCGCTATGGGCGACAACAACCAGCGCGGCGTCCAATGGCTCTGTCAACGCTATGCATGACAGCTTCAGCGCGCTGGGCGGCATGGTGCCTCTGGTCAATATGATGCTGGGCGAAATCATCTTTGGCGGCGTCGGGGCCGGGCTGTACGGCATGTTGCTGTTTGTGCTGATCACGGTGTTCCTGGCTGGCCTGATGATCGGGCGCACGCCGGAATATCTGGGCAAGAAACTTGAAGCGCGCGAGGTTCGGCTGCTGGTCGCAACGCTGCTGGTGATGCCGGTGGGTGTTCTTGTGCTCACCGCTCTCGGCGTCAGTCTTTCAGGCCCTGCCGAGTCGATCACCAATCCGGGGCCGCACGGCCTCAGCCAAATCCTTTACGCCTATACCTCCGGCACTGGAAACAACGGATCGGCCTTCGCCGGGTTTGGCGCGGCCATCCCTTACCACAACCTCATGATCGCGTTCGCCATGCTGCTGGGCCGCTTTGGTTTCATCCTGCCGGTGCTCGCCATTGCCGGTGGCCTCGCGGCCAAGAACCGTGCGCCGGTCGACGCAAACAGTTTCCCCACCCACGGGCCGATGTTCGTGATCCTGCTGACGCTGGTGATTCTGCTCGTCGGCGGGCTCACGTTCTTGCCTGCGCTGGCACTCGGGCCGGTCGCCGAACATTTCTTGCTACAGGGCTTCTGAGGAGCGTCATGATGAACGTCCATCAAACGGCACTCGAGGGTGCCGAGCAAACCACCGCCACGTCCTTCGCTTCGCTATGCAAGCCTGCGCTGCGCCAGGCCTTGATCAAGCTTGATCCCCGGACGTTGGCACGTTCGCCGGTGATGCTGGTGGTAGAGCTCACCGCAGTGCTGACCAGCGTGCTGTGCTTGCTGCCCAACGAGGCGGTCAGCACTGGTGTCGCCGTGCAGATCGCACTCTGGTTGTGGTTCACGGTGCTCTTCGCCAATTTTGCCGAGGCGCTGGCTGAAGGCCGCGGCAAAGCCCGCGCGGATAGCCTGAAAGCCGGGTCGCAGGGTCTGGAGGCGCATCTGCGAACGGAGACCGGCGCGTTCCGAAGCATTGCCGCCAGCAGCTTGCGACGCGGAGACGTGGTGAGGGTCGAGGCCGGTGAACTGATCCCCGGCGATGGTGAAGTCATCGAGGGTATCGCAGCCGTCAACGAGGCAGCGATTACCGGTGAATCTGCGCCAGTTATCCGCGAATCGGGCGGCGACCGCTCGGCGGTCACCGGCAATACGCGCGTGGTTTCCGACTGGTTGCTTGTGCGTATCAGCAGCGATCCAGGCGAGTCCACACTGGACCGTATGATTGCGCTGGTGGAAGGCGCCAAACGACAGAAGACACCCAACGAGGTCGCGCTCGACGTTTTGCTGATCGGGCTCACGCTGATCTTTCTTGTCGTGGTTGCCACGTTGCAACCCTTTGCCCGATTCGCAGGCGGGGATCTCCCGCTGGTGTACTTGGTGGCGCTGCTGGTCACGCTC
Source organism: Stutzerimonas tianxiuensis (assembly GCF_053470365.1). Classification (NCBI taxonomy): domain Bacteria; kingdom Pseudomonadati; phylum Pseudomonadota; class Gammaproteobacteria; order Pseudomonadales; family Pseudomonadaceae; genus Stutzerimonas; species Stutzerimonas tianxiuensis. Next base: position 36,080 of record NZ_JBPVWS010000011.1, on the reverse strand, counting down.
ATTCCTACCACCATTGGCGGCCTGCTTTCTGCCATCGGGATCGCCGGCATGGATCGACTGGTGCGGCTCAACGTCATCGCCAAGTCAGGCCGGGCAGTGGAGGCCGCCGGCGATGTTCAGGTGTTGCTGCTAGACAAGACCGGCACCATCACCTTTGGCAATCGTCGTTGCACGGCCATGTTCAAGGCGCCAGGCGTTTCATCGACCGAACTCTCATGGGCTGCGCTGCTGTCATCGCTGGCTGACGACACGGCTGAAGGCAAATCCATCGTTGAATATCTGCGCGGCCTTGACCCGGTAAAGGCGCCGGCTGGGCATGAAGTGGCCGGTATCCCATTCACTGCAGAAACCCGTTTGTCGGGTGCGGATCATGAGGGCCACTGCTACCGCAAAGGCGCTGTGGATGCCGTGTTGGGTTATCTGGGGCTTGTGCGCGAGCAGATTCCAACGGTGCTGGCGAGAGAACTTCAGACAATTGCACAGAGCGGTGGGACGCCCTTGCTGGTATGCGCGGATGACCGCCTGCTCGGCGCGATTCATCTCAAGGATGTGGTCAAGCCCGGCATCAAAGAGCGCTTTGCTCAGCTTCGCCAGTTGGGTATACGGACCGTCATGGTCACCGGAGACAACCCCCTGACGGCCGCTGCAATTGCCGCCGAAGCGGGCGTCGATGACGTGATCGCCGAAGCGACGCCGGAAAAGAAGCTGCAGCGGATTCGCCAGGAACAGGCCGATGGCAAGATGGTTGCGATGTGCGGTGATGGAGCTAACGACGCGCCAGCGCTGGCACAGGCGGACGTGGGCATGGCCATGAACGATGGCACTCAGGCCGCGCGCGAGGCTGCGAATCTCGTCGACCTCGACTCGGACCCGACCAAACTGCTGGATGTGGTGCAGGTGGGCAAGCAACTGCTGGTAACCCGAGGCGCACTGACCACGTTCTCGATTGCCAACGACGTGGCGAAGTACTTCGCCATCCTGCCGGCTCTGTTTATTGGCCTATACCCGCAACTTGCCGCGCTGAACGTGATGCAGCTTCACAGCGCATCGAGCGCGATCCTGTCAGCCATCGTTTTCAACGCACTGATCATCATTGCCTTGATTCCGCTGGCCCTGCGGGGCGTCAACGTCAAAGCGGCCGACTCGGCCAGCCTTTTGCGGCGCAACTTGCTGGTCTATGGCCTGGGTGGATTGGTCGCGCCCTTTGCTGGGATCAAGTTGATCGACATGCTGCTGACCGCGGCAGGTCTGGTCTGAACTCTGCCGCGCCTGATGCGCGGCTTTTGGAGAAAAAACATGTTCAAACACATCCGTCCGGCGCTTGCAGCGCTGATCCTGATGACGCTGATAACCGGCGTGCTCTATCCATTGTCCGTTATGGCCGTGGCGCAGTTGGCGTTCGCCGAGCAGGCCAACGGAAGCTTGGTGCGCGACCGGGAGGGGCAGGTGAGAGGCAGTGCGTTGCTGGCCCAGCCTTTCGAAGGGCCAGAATGGTTTCATCCACGTCCGTCTGCCGCCAACTATGCAACCGTTGCCAGCGGCGCGAGTAATCTGGCTCCGAGCAACCCGCTGTTGGTCGATCAGGTCCGTGAGCGCATCAGCGAGTGGAACGGCACGGCTCAACAGCCCGTGCCGATGGAGCTGGTGACGACATCTGGCAGCGGCCTGGACCCGCACCTCACCTTGGCCGCCGCGAAGTTTCAGGCTGTCCGTGTCGCTGCCGCTCGAGGGGTCTCTGAGCAAGCGCTGGATCGCCTGATTCAGGCGCAGCTGACGACGCCTCTTGTAGGCCCGGCCATCGTCAACGTACTGGCTCTGAACCTCGCCCTGGCGGACAATCCGCAGCCTGATTCCGGCGAGTGAAATGAATGAGCGATGCTCAACGTGCCGATGCCCTGCTTGATGACGCGCCCCGCGAAGGACGCGGGCGGCTCAAGGTATTCCTCGGCGCGGCACCTGGCGTAGGCAAGACCTACGCGATGCTTCAAGCCGCACAGCGACAGCGACAGCTAGGGCGCGATGTGCGGGTCGGGGTGGTCGAGACCCACGGTAGGGCAGAAACTGAGGCGATGCGGGTCGGATTGGCGGAACAGCCGATGCGCCGAAGCGAGTATCGAGGTGTGACACTGTTCGAAATGGACCTCGACGGCCTGCTGCTATTGCGGCCAAGTCTCGCGCTGGTCGACGAGCTGGCGCACAGCAACGCGCCCGGCAGCCGGCATGCCAAACGCTGGCAGGATGTCCTTGAGCTGCTCGAAGCGGGTATCGATGTCTACACCACGGTCAACGTGCAGCACCTCGAGAGTCTCAACGATCAGGTGCGCGGTATAACCGGTGTGCAGGTCAGGGAAACGGTCCCGGACTGGGTGCTTCATCAGGCCGATGACATTCTGCTGATCGATCTGCCGCCGCGCGAGCTGTTGGAGCGTCTTCGTGAGGGTAAGGTCTACGTGCCGGAACAGGCGCGTGCGGCGATCGATGCCTTCTTCACTCAAACCAACCTGACCGCGCTCCGCGAATTGGCGATTCAGACCGCAGCGGCGCGAGTGGATGCAGACCTGCATCGACGCCACCGGTTGCAGGGTCAAACCGCTCCGGCAGTCCGGAGCCGCTTGCTGGTAGGGATCAATGGTGATGCCTACGCGGAAGGACTGGTCAGGCATGCAGCCCGGGTCGCTGAACGCCGGCATCTCCCATGGTCAGTCGTACATGTCGACACCGGCGCGAGTCGAGGCGAGGTTCAGCTCGGCTATCTCCAGTCCGCCCAGCAACTGGCCGAACGTCTTGGCGGAGAGGTTGTGGAGCTGCGTGACGAGCGGGTGGCGCGAACGCTCATCGAACATGCCGTTGAGCGTCGCGCCACCCTCGTGTTGGTAGGCAGCGGCGGTGCGCGTCAGGTGTGGAAGTTCTCGATGCGCCGATCGATAGCTGAGCAACTGATCAAGGGAGGGCGCGGTCTGGAGATCAGTGTGCTTGGCCAAGAGCCTGCTCTGGCGGCAGTACCCGTGAGAACCACTGCCACTCTGGATTGGCGTCAGTATCTGCTTGCTGCGCTGGCGACCCTGACTGCCACAGGCGTGGCACTGATGTTGTCCCGCTATCTCGCGTTACCTAACATTTCGCTGGTATTCCTCGCGGCCGTGCTGGTGGTTGCCGTGCGCAGCAGTCTGGGGCCGGCCCTGGCGTGTGCGGGGCTGTCGTTTGTTCTTTACGATTTCCTGTTCATACCACCGACGTTCACGTTCATCGTCGCGCGTCAGGAAGACGTTCTGACGCTTATGTTTTTTCTGTTGATGGCGGTGCTTGCGGGCAATCTTGCCAGCCGCCAACGGCGACAGCTTCAGGCGTTGCGTCAGACTCAGGCGCAGACCACTGCTTTGCTCGATCTCTCGCGCCAGTTGAGTGCTGCCACCGATGTTCAGGCCGTAGGCGCTGCCGCTGTTCGCCAGTTGCAACTGGTGGCGAACCTTGAAGCCGTCATCGCGACGCGCGGCAAGCAGGGGAAATGGATGTTCATCGGGGCTGAGCCGCTGCTGGCCGAGCCGGAAAGGGGGGCTGCTGAATGGGCGTTCAAGCATGGTCAGCCAGCGGGGAAGGGAACCGATACCTTGCCCAGTGGGCAATGGTGGTGGTTGCCGTTGAGTGGCGATGGACAGCCACTGGGCTTGCTAGGCATTCGCCAGCTGGGTGTAGACCCGGCAGGGCTACAGAAGCGTCGCCTGATCGCTGCGCTCGCTCAACCCCTGGCGCAAGCACTGGGGCGCGCCACGCTGGCCCAGGAGTTGGAGGCGGCCCGACTGCACGGGCAGACCGAGGAGCTGCGCAGCGCGTTACTTGCATCCGTGTCCCACGATCTGCGCACGCCGCTTACAGCCATGCGTGGCTCGATCGACAGCCTGGCGAGTCTAGGGCACAGCATGAGTGAGGCGGATCGACAGGAACTGCTTGAGGCGACGCGTGACGAAGCCGAGCGCCTTGACCGCTACATTCAAAATTTATTGGATATGACGCGCCTCGGTCACGGCGGCCTGAAGCTGATCCGTGACTGGACGACACCTGCCGACATCATCGCCAGTGCGCTGCAACGCCTGCACCGTGTGCTAGCAGACCTGCGGCTTGAGGTGCTGATCCCCGATGATCTGCCGCTTTTGTACGTCCACCCTGCATTGGTCGAACAGGCGCTGGTCAATGTGCTGGAGAACGCGGCCCGTTTTTCTCCACCTCAAGGCAGGCTGCAGATTGCAGTCTCGACAGGAGCCGGCACCCTGCGTTTCATCGTCAGCGATGAGGGCCCAGGCGTTCCCGAGGCCGAACGTAAACGCATTTTCGACATGTTCTATACGGCCGCGCGCGGCGATCGGGGCGGGCCGGGCACCGGACTCGGCCTCGCCATTTGCCAAGGCATGATCGGCGCACATGGGGGGCGGGTGTTCGTTGCAGACGGGCTCGGCGGAAGAGGCGCGAGCGTCACCCTGGCGCTTCCGCTACAACCTCAGCCTGAGATGGAAAAGGACCTCACGTGAGTCAGCAAGCCAGCATATTGATCATCGACGACGAGCCGCAGATCAGGAAATTCCTTCGCATAAGCCTCGGCTCGCAGGGGTATCGCGTGAGCGAAAGTGGAGACGGTCAGGACGGTCTGGCCTCGGCAGCCTTGAACAAACCTGACCTGGTCGTGCTCGACCTAGGCCTCCCGGACATGGACGGGCAGACTGTGCTGCGTGAATTGCGAGAGTGGAGTCAGGTGCCGGTGATCGTACTGTCGGTACGCTCGAGCGAGACCGAGAAGGTCATGGCGCTCGATGGCGGAGCGAATGACTACGTGACCAAACCATTCGGCATCCAGGAGTTTCTCGCCCGGGTCCGTGCACTGCTGCGTCAGAACCAAGGCGCGTCGAGCGGGCCGGCGCAGGCGATGTCTGGTCCGCTATGCATCGACTTCGCGTACCGACGGGTTAGCCTGGACGGGCAGGAGGTCAGCCTGACCCGCAAGGAGTACGCGGTACTGGCTGAGCTTGCCCAGCACACAGGCCGGGTCGTCACGCAGCAGCAGCTGCTCAAGGACATATGGGGCCCCAGCCACAGCGGCGATACCCATTACCTGCGCGTGGTCGTCGGCCATTTGCGGCGCAAGCTCGGCGATGACCCGTCCGCGCCGCGGTTCATCATTACCGAGGCGGGAGTGGGCTACCGCTTGGTCACGGACTAGACGTTCCGGGTCATATCTCAAACTCGTTGGCCTGGGTGTCGTTTCGGAGCGCCGTTCAGGCTGGCTGCATTCGCGGATGCCGGAAAAACCACACGGCCAGCGGCGTAGCGAGTGCTACCACCATCCAGCCCAGCAAGCTGATCGCAACAGGCAGGCCGTAGTGGTCGGCGACCCAGCCGACGCCGAGCAAGGGCACGATGCTGCCAACGTAGCCGCACACCAGGTAGGTCGAAATCAGCCCCGAGCGCTCGGCAGGGCTGGCAATACGGTTGACCATGCTGATACCGGCCAACAGGCACATGCCATGGCCCGCAGCAGCAGCGCAGACACCGATGATGAATACCAGCGACGAGCCGGCCGTGAAGTTGAGTACGAGCATTGCGTTACTCAACACCACTGACAACAGACCGAGCAGTCCGCACCAGCGCAGACTCATCCGCGCGCAGGCCAGTTGCATCATGGCGGAAGCGAGCAGGATGACGCCAATGGAGGTGCCACTCACCACCGGGCCATGCCAGGGCAGCATCTTCTCCAGAAACAGCGGCGCCATCGACGCGTAGATCCCGAACACGCCGAAGGCGAAAAAAGGGCACACACAGGTCAGCAGAAACGCCAGCGAATCCTGGCGTGCGGCCCAGGTCAGCCGCGGAATGAACGTACGTAAACCCAGTGGTGCGGCTGCGCTGAGCTCTGGATGCGGCTTGAGCTGCACCCGCATCAAGGCGTAGACACCCAGCACGCCGAGGATCAAGGACGGGATGTAGGTGGTTTTCAGCGGGTGCGCGAACCACTGGCCGATGACGCCGCCAGTAAGCGGGCCAAGGCCGAAGCCCAAGGCAAGCAGGAAGCTGGTGATCATCGATATCCGCTGCGACGCGCCATCACGGGAAATCTGCACCAGGCCCACTGACGCGCTGGTCACGATCAGGCTTGAAGAAAGACCGACCGCAAAACGGCCGATGTTGAGACTCGGCAGGTTCCACGCCAGCATCGTCACCAGCGTCCCAGCCCAGCCGAGCAGCAAGCCACTGAGCATGACCTTGCGAAAGCCCAGGGTGTCGGACAGGCGGCCCATGAACAACAGCCCGAAAAGCGCCCCTGCCATATAGATGATGTAAATCAGCGATATATCGCTGGTACGAAGCTGCCACGCCTGCTTGTACAGCGGGTATAGCGGCGAGATGAGCGCTGTGCCCATGACACCGACGCACATGGCGAAGCACACCCAGGGAAAAGGGGACCACGTTTGTTTCATTGATAAAGCCCGATTTGACGTGAGAATGGCGTCATTCCAGCGCTGCCCCGCATGGGGACATGAACGCCCTGATCATTAGGCGCCTACTGTATCGGCTCGAAGTGAACTCCGGGCGTTCATTCGTTCGGTGATTAACGACCCATGAGCCCGGCGTTCAATCTGTGGTGTTCCCTTGCGCAACGCAGTGCCTAGCGCAAGATCAGCTCGTCACCGCGCTCCTCGTGCCAATCATCGAGGCTTGGGGCTGCCGCTTCGCCATCCATGCGATGGATGATGGTGAAGTAATCCTGCTTGAACCTGTCCTGCATGATCTCATCCCGTGATCGAACCCGGACCGCGTAGATGCTCTGAACATTCTGATGGTCGAAGCGGCGCCAGTACTGTTCATCCTTGAGCAAGCTGTAGTGATGGTCTTCCAGCGCCTTGATGACTTTTTCGCTGTGCAGGCTGCCTGCACGCTGTACCGCCGCAGCCCATTGCTGAACGATGGCGAAGGCGGATGCGGCTGTACTGTCGGGGTAGCGCTGATGCTGGGCGATAAAGGCTTCGACGAAAGCCTGCCCCTGTTCGCTTTTGACCAGCGCGGGAACACGCCAGGTCCAGGCTGCCGTGCCAATGACGTGCTCCATCACCTGTGGGCCTGCCTGCTCGACGATGCTGCCGGTCAGGTTGGGCACGATGATCTGCATCCGCTGGTCGAGCTTGAGGTCATGCGCCAGACGCATGGTCTGCACCAGATCCTGGCCGAGCAGGATGACGACCAATACGTCGGCGTCACTGGCCGCGGCCTTCTTCAGGGCGGCGCGATACTCCTCATGGTGCGCACCCCTGGCACTGATGCGCGAGAAACCGTGGCGAGCTCGGTCCCGGCTGCGGGTGGCCTCGCGCAGTGCCTGCTCCATGCTGTGGCCCCAGGTGTCGTCGAGGCTGACGTAGTGGTAGCGACGGTTCGGCAGATGCCAGCTCAGGTACTCGCCTAGCACGCGTGCACTCATCAAGGCACTGTTGGTTTCACGGAACAGGTAGCGCTGGCCGTCGTGCCCGGTGATTGCGTTGGCGTAACCCAGCGTAGGGAAGAACAACATGCCCAGCTCGCGGGCGCGATGGCCGGCGGCTATGGCCTCCTCGCTGGTAGCACCGCCAAAGGCCATCGAGGCGCCTTGGGCGGCAAACTTGTCGATGTTGAACCGCGCCTTTTCTTCACGGGCGGCTGAGTTGCGGCTGATCAGCTCGAGCGGTCTACCCAGCACTCCGCCCTGTTGGTTGATGGTCTCGATGGCGAGGAGGGCGCCGCGCCGCAGCTCAAGGCCTTCACTCTTGTAGTTGCCGGTGCTTGGGTAATTCAAGCCCAGCCGAATTGGCTGAGCGGCGTTGGCGGTGGCAGCCAATGCCAACAGGATGCTGCAGATGATGAGGCGGCGCATGGCTCGTGTCCTTGTGAGCAGAGGGGCGTCCGTTGTAAGCCTCGAACTCGGCGCGAGAAATTGTCTTTTCGGGCACACCGGCCCCAACTTCGGTGCCGGTGTGGTCGTCCGGCTCTGCCATCACGATGCACGGATGGCGTGGCCTACGGCGAGTATTGCTACCAAGGGAGGAGAAAAATCGGTACTGCGTGTAATTGTTGCAAGAGCGGCTAGATCCAAGAATCGCTACTAGACCGGGAAAACTTCCCGGCGACGATAACAATGAACCCGTAGAGGTAGCCGCAATGAAGCACACCGGTCTTCGCAAGCCCTTCGCCCTGACAGCGCTTTGCGCCGCCATGGCCGTGTCCAGCGTGTCGGCATGGGCAGTCACCGATCAGGAAATTCTCGATGACGCCAAGTCCACCGATCAGATCGTTACCAACGGCCTGGGGCTGCAAGGCCAGCGCTACAGCACCCTGGATGCCCTGAACACTGAAAACGTCAGTCAGCTTCGCCCGGTCTGGGGCTTTTCCCTGGGGGGCGAAAAGCAACGTGGCCAGGAAGCGCAGCCACTGATCAAAGACGGCGTGATGTACCTCACCGGCTCCTACTCGCGCGTGTTTGCGGTCGATGCCCGCACCGGCAAGGAACTGTGGCAGTACGACGCTCGCCTGCCGGACGGCATCATGCCTTGCTGTGACGTGATCAACCGTGGCGTAGCCCTGTATGACGACCTGGTGATTTTCGGCACCCTGGACGCCAAGCTGGTCGCGCTGAACAAGGACACCGGCAAGGTCGTCTGGAAAAAGACCGTGGCCGACTACAAGGCTGGCTACTCCATCTCGGCCGCCCCGATGGTGGTCAAGGGCAAACTGATCACCGGCCTGGCCGGCGGTGAGTTCGGCGTTGTAGGCATGATCCAGGCCTTCAATCCCAAGAACGGCGAACTGCTGTGGACCCGTCCGACCGTCGAAGGTCATATGGGCTACGTGATGAAGGACGGCAAAAAGGTCGAGAACGGCATTTCCGGCGGCGAAGCCGGCAAGACCTGGCCCGGCGACCTGTGGAAGACCGGCGGTGCAGCGCCTTGGCTGGGTGGCTACTACGATCCGGACACCGACTCGCTGCTGTTCGGCACCGGTAACCCTTCGCCGTGGAACTCGCACCTGCGCCCAGGCGACAACCTGTATTCCTCCTCGCGCCTGGCGCTGGACCCGGACGACGGTTCGATCAAATGGCACTTCCAGTCCACGCCGCATGACGGCTGGGATTTCGACGGCGTGAACGAGCTGATCTCCTTCGATTACAAGGAAAACGGCAAAACCGTCAAAGCAGCCGGTACTGCGGACCGTAACGGCTTCTTCTATGTACTGGATCGCACCAACGGCAAGTTCATCCGCGGCTTCCCGTTCGTTGACAAGATCACCTGGGCCAAGGGTCTGGACAAGGATGGCCGTCCGATCTACGACGACGCCAACCGTCCCGGCGCGCCAGGAGAGGCCGACAAGGGCAAGTCCGTTACCGTGGCACCATCGTTCCTCGGCGGCAAGAACTGGATGCCAATGGCGTACAGCCAGGACACCGGACTGTTCTACGTGCCGTCTAACGAATGGGCGATGGACATCTGGAACGAAGGCGTCGCCTACAAGAAAGGCGCGGCCTATCTGGGTGCCGGCTTCACCATCCATCCGCTGAACGAGGAATACATTGGCGTACTGCGCGCCATTGATCCGAAAACCGGCAAGGAAGTCTGGCGCTACAAGAACTACGCGCCGCTGTGGGGTGGCGTACTGGCAACCAAGGGCAATCTGGTGTTCACCGGTAACCCGGAAGGCTTCCTGATGGCGTTCAATGCCAAGACGGGTGAGAAGGTCTACGAGTTCAACACCGGCTCCGGCGTGATCGGTTCTCCGGTTACCTGGGAAATGGATGGCGAACAGTACGTTTCGGTCCTTTCCGGCTGGGGCGGCGCTGTACCGCTCTGGGGCGGCGAAGTCGCCAAGCGCATCAAGGACTTCAACCAGGGCGGCATGGTCTGGACCTTCAAACTGCCGAAGGATGAGGTCCTAGCCAAGCGCTAAGCGGCAAATCAAAGGGGCCGATATCCGGCCTCGATGCTGCAAAAACCCGCCCACTCGTGGCGGGTTTTTTGTTTGTGGAGTGAATCCGTCAAAAGTGCTGACCGACTCTTGCACTGTGACCTGGCGACCTAACAGGTGCCACTCGGCACTCAACTGTTTCGCCCGTTTTGGTCGATTCGCATGCGTATTGCATCACTCCGAGACTCGTACAGCTCCATTGCATCTACTACCAAATGAGGAACGCATCTGTCCCTTGGGTGCATTCCGGGCAAGCGGTTGCGCTGCCTAAGATCGTCCCATGTCCTGTCCATGTTCGGTCAGGCTCCGACAAGCAGAAAAATTAGAGAGGCCGCTCATGATTTACGCCCAACCCGGTAAAGAAGGTTCCGTCATTACGTTCAAGCCACGTTATGGCAACTTCATCGGTGGTGAATTCGTTCCGCCGGTCAAGGGTGAGTATTTCGTCAACACCTCGCCGGTCAACGGAGAAGTCATCGCCGAATTCCCGCGCTCCGGGGTCGAGGATGTCGAGCACGCTCTGGATGCCGCCCACGCCGCCGCTGATGCCTGGGGCAAGACCTCTGTGCAGGACCGCGCCCTGGTGCTGCTGAAAATCGCCGACCGTATCGAAGCCAACCTGGAAAAACTGGCCATCGCCGAGACCTGGGACAACGGCAAGGCGGTCCGCGAAACATTGAACGCCGACGTGCCGCTCGCGGCTGACCATTTCCGTTACTTCGCCGGCTGCATCCGTGCGCAGGAAGGCAGCGCCGCTGAAATCAACGAGCACACCGCGGCTTATCACTTCCACGAGCCGCTGGGTGTAGTCGGTCAGATCATTCCGTGGAACTTCCCGTTGCTGATGGCTGCGTGGAAGCTCGCTCCGGCCTTGGCCGCGGGTAACTGCATCGTGCTCAAGCCGGCCGAACAGACGCCGCTGTCGATCATGGTCTTTGCCGAGCTGGTCGGTGACCTGCTGCCACCAGGCGTGCTGAACATCGTTCAAGGCTTCGGCCGCGAAGCAGGCCAGGCGCTGGCTACCAGCACTCGTATCGCCAAGATCGCGTTCACCGGTTCGACCCCGGTTGGTTCGCACATCATGCGCTGCGCTGCCGAGAACATCATTCCGAGCACCGTGGAGCTGGGTGGCAAGAGCCCGAACATCTTCTTCGAAGACATCATGAATGCTGAACCGGCATTCATCGAAAAAGCCGCTGAAGGTCTGGTACTGGCGTTCTTCAACCAGGGTGAAGTGTGCACCTGCCCGTCGCGTGCACTGATTCAGGAGTCGATCTTCGAACCCTTCATGGAAGTGGTGATGAAGAAGATCAAGGCGATCAAGCGTGGCAACCCGCTCGATACCGACACCATGGTCGGCGCTCAGGCCTCCGAACAGCAGTTCGACAAGATCCTGTCGTACATGGAAATCGCTCAACAGGAAGGTGCTGAGATTCTCACAGGCGGTGCCGCCGAGAAGCTCGAAGGCGGCCTGGCGACCGGTTATTACGTGCAGCCGACCCTGATCAAGGGCCACAACAAGATGCGCGTGTTCCAGGAAGAGATCTTTGGGCCGGTGGTTGGGGTTGCGACCTTCAAGGACGAGGCCGAAGCCTTGGCGATTGCCAACGACACCGAATTCGGTCTCGGTGCTGGCGTCTGGACCCGCGACATCAACCGCGCTTACCGCATGGGCCGTGGCATCAAGGCCGGTCGCGTCTGGACCAACTGCTATCACCTGTACCCAGCGCACGCGGCGTTCGGCGGCTACAAGAAGTCCGGTGTTGGTCGTGAAACCCACAAGATGATGCTCGATCACTACCAGCAGACCAAGAACCTGCTGATCAGCTACGACATCAACCCGCTGGGCTTCTTCTAAGCGCGCGGCACTGCAACTTGAGAGACCCGGCGCGTTCGCTCCAGCGCGCCGGCTGACTTGCTCGCACGCGATCAGTGCGGGGACCCTCGACCGACCGGGTGCGGCAGGTGGTCCATCAACGCAACGCGGCCCCAAAGGCCGCGTTTTTTTATGCCCTCGCCAAGCCCGGCGAGCGTAAGGGGCGAACTCCAACGCCTGTTGCACCTCAGATTCAGCATGACCCACGTTCATGAGGACTTGCTGATGCCCCAATTGCTCGAACCTGCCCAGCTGAATCAGCTGCGCCTGCGCAACCGCGCCGTGCTGGCTCCGATGACCCGCGTAAGCGCCGAGCCGGAAGGGCAACCCAACGAATTGATGCGTGACTACTACCAGGCGTTTGCCGAGGGCGGATTCGGCCTTTTGATTACCGAAGGCACCTACACCGACATCGCTTACAGCCAGGGTTACCTGAACCAGCCAGGCCTGGCCACCGAGGCACAACGTGACAGCTGGAAGCCGATTGTCAGTGCGGTCCATCAGGCCGGTGCAGCCATCATTGCCCAGCTGATGCACGGCGGCGCACAGACTCAGGGCAACATCCATCACGCCCGTCACGTAGCCCCATCGGCAGTCCAGCCTGGCGGGCGGCAGTTGAGCTTCTATGGCGGCGAAGGCCCTTACGCAACGCCGGCAGAGATGACCGAGGCAGAAATCCAGGAAGCGATTGCCGGCTTCGTCCAGGCAGCAAAACATGCACGCGACGCCGGATTCGATGGAGTGGAGTTGCACGGCGCCAATGGCTATCTGTTGCACGAGTTCATGACAGCCGAGTTCAATCAGCGCACCGATCGGTGGGGCGGTGACTACAAGGCGAGACTGGCCTTGCCGCTGGAAATCATCCGCGCGGTACGTGAAGAGGTCGGGCCGGACTTTGTCGTGGGTATGCGGCTGTCACAAGGCATGGTCACTGACAGCCGGCTCAAATGGGACGGGGGCCTTGAGGCCGCGCGCTATCGTATCGCCACGCTAGCCGCCGCCGGGCTCGACTATATCCACGTAACCGAAGCCGACATCAGTGCCCCGGCATTCGAGGAGGGCGAGAGTCTGGCGGCTATTGCCAAAGGTGCCGTCGAGATTCCGATCATCGGCAACGGCGCCATCGGCACCGGTGATCAGGCGCAACAACTGCTCGACGCTGGCGTGCTGGACTTCGTGGCGATAGGCAAGGCGGCGCTGGCCAATCATGACTGGCCGCTGCGTGTACAGGAACAGGCCCCGCTGACCGCGTTCGACTTCGATATGTTCTCGCCGATGGCGACAATCACCAACGAGCTGGCCTGGCGCGGCACCCACGGCCGCTCTGCTGTGCGCCGCTGAGCAGGCAGGTTAGCGCGCGTTACGAAAACGGAGGCAGTCGAGGCACTACCAATGCAGAGCGCTGTCTCCTTCCAAAGTACCATTCCGCTTTTGACGGATCAGGGTGCTTAATGAGTTGCCGGAATACTTCCGTCATCACAAAAAGAGGAATCAGCCATGTGGACTAAACCTGCTTTTACCGACCTGCGCATTGGTTTCGAAGTCACCATGTACTTCGCCAATCGCTGATTGAACTGCCCCGGCCCCGGTCGGGGCTCCGTTTTTTTGGGAGCTGCCCATGTTCATCCAGATTTTAGGTTCTGCTGCTGGCGGCGGCTTTCCTCAGTGGAACTGTAATTGTGCTAACTGCGCCGGGCTGCGAGCCGGCACGCTCCGTGCTCAGGCGCGCACCCAGTCGTCCATCGCCATCAGCGACAATGGCGAGGATTGGATCTTGTGCAACGCCTCGCCTGATATCCGCGCGCAGCTCGAAGCCTTTCCCAAGCTGCAGCCGGCACGGGCGCCGCGCGACACCGCGATTGGCGCCATCATTCTGCTGGACAGCCAGATCGACCACACTACCGGTCTGCTGACACTGCGCGAAGGTTGCCCGCATCAGGTTTGGTGCACCGAGATGGTCCACCAGGACCTCACCACGGGTTTCCCGCTGTTCAACATGCTGGAACACTGGAACGGCGGACTGCGCTGGAATCGGATTGCGCTGGAAGGCAGCTTCCGCATTCCGACTTGCTCGCAACTCGAAATCACGCCAATCCCGCTGCGCAGCTCGGCGCCGCCGTATTCACCGCACCGCAACGACCCGCATCCCGGTGACAACATCGGCCTGCTGATCGTGGACCATAACACCGGCGGCAAGCTGTTCTACGCACCGGGCCTCGGTAAGGTCAGCCCTGAGCTACTGGAGCTGATGGGAGGTGCAGACTGCCTGCTGGTTGACGGTACGCTCTGGCGCGACGACGAAATGCAGGTGCGCGAAGTCGGGACCAAGCTGGGCTCCGAAATGGGCCACCTGCAACAAAGCGGGCCTGGCGGCATGATCGAAGTGCTCGACGGTATGCCCGCCGCACGCAAGATTCTCATCCACATCAACAACACCAATCCGATCCTCGACGAGGATTCCGCTGAACGCGCAGTGCTCGAGGAGCATGGGATCGAGGTTTCGTTCGATGGCATGAGTATCGAGCTGTAGCCTGCATCCGCCCGCGATCACCAGAGAACTCAGTGGCTGAAGGTGCTCACCTGTGCCTGAAGGAACAGCCCGCACAACCCGTAAGGAAGTTTTTATGACCCTGCCAGCCATGACTCCGTCCGAGTTCGAAGCAGCGCTACGCGCCAAGGGCGACTACTACCACATTCATCATCCGTTTCACCGCGCCATGTACGAAGGCCGCTCGACCCGCGAGCAGATTCAGGGCTGGGTCGCCAATCGCTTCTACTATCAGGTCTGCATTCCGGTGAAGGATGCGGCGATCATGGCTAACTGTCCGGATCGCGATACCCGCCGGGAGTGGGTCCAGCGCATCATTGATCACGATGGCAGCCCAGGCGAGGAGGGCGGCATAGAAGCCTGGCTGCGCTTGGCCGAGTCGGTGGGCCTGGACCGGGAGCAGGTGCTGTCGCAGGAACTGGTGCTGCCGGGCGTGCGCTTCGCCGTCGACGCCTATGTCAATTTCGCCCGCCGCGCCGTCTGGCAGGAGGCTGCCAGCAGTTCACTCACCGAGCTGTTCGCCCCGACCATTCACCAGTCCCGTCTGGACGCATGGCCACAGCACTACAGCTGGATTGATGCGTCCGGTTACGACTACTTCCGCAAACGCTTGAAGGAAGCGCGCCGCGACGTCGAGCATGGCTTGCGCATTACGCTCGAGCACTACAAAACACGAGAAGCTCAGGAGCGCATGCTGAATATTCTTCAGTTCAAACTGGACGTCCTCTGGAGCATGCTGGATGCCATGAGCATGGCTTATGAGCTGGACCGTCCGCCGTACCATACGGTGACCCGCGAGCGCGTCTGGCATAAGGGCATCAGCTTCTAACCGGCTGACTGAACGGCCTGATGAGCCCCGGGGCGGCAGCCCACCGCCTCATATCGATGATGTTTTACTGGCGAGACAGAGGACCATGAGCGATATCCAACTGACGCAGATTCCAGTCTTTCGCCGCGGTTTCCGCTTTCAATGGGAGCCGGCGCAGAACTGTCATGTGCTGCTCTATCCCGAAGGCATGATCAAGCTGAATGAGAGCGCATCAGCGGTTCTGGGCGAGGTCGATGGCACTCGGAGCGTGGGCGCCATTGTGGCTGATCTGCAGAGCCGCTTTCCCGATGCCGAGGGCATCGAGGAGGACATCGTCGCATTCCTGGAGGTAGCCGTTGAACGGTTCTGGATCGAGCTTCGCTAAGCCGGGTTTCGAGCCCGGTCCGCCGCTGTGGCTATTGGCCGAGCTGACCTATCGCTGCCCGCTGCAGTGCCCCTATTGCTCGAATCCGTTGGACTTCGCGCGCAGCCACGATGAGCTGAGCACAGCCGAGTGGATTGAGGTGTTCCGCCAGGCACGCGAGATGGGCGCGGCACAACTGGGATTTTCCGGCGGCGAGCCGTTGGTTCGCCAGGATCTGGCCGAGCTGATAAAGGCGGCACGGGATCTGGGCTACTACACCAACCTGATCACCTCCGGCATCGGCTTGACCGAGGAGAAGATCGCCTCGTTCGCCGACGCTGGGCTCGACCATATTCAGATCAGCTTTCAGGCCGCCGACGAAGAGGTGAACAACCTGCTGGCGGGCTCGAAGAAGGCGTTCGCACAGAAGCTTGCGATGGCGCGCGCGGTCAAGGCGCACGGCTATCCGATGGTGCTGAATTTCGTGACCCATCGGCACAATATCGACAACATCGACCGGATCATTCAGCTCTGTCTGGAGCTGGAAGCGGACTTCGTCGAACTCGCGACCTGTCAGTTCTACGGTTGGGCCGAGCTCAACCGCGCCGGCCTGCTGCCGAGCAAGGAACAGCTGGTGCGTGCCGAACGCATCACTAATGAATGGCGCGACAAGCTCGCTGCCGAGAACCACCCCTGCAAACTGATCTTCGTCACGCCGGACTATTACGAAGAGCGCCCCAAGGGCTGCATGAACGGCTGGGGCAACCTGTTCCTCGACATCACTCCAGACGGTACGGCACTACCGTGCCACAGTGCGCGACAGCTGCCCATCACGTTTCCGAACGTCCGCGAGCAAAGCATCGAGCAGATCTGGAAGCACTCGATGGGCTTCAACAAATTCCGCGGTTTCGACTGGATGCCCGAGCCGTGTCAGTCATGTGACGAGAAGGAAAAGGACTTCGGCGGCTGCCGCTGCCAGGCCTTCATGCTCACAGGCGATGCTGCCAACGCCGATCCCGTGTGCAGCAAGTCGTCTCATCACGACAAGATTCTTGCAGCGCGTACCGAGGCCGAGCAGTCTCCGCGCGGGCTGGATGAACTGACCTTCCGCAACGAAAAGGCGTCAAAGCTGATTCTCAAGGTGTAGGTCCGTTTAAAGAACGGCAGCCTGACCGACCGGGATCGACCAGTGATGATCAAGACAGAAACGCCGTACGGCTTTTGGATGAGTGAATGGACTGCTGAAAAAGCGGCGTCGGCCAGCCGCGATTTCGCTGAGCTGCGTGCCGGACATGGCGGGTTGCTCTGGATTCAATACGACCCAGCTGATGCCCGTTGCACGCTGTGGTACTGGCGCAACGGTACAACACAGTGCCTGACCCCTACGGGCTTCTCGCTGCGCAGCCGGGTATACGAATACGGTGGCGGTGCGTTTACTCTCACCGATGAAGGCGTTGCGTTCGTCAACGAAAAGGATCAGCAGATCTATCTGCAAGCCATTGACGGTTCGAGCGCGAGCCAGCCGGCGGCGCTTACCTCGCGCCCGCAATGCCGTTACGGCGATCTGCAATATGATCGCCGCCGTGGCGCGATCCTGGCGGTCGAGGAAGCCCATGATGAAGAGGACGTCCGGCATCGGTTGGTAAGCGTTTCGCTTGCAGGCGTGCATCAGATGCTTGTCGAAGGTGCCGACTTCTATGCCTCGCCTACGCTGGACGCTACAGGTGAGCGTCTGGCCTGGATTCAATGGCAGCGTCCCGAGCAACCCTGGACGGCTACCAGTCTCTGGATCGCCGACGTCCTAACAGACGGCCAACTCGGCCCCGCGGTGTGCATGGCTGGCAGTGACGATTCGGAGTCACTGCAACAGCCTCGCTTCGCCAGCAACGGCGACCTGTTTTGCCTGACCGACCGCGCCGGCTGGTGGCAGCCCTGGCGGAGCCAAGGCGATTCTCTCGTGCCCGTGGAGTGCTTCGCTCGACATCGCTTCGACCACGCTCCGGCGCCCTGGCAGTTAGCGACCGTCAGCTATGTGCCGTTGACTGGCGGTGCCTGGCTATCGACTCGGCTGGTGGAGGGGTACGGCCTGCTTTTCGAGCATGACGCCGGGGGAAGCGAGCGGCAGCTCGCGCCTGCATACAGTCGTTGTCGTCAGTTGGCCGTGGATGAGCACCGCTACTATTGCATTGCCGGGGCTCCTGATCGTATGCCCGCCGTGCTGGCAATCGAACGTCTAACCGGTGAAATTGCGATCCTGGCCGGCGGCGAACAGCCCTTGCCGGCCGAGCAGCTGTCTTGCGCGCAACCGTTCAGTTTTGCGACGGGCCAGGAGGAGGTGGCGCACGCCTTTTTCTATCCGCCGCGCAATGCCGACTGCCTTGGCCTGCCCGGGGAGAAACCTCCGCTGGTCGTGTTCATGCATGGCGGGCCGACCTCCGCGAGCTATCCGGTTTTCGACCCGCGTATTCAGTACTGGACGCAACGGGGCTTCGCCGTCGCCGATGTCAATTACCGGGGCAGCAGTGGATTTGGCCGAGCCTATCGGCAGCGGTTGCGCGGCGAATGGGGCGTAGTGGACGTCGAGGATGCGTGCGCGGCGGTGCAGGCATTGGCCGTTCGCGGCCAGATCGATTCCGCGCGCACCTTCATTCGAGGCTCCAGCGCGGGCGGTTACAGCGCACTCTGCGCGTTGGCCGCCGATGCCGGCTTTACTGGCGGTGCCAGCCTCTACGGGGTCAGCGACCCGATGGCCTTGCGGCGCGTGACGCACAAATTCGAAGCGGATTATCTGGATTGGCTGATAGGCGATCCTGAGCGTGACGCTCAGCGATACAAGGAGCGGACGCCGCTTAACAACGCTGCACAGATACGGGTTCCGGTGATTTTCTTCCAGGGCGCGCTGGATGCGGTGGTTCTGCCCGAACAAACCGAGTCCATGGTGGACGCATTGCGCGAGCAGGGTGTGCGGGTGGAATATTGCCTCTATCCGCAAGAACGTCATGGTTTTCGCCAGGCAGCCAACCTGGCAGATGCATTGGAGCGCGAGTGCCGCTTCTATATGTCGCTGCTGGGTCGAACCGGCGGCCAGTAAAGCAGCCCTCGCACCGCCATGCTCCGTTTTGCCGATTGCTTTGATGGAGGAAAGCAGTACGCTTGCCAAAAGTAACAAATAATAACGAGAGGCCGTCGTATGAGCCCCAACCTTAGCCTGCAACGTAAGTTCGTATCCCCAGAGATCGTGTTTGGCGCGGGCTGTCGGCACAGCGCCGGCAATTACGCAAAAAATTTCGGCGCCCGAAAGGTGCTGCTCGTGTCCGATCCAGGCGTGGTAGCGGCCGGTTGGGTCGGTGACGTCCAGGCAAGTCTGAGCCGGCAGGACATCGACTACCACCTGTTTACCCAGGTGTCGGCCAACCCCCGCTCAGAAGAAGTGATGCTGGGTGCCGAGATGTACCGCAGCGAGGGGTGTAACGTCATCGTCGCGGTTGGCGGCGGCAGCCCGATGGACTGCGCCAAGGGCATCGGTATCGCGGTGGCGCATGGCCGGAATATCATCGAGTTCGAGGGCGTCGACACGCTGCGTGTGCCAAGCCCACCGTTGATTCTGATTCCCACGACCGCGGGCACTTCTGCCGACGTTTCGCAGTTCGTGATCATTTCCAACCAGACCGAGCGGATGAAGTTTTCCATCGTCAGCAAGGGCGCCGTACCGGATGTCTCACTGATCGATCCGGAAACCACCCTCAGCATGGATCCGTTCCTGTCGGCTTGTACGGGTATTGATGCGCTGGTCCATGCCATAGAAGCCTTCGTTTCGACTGGCCATGGACCGCTGACCGATCCGCACGCGCTGGAGGCGATGCGGCTAATCAACGGCCATCTGGTTGAGATGATCGCCAATCCGGCAGACATCCAACTGCGCGAGAAAATCATGCTCGGTAGCATGCAGGCCGGCTTGGCCTTCTCCAACGCGATCCTTGGCGCAGTACACGCGATGTCGCACAGCTTGGGCGGTTACCTGGACCTACCGCATGGTCTGTGTAATGCGGTTTTGGTCGAGCACGTGGTGGCGTTCAACTACGATTCAGCGCCGGATCGCTTCAAAGTGGTCGCTGAAACCCTTGGTATCGATAGTCGCGGGCTGAGCCATCGGCAGATCCGTGAACGGCTCATGCAACATCTGATCAGTCTCAAGCAGGCCATTGGTTTCCACGAAACACTGGGTTTGCATGGCGTGGACCTCTCCGACATCCCGTTTCTTTCGCAGCACGCTATGCAGGACCCCTGCATTCTGACCAACCCTCGTTCGTCGACCCAACGAGACGTTGAAGTGGTCTATGCCGAAGCACTCTGAACAAGACGATGCGCTCGCCGGGCTCCTTGGGCTGGGTACACATTCCGCCCGCAAGAGCCATTACCCTGAGCTCGTGGCCCGTCTTGAAGAACTCGAGGCCGAGCGCAACCGCTACAAATGGCTGTTCGAACATGCTGTGCACGGCATTTTCCAGGCAAGCCTTCAGGAAGGCATCCGTGCAGCCAATCCAGCCCTGGCAAGGATGCTCGGCTACGAAAACCCGGCCGAGGCGCTCTGGCACCTGACCGATCTGTCGCATCATC
This sequence comes from Stutzerimonas tianxiuensis, assembly GCF_053470365.1. Taxonomy (NCBI): domain Bacteria; kingdom Pseudomonadati; phylum Pseudomonadota; class Gammaproteobacteria; order Pseudomonadales; family Pseudomonadaceae; genus Stutzerimonas; species Stutzerimonas tianxiuensis. Next base: position 15,898 of record NZ_JBPVWS010000011.1, on the reverse strand, counting down.
TGTTCATCGGTGGTGAGGCCGAACTCGAGCAAATTCGCCACACCCTGAAGACCCAGCAAGGCCTGTTCGGGTATGACACCCGTCTGCGCCGCAAGGACGGCACCGCTATTGATGTGATCATGAACCTCTTGCTCAAGCCCGACGAAGACGGCTTGGTCGAGGGTTTTGTAGCGGACATCACCGATCGCAAACTGGCCCAGATGCGCCTGTTGCAACTCAATGAGCAGCTTGAACAGCGGGTCACCGAGCGGACCCTAGAGCTGCGTAAAGCGCGGGATGCTGCCGAGGCGGCGAACCACAGCAAAGATAAATACCTGGCCGCCGCCAGCCACGATCTATTGCAGCCGCTCAATGCCGCACGTTTGTTGATCTCGACACTAAGGGAGCGCCGGCTGCCGGATGCTGAGACCAATCTGGTCGAGCGGGCGCATCAGGCGCTAGAAGGGGCCGAAGATTTGCTTACGGACTTGCTGGATATTTCCAAATTGGACCAGCAGGCGATAAAACCCGACATCGACGTCTATCGTCTCGATGAAGTGCTGTTACCACTGGTTTCTGAATTTCAGTCCGTGGCGGATGCAGCCGGCCTTGGTTTTGACCACTACATTCCGGCCTACGCGTTGCGCAGCGATTTCCGGCTGCTGACGCGCATCCTGCGTAATTTTCTCAGCAATGCCTGCCGCTATACCGATCACGGCCGCGTATTGCTGGGCGCGCGCAAGCGCGGAGAATACCTGCGCATCGAGGTCTGGGACACCGGTAGGGGAATCGAAGCGGATCAGATGCAATCGATCTTCCTCGAATTCAATCAGCTGGGTGTACAGCGCGCCACCGAGCGCCCCGGCGTCGGGCTGGGTCTAGCCATTGTCGATCGAATTGCCTCGATGCTGGCCTATCCGATTCAGGTGCGTTCGCAGCTTGGTCGAGGCTCCGTCTTCAGCATTGATGTGCCACTGGCCGATCCGCCGGAGCACCTGCCGGTCGAAGCGCCTGGGCTCATGCCAGTGCTTGGCAACCCGTTACCGGGGCGTCGTTTGCTGGTCCTCGACAACGAGCTGAGCATCCTCCACAGCATGGCTGCGTTGCTGGGGCAATGGGGCTGCGACGTGTTGACGGCCACCGACCAGGAAGCCGCGTTAGCTGTGCTCGAAGGAACGCCGCCCGAGGCAATTCTCGCCGACTACCATCTCGATCAGGGCGTGACCGGCTGGGAAGTGGCCACTGCGTTGAGGGAGCACTTTGCGCAGCCAATTCCCGTGGTGATGGTGACGGCCGATCGCAGCGACCAGTGTCGCCGCCAACTGCACGGGTTTGGCGTGCCAGTGCTGAACAAGCCAGTCAAGGCGGGGAAATTGCGATCGGTACTGAGTCACTTGCTTAGCGATAGCCACCGCTGATAGACCCAAGGGGCGAGCAGGCGGTGTACCAGCGAAGCGCGGAACGCCGCGCTGCTCGCTGCATCACGCTCAACTGCTTGGTGTGATTGCGTGATGACGGTGCGGCAGGGCGATCGAGATCAGTGCAGCGAGCAGCACAAAGACGCTCGATATCCAGAGGCAGGCCTCGAGTCCATATCGCTGATAGACCCAACCAGAGAGGAGGGTGCCAACCAATCGGCCCAGCGCGTTGGACATGTAATAGAAGCCGACGTCCAGCGATACACCGTCGGCCTTTGCATAAAAGACGATCAGGTAGCTGTGCAGCGATGAGTTTATGGCGAAAAGCGCTCCAAACAGCAGCAAGCCGCCGAGCAGTATCGCCTGGGCTGACCAATCGGTGCTCAGCCCCAACGCGATCCCCCCCGGCAAGCCGGCCAGAAGCAGCGCCCAACCAAACGCCGAGCGCCCGTCTGGAACCTCACCGCGCCTCTTGCCCGTAATAGCCGGGGCGAGCGATTGGACGATGCCGTAGCCGATTACCCAGAGCGCGAGAAAGCCGCCTACCTGCCAGAAGTCCCAGCCAAACACCGCGGACAGATAGACCGGTAGCGCCACCACGAACCAGACATCTCGGGCGCCGAACAGGAACAGCCGTGCGGCTGACAGAACATTGATGGCCCGGCTCTTGGAGAGCATTTCGCGAAACTTCGGTTTCGCCTTGGCCTTGCCCAGGTCTTTTTTCAGCAGTACCAGACTGGAAATCCAGATCAGCGACAGTGCTGCGGCCATGACGAGAAGTGATCCGCGAAAGCCGATAACTGCAAGCAGGGCACCGCCGAGGAAAAAGCCAACCCCCTTCAGCGCGTTCTTCGACCCGGTCAACACAGCTACCCACTGGTACAGCGTGCCTTGCTGACCCTCCGGCACCAAAAGCTTGATCGAGCTCTTGGCACTCATCTTGTTCAGGTCCTTGGCAATGCCTGACAGCGCTTGCGCGCCCATCACCCAGGGAATCGTCAGCCATGCGGCGGGCACCGTGAGCATCATCAGGGCCACGACCTGCATGGCGAGTCCAATGTTCATGGTGCGGTTGAGCCCAATTCGGGCTCCCAGGTAGCCGCCAACCAGATTGGTGATGACACCGAACACTTCATAGAAGAGAAACAGGGCGGCAATTTGCAACGGCGTATAGCCCAGCGCATGAAAGTGCAGCACTACCAGCATCCGCAGCGCACCATCGGTCAGGGTGAAGGCCCAGTAGTTGCCGGTCACCAGCAAATACTGGCGAACCTCCGGGGCGAGGCGGGAGAGGGCGTGCATGACGAGTCCTGTGGCGGTGCGGAGGGTACGGATGGCGTCGCGAGCGCGCCATCCTCGGGATCAATCGGCTAGACCGACCTTGCGTGCCAATTCCACGGTGCGGTTGGCGTAGCCCCACTCGTTGTCGTACCAGGCATACAGTTTTACCTGTGTGCCGTTCACGACCATGGTCGACAATGCATCGATGATCGAGGAGCGTGGGTCGGTGCGGTAGTCGATGGAAACGAGCGGCCGCGCTTCATAGCCAAGGATGCCCTTTAGTGGACCTTCGCTTGCCGCGGCCTGCAGTAGCGTGTTGACTTCCTCGACAGAGGTGGCTCGCTCGACTTCGAAAACGCAGTCGGTCAGCGAAGCATTGGCGAGCGGGACCCTCACCGCGTGGCCGTTGAGCTTGCCGCGCAACTCCGGAAAGATCTCGGCGATCGCGGTGGCTGAACCGGTGGTGGTTGGGATCAGGCTCATGCCCGAGGCTCGGGCGCGACGCAGATCCTTGTGGGGCTGATCGAGGATGCTCTGGGTATTGGTCAGGTCGTGGATCGTGGTAATCGAACCATGGCGGATGCCCAGGTGTTCATGGATCACCTTGACCACCGGGGCGAGGCAGTTGGTGGTGCAGGAGGCTGCGGTAACGATCCGGTGCAGCGCTGGATCGAACAGCGTGTCATTAACCCCCATGACGATATTGAGTGCCCCGGCTTCCTTGACCGGCGCGCTGACGACGACACGCTTGACGCCCTGATCGAGGTAGCCTTGCAGCACGGCCACCGTCTTCATCTTGCCGCTGGCTTCGATGACCAAATCACAGCCGGACCAATCGGTATCGGCAATGGCCTTGTTAGCAGTGACCCGGATTCGTTTGCCATCCACAACAATGCAATTGCCGTCGCTGCTTGCTTCGTGCTGCCAGCGGCCATGCACCGAGTCGAAATTCAGCAGGTGGGCGTGAGTGGCTGCGTCCCCGGCGGGATCGTTGATCTGGATGAATTCCAGCTCCGGCCAGTCCCAGGCCGCGCGTAGGGCCAGACGGCCGATCCGGCCGAAACCGTTGATACCGATTTTGAGCGTCATGGTTGATTTCCGTAAGTCAGGCGCCGCGAGGCGCAAACATGATGATGGCCATGCCGACCAATGCGACGGCCGACCCCAGTAGATCCCAGCCGGTAGGCCTGATGCCGTCGACGAGCCACAGCCAGACGATTGCAGCGCCGATGTAAACGCCGCCTTAGGCGGCATACACGCGCCCGGCTGCTGTCGGGTGCAGCGATAACAGCCAAGCAAACAGCATCAATGATGCCGCGGCAGGTATCAGGAGCCAGGCGCTTTTGCCTTGACGAAGCCATAGGTACGGCAGATAGCACCCGACGATTTCGGCCAGTGCGGTGATGAAGAACAAGCCAAAGGTCTTCAGCATCAGAGGTCAGTCGCCAAATTGTGCGAGCCAGCCGACATGGGCCGGGTGTTGAATGGCTTTGGGCCGAAGCGCCTGGACCTCTTTCACGGCGGTCTCCCGGGGCATGCCCAGCTCGATCAGGATGCGCGCGGCAATCAGCCCGGTGCGTCCGGAACCACCCTTGCAGTGGATCGCCAGCGTGGCGCCTTCGGCCAGTCGCGCAAGGATGATTTCCCGATGGCGATGCCAAGCAGAATCGAAGTCAGCCTGCGGGACCTGTTCATCGGACACCGGTAGCTGCAACCACTCCATGCCAAGCTCGGCGCAGCGAGCCGGAAGGTCATCCGCATGGTTGGCTGCCAGCTCGGCATTCGGCATCAGCGTGATAAGTACCTGCGCGCCAGCTGATTCGATCGTCGTCAGCGCTTCACTTACGTCGGTGCCCTTGGTGCCAGGGCATGGCGTGAACATCAAACGGCCTGCGTAACCCGGGATATCGAGAACGTCATAGGGGTGCGACATGGTTGCCTTTCCTTGTTTCAAATCGAGCGCTGATTGACGCGTGCTGACAGGGCCTCGGCCGATTCCTTGCGTTCGGAGTAGCGATCGACAAGGTAGCCACCGCGTCCACGTATCAGCAGCGTGAACTTGGCCAGTTCCTCCATCACGTCCAAGACCCGGTCGTAATAGGCTGAAGGTTTCATTCGCCCGGCGTCGTCGAACTCCAGAAACGCCTTAGGTACTGAAGACTGGTTGGGGATCGTGACCATCCGCATCCAGCGGCCCAGCACGCGCATCTGATTCACCGCATTGAAGGACTGCGAGCCCCCACAGACCTGCATCAGCGCCAGGGTCTTGCCCTGCGTCGGGCGGACGGCACCCATGCTCAGCGGTACCCAGTCGATCTGTGCCTTAAACACCGCACTCATCGCACCGTGTCGTTCCGGCGAGCACCACACCTGGCCTTCCGACCAGATCACCAGTTCGCGCAGCTCCTTCACCTTGGGATGAGATTCGGGCGCGTCGTCTGGCAAGGGCAGGCCGGCGGGGTCGAAGATTCGCGTTTCGCAACCCATTGCCTCCAACAGACGCGCCGCCTCCTGGCTCATCAAGCGACTGAACGAGCGTTCGCGGTTCGAGCCATAGAGCAACAGAATGCGCGGTTTGTGTGCTGGATTGCTGGGCAGGTTGAGCTTATCCAGACTCGGTAGGTCGAGATGCTCGAGGTCGATATTGGGAAGACTTTCGTTCATTGCTTTTCTCGCATCAGGGCGTCACTCATCATTCGCGGCGTTCGCATCGAGCCGGTTGCGGAAGGGCGGGAATAGCCGCCATGCGTACCTGGAAATTCGAGCCTGTCGTCGAACGCGCACGGGCTGATGCGTGCGGAGCCGCGCTAGCTGTGCACGGCCATTGCGCTCTCACGGATCGCTCCGATTCAGCCGCAGACTGCCGCGCGGTCAGGCCGGTCATGCATGCGTTCAAGGCGCTCAGCATCACTACTCAACCATTGTTTATTGGCATTGAGCACGACCTGCAGCATCTCGTGAACCCAATCGGGTAGATGCGGGTGCAGTCGGTAATACACCCACTGCCCCTGGCGTCTGTCTTCAAGGATTGCGCAGCTTCTCAACTGGGAGAGATGCCGCGAAATCTTAGGCTGGCTTTGCTCAAGCGCGGTCGTCAGCTCGCAAACGCACAGTTCCCCTTTGAGCGTGATCAGCAAGGTCATGCGCGCTCGGGTTTCATCGGAGAGGCATTTAAAAACCATGTCAGGCGTTAGAGGTTCGATCATGGAATTCATGGCCTGGACGATGTGATTGACGTGGAGCAGGCTCCACACGGAAAGCTGAGAATATATTGATAGCCGCATATACTGTAAAGCGAATATGCTCAGACGGTTTCTTGGCAAGCTCGGCTGCAAAAGCGCAGCAGCATGACCGGGCCGTGACTTTCGATGGGGGTGAACTGCCGTGCGCGGCCCATGGCCCATCAGATGACTTCGATGCTGACGGAGCTGCCACCGGCTGCTAACACTTCAGAACTGCGACCTAGATGAAATAACGAGAAGCTCCATGTCTACCCAATGCGAAACCATAGGAAAAAAAGCCGCAGGTGCGCCAATCGGTTTCTTTGAGCGTTACCTGACCCTCTGGGTCTTTCTGTGCATCGTTGCCGGGACGCTCATCGGCCTGTTTGCGCCAAAGGCGGCACAGACGGTCGGTGCGATGGAGCTGGCAAACGTGAACATCCCCGTAGGGGTGCTGATCTGGGTGATGATCATCCCGATGCTGATGAAAATCGACTTCAGCGCACTTCATGAGATCTTTGAGCACCGCGTCGGTATGGGCGTGACCCTCCTCGTGAACTGGGCTATCAAACCCTTCACCATGGCGTTTCTCGCCTGGCTGTTTCTCCGACACGTATTCGCAGATTGGCTGCCGGCTGACCAGATCGATAGCTACGTCGCCGGCCTGATCCTGCTCGGCGCGGCCCCTTGCACAGCCATGGTGTTCGTCTGGAGCAACCTGTGTAACGGCAACGCCAACTTCACCCTGACTCAAGTAGCAGTAAACGACTTGATCATGGTGTTTGCTTTTGCGCCCATCGTGGCCTTGCTGCTAGGAGTCTCGTCGATCCCTGTGCCGTGGGATACGCTGATCCTTTCCGTCGTGATGTATATCGTCATCCCGCTTACGGTTGCCCAGTTCATTCGCTCCCGCCTTCGCAGGCGCGGTGAAGACAGATTTCAGGCAGCACTGGCCCGTATTCAGCCGTTCGCTATCCTGGCGCTGCTGGCGACACTCGTGTTGCTGTTCTCCTTTCAAGGTGAAGCGATTGTCGAACAGCCTCTGGTGATCGCCATGTTGGCGGTGCCGATCCTGCTGCAAACGCTCGTGATTGCCGCGTTGGGTTACTGGCTCAACCGACAGCTGAAAGTGCGCCATGACATCGCCGGGCCGTCCGCCATGATCGGCGCGTCGAATTTCTTCGAGCTCGCGGTAGCCGTCGCCATCGTGCTGTACGGCTTCAACTCGGGCGCGGCACTGGCGACGGTCGTAGGGGTGCTCATCGAGGTGCCGGTTATGCTTTGGCTGGTTCGTACCGTCAACAAAAGCCGAGACTGGTACGAGCGGGCGCTGCCGCGAGACTAAAGGAGAAACAGGTGGACGCTTTCACGTGGCTCAATAATTAGCTGTTGCGAATGGATTGGCTGTCCTCTCTGGTGCGCTTACTGCTCGAAGAGGTATTCGGCCTGGACCTGGCCAGCCGCCTGGGGGGCAGTCTGCATTTCTTCATATATGACGTAATTAAGATTTTCATTCTGCTGTCGGCTTTGATCTTCCTGATTTCGTGGGTACAAAGTTACTTTGCACCGGAACGCACCCGGTGGATTGAAAGTCGTGTCGATGGGAAAAGTACTGACGCAGGGGAAGCCGAGAGGTTGTTGCTGGCTCTTTGAGCCGAGAGCCCACCCATCACTAGTTACATGCTTACCCGTCGTCATGGCGCGGTGACGGTACAGGCGGTACACCTCGCGCGTGCCCCGGCTAGCCGCCCTGAAAGCTGAGCAGCAACACCGAATAGCCGACCGAGCCGAGCAGGAAGGCACTGAAGCGGCTATCGCGCTCTTCGGGTAACTCCTCTTTCAATACGTTCAGAATGATCGAGCCGCCTACAAAAGCGGTCAGTGCCGACACGGCGAGCTCCGAAATCTCCGTAGCGAGGCCGAGCGTCCAACCGGCCAGCGGCATCGCGGCGAGGAACCAGCGACCGCGGCGCCTGAATAACCCCTTGTGGTCGTGCTGAAGGGCAAAGTCATTGACCAGAAAATGCAGGCCCATCGCGACACAATAGAGCACCAGGGTAGTCAGGCTGCTGTTTTCACCCTGAATCAGCAGATAACCAATGAGGCCGTTGTAGACGGCGAATGCGCCGATATGCAGCCAGAACACACCCGCATGAGATTCGGCATGTTCCGGCAAGCGACGGCGATGTTCCTTGATCAGCCGTTCCAAGCCATAGAATGAGGCGAGGCCAAGCAGCGCCAGCAAGTAGACATGATGCTCCAAATAGCTGAGCACCCAAATGTCACTGCCGTCCATCACCGCCTGACCGCGCGCCAGTTCGGGCAGCAGATGGACGAACACGTAGGCGACCGAAACGCCGCCAGCCATGGAAAGCCACCGGCTACGAGGCAGGCTATCGAGCCTGCGCAAACGGCCTGCAAAAACATGAACGGTAGCCAGAACAAAGGCGGCGACGAAGCTGGCAAACAAGAGTGACTCCATACATGGGTAACGATTTGATCATTACCAATGACTTCAGTCTGCGCTCTCGCGTTCACTCGGCATGCCTCGTAACTCAATCCCGTGATGCCAAAACGCCATGCTGCGATGTATGGTCTGGGTAATGCAGTATTTTTTTTGTTAAAGTTCGCCGCTTATGAAGCGAGCAGCCAGCCCAGCTTTGAATTTGTCCAGAAAGAGGTGTCTGCTTGATTAGAGTGCTTGTGGTCGACGACCACGATCTAGTACGCACAGGCATTTCCCGCATGCTTGCCGATATCGATGGCTTGCAAGTGGTCGGTCAGGCGGAATCCGGTGAGGCGGCGATCAAGAAGTCCCGTGAGCTCAAGCCGGACGTCGTCTTGATGGACGTCAAGATGCCCGGCATTGGCGGCCTCGAGGCGACACGCAAGCTGCTGCGTAGCCATCCTGACATCAAGGTCATAGCGGTCACCATTTGCGAGGAAGATCCGTTTCCAACACGGCTGCTTCAGGCCGGGGCGGCTGGCTACCTGACCAAAGGCGCTGCGCTGGAAGAAATGATCCAGGCGATTCGCATGGTGTTCGCCGGCCAGCGCTACATCAGCCCACAGATCGCCCAGCAACTCGCGCTGAAGTCTTTTCAGCCCAAGGTCAACGGCTCACCTTTCGATCTATTGTCCGAACGGGAAATTCAGATCGCGCTGATGATCGCGAACTGTCAAAAGGTCCAGGCTATTTCCGACAAGCTCTGTTTGTCGCCCAAGACCGTGAATACCTACCGCTATCGCATCTATGAAAAGCTGTCGATCACCAGTGACGTCGAGCTAGCGTTGCTCGCCGTACGACACGGCATGGTCGACACCATCAATTGATGAGCGGCTTCGATTCTTCAGCATTCCTGGCTTCTTGCAGCGGACGTCCCGGCGTCTATCGGATGTTCGATGCCGAAGCCAAGCTGCTTTATGTAGGAAAAGCGAAGAACCTTAAAAAGCGCCTGGCCAGTTACTTTCGCAAGGTCGGGCAAGCACCGAAAACAGCCGCGCTCGTGGCCAGAATCGCCCAGGTCGAAACGACGATTACGGCCAACGAAACCGAAGCGCTACTGCTTGAGCAAACGCTTATCAAGCAATGGCGGCCGCCGTACAACATTCTGCTACGCGACGATAAGTCGTACCCCTATGTTTTTCTTTCCAGTGGGGACTTTCCTCGGCTCAGCATTCATCGAGGCGCCAAGAAGGAGATCGGCCGCTATTTCGGCCCCTATCCCAGCGCCGGCGCCATCCGCGAAAGTCTGAGCTTGTTGCAGAAGGCATTCTTCGTCCGCCAGTGTGAAGACAGCTACTACCGAAACCGCACCCGCCCGTGCCTGCAGTACCAGATCAAACGCTGCAAGGCGCCGTGTGTGAATCTGGTGAATCCAGAGGAATATGCCGAGGACGTTCGTCATTCGGTGATGTTTCTGGAAGGGCGCAGCAATGCTCTGGCTGAGGAGCTTTCAAAGAACATGGAGAAGGCGGCGATGGCGCTTGATTTCGAGCGTGCCGCGGAGATACGCGATCAGATAGGCATCCTGCGACGTGTCCAGGATCAGCAAAGCATGGAAGGCGGCAGCGGCAACGTTGATATCGTCTCAGCCGTGGTGAGCCCGGGCGGCGCTTGCGTCCACCTGATCAGCGTGCGCAGTGGAAGAGTGCTGGGCAGCAAGAATTTCTTCCCTCAGGTGGCAATAGAGGAAAGTGTCAGCGACGTACTGCAGGCATTTTTGGAGCAGTATTACCTCAGCTCCATGGAGCGCGATCTGCCGGCCGAGTTGATCGTCAACGCCGTGCACGAAGACTTCGGAACACTCATCAGCGCGGTCGTCGAGTTACGCGACGTCGAATTGACCATCACCCATCGGGTACGCGGTACACGCGCGCGCTGGCAGCAGCTGGCACTGACCAACGCCGAGCAAGCACTCGGTGCGAGACTGGCAAGCCGCCAGCATCTGGCTGCACGGTTCCAGGCGCTGGCCGAAGCATTGGAGATGGATGAACAGCCAAGTCGGCTGGAATGCTTCGATATCAGCCACTCCAGTGGCGAGGCTACCGTGGCGTCCTGCGTAGTGTTCGGTCCGGAAGGGCCGTTGAAGTCTGACTACCGGCGCTACAACATCGAAGGCGTTACCGCAGGTGACGATTACGCCGCAATGCACCAGGCGCTGTCCCGTCGTTTCAGAAAAGCAGCCGAGGGGGAGGGCAAGCTACCGGACATCTTGCTGGTGGACGGTGGCAAGGGCCAGCTCAACATGGCTCGTGAAGTGCTGCAGGAGCTCGCCGTGCCCGACTTGATCCTGCTGGGCGTTGCAAAAGGCGTCACCCGCAAGCCGGGCCTGGAGACCCTCTATCTGAACGATGCAGCGCATGAATTCACGCTACCAGGCGACTCGCCAGCGCTCCACCTGATCCAGCAGGTGCGCGACGAAGCCCACCGGTTCGCGATCACCGGCCACCGAGCGCGACGGGGAAAGGCGCGCACCACCTCAACATTAGAGGGGGTTGCCGGCATCGGACCGAAACGCCGCCGAGAACTGCTCAAACACTTCGGTGGTCTTCAAGAACTTAGCCGTGCGAGTCTTGACGAGATTGCCAAGGCGCCGGGTATCAGTAAAAAGCTTGCCGAGTCGATTTATGCCGCTCTGCACAGTGAGTAGAATCTCCCTCTAAATCCGCGGACCAGTGGTATCGATGAACATCCCAAACATTCTCACCGTGCTACGCGTACTGCTGATACCGATCATCATCCTGTTGTTCTATCTGCCTTTCCAATGGAGCTACCTTGCGGCAAGCGCGGTATTCGCCATCGCGGCCATCACTGACTGGCTGGATGGTTATCTGGCCCGCAAACTTCAGCAGAGCACACCCTTCGGCGCCTTCCTTGATCCAGTGGCGGACAAACTGATGGTGGCTGTGGCCCTGGTGCTGCTGGTTGAGGAGCATTCGAACCTCTGGTTGACCTTGCCGGCAGCGATCATTATTGGCAGGGAAATTGTGGTGTCAGCTTTGCGCGAATGGATGGCAGAGCTGGGCGCCCGGGCACAGGTGGCGGTGTCCAATCTGGGCAAGTGGAAAACAGCGGCACAAATGGTGGCGCTCATCATTTTGCTGGCTAACCCCCCGCTGACGACTGTATGGGTTGGGCTGGGTTATGCCTTGCTGATCGTCGCCGCCGGGCTAACGTTGTGGTCAATGGCCAATTACCTGATGGCCGCCTGGCCTCATCTAAGCCCTACTGAAAAGAAATAAAAAACTTTTTTAATCAAGGGCTTGACGGGGCGTGCTGAAACTATAAAATGGCGCCCGTCACCAAGACGATGCGGGAATAGCTCAGTTGGTAGAGCACGACCTTGCCAAGGTCGGGGTCGCGAGTTCGAGTCTCGTTTCCCGCTCCAGTTTGTTGACGATGACGCCGCTGCATGCGGCGTTATCGTTTTGAGGCCGGTTGGCAGAGTGGTTATGCAGCGGATTGCAAATCCGTGTACGCCGGTTCGATTCCGACATCGGCCTCCAGTAATAAAAAAACCGCAAGCGAAAGCTTGCGGTTTTTTTATGCGCGCTCAATTTGTGATTCGTGACACTGCATCTTGGTCTGGTCTGGTGAGCATCCTCTCTAGCCGGAACTGTAGCGCCTCGGACGGTGACTGAAACATAGAGAGTCTATTAAGGAGTCCTCTATGTCAGATACGATGAGCTACCTTGCAATTGCGCTTGCTGGCGCCGTTATCGTGCTGGATCTGTTGGCCATCATCAGCGTGTTCAAAAGCGATCGAAGCGTCGGTGCGAAAGCCCTATGGGCGCTGGGTATCGCCATCTTTCCGATTCTCGGGCTGGTGTTCTGGCTGATCGTCGGCATGCGCCGTCGTCATTGAATCTTTACGTCGTAAGCCTAACTTCGGGCTGTTCCATGGCAGCAAACTCGCTACAGACGCGCCGGCATCGCCGTTCGGGTTGCGCCTCGGCCAGAGCCTCGTTATAGTCCTGCGCCGCGATCAACGTCGCGCATCACCGTCCCGCCCGGATGGCGAAACTGGTAGACGCAAGGGACTTAAAATCCCTCATCCGAAAGGGTATGCGGGTTCGATTCCCGCTCCGGGCACCATCGGGACACACTGATACATCCGTATCTAAACCGGCCGCCGCAGCCGGTTTTATTTTTTATAGGGCAGCCCGCCTCTGCGCTATGGCTCATTGCATGTGACCAGTGGCACCCTATCGTCGTGAACGCAGCCCCGCCACGCTCCTCTTATCCTGTAGTGCATTTGCTATGGCAGAGGAGATTAAACGATGGCCAATGACCCTGACGGTCTCTCAAACCAGAATAACGATCCTTCGCACGCCGAGCGCGCGGGCAAAGAGGATGTGATCATTCCCGGTTCACCACCTCCGTTGGGATCCGAGCGAACGGATGTCAGTCCCGGTAGCGAAGCAGGCGTGGATGAGTTGCCGAACAATGACGGCAAGACTCCACGAGACAATGCCAAGCGAGGAGGGGAGATGAATAATGTCCCTGATATCGACCCCGACAGTGCAGAACTGGATGACGCACCTAATCCCCGTTAGCAGTCGCGCAATTAAAAAGCCCCGCACGGGGCGGGGCTGCAGGCGTTTAGCCAGTCGTTCCGTTGTCCTTTAACTCGCACTCCTGCGAACGCTCCTTGTCGAGCCTCCCTGGCCCGCTGCGCGTCCTGCGCTACTGGTGATTAGAGTAGGCGAGACAGAGACGACGCGAAATCATCCAACTTCACCAGTGTGGGTCAGCCGAGGCTTACGCCGAGTAGGCGATCAACGCATCGGTGTATATATCGAGCGAGATACTTTGCCCATGATCAAAAGCGTTTATCGCGTCAGCCTTGCCGCAGGGGCGTTGCTGACGCTGGCTGGCTGCAGTGCGTTCGAGGGCGTGCCAGCCGCTCAACCAACAGACGAGTACGTATTGGCCTGCGAGAAAGTTGAGCAACCTGGATGTGAGACTCGTGCAGAGCAGCTCTGTCCAGAGGGTTACGACACCCTCAGCAGCGAAGAAGATTTTGCACGAAAGGAGTTGCGAGTCAGATGCACAGGTGAGGCAAACCCGCCCTAGTTCGGACGGCCGCAGGAGCGGGCCGTCCGCTTGGGACGATCAATCAGCGGAATCGAGTAACGCCTGGGCCTGCTCGAGAACCTGGAGCGATTGAGTGTGGTCGCCCGCTTTGTGCAACTGCTCTCCTTCCGCTCGGAGTTCTTTTACTTTTTCCAGCGTTGCCGGATCGCTTGGCGGATTGGTCTCGAGCTGCTTGTCGATCTTGGCCATGTCCATCGGGCAGTGCATAGCCCAAAGCGGCGTACTTACAACCGCGGCAGCGAGCAGTAACATGATTCGGCGCATGATGTCGGTCTCCTGACTGATGATTGTCAGTGCAGTATAGGATTCACGCTGAACCCCGCCGTTTTTCGGACGCAAGGTAGGATCGAGCAATAGACGGTGGTCGGATAGTTATCGTACAACTACTGAGCTATGATACGGGTTACTTCGCTTCAACGAGATTGATGTGTCCATGGAAAATCAGATCGCCCAGCCGCGTGTTCGCCGTAAGCATCGCAGCCTCGCACAGGAGCTGGTGACCGAGCTGTCGCAGCAGATCCGCGACGGCGTTATCAAACGCGGCGACAAGCTGCCGACAGAGTCAGCGATCATGCAGGCTCAGGGGGTCAGTCGCACGGTAGTGCGTGAGGCGATCTCCAGGCTGCAAGCGTCCGGACTGGTCGAGACTCGCCATGGCATTGGTACTTTCGTGCTCGATACCCCGAGCACCACAGGCCTGCGCATCGACCCGGCTACCATCGGAACGTTACGCGACGTGTTGTCGATTCTGGAGCTGAGGATCAGCCTGGAAGTCGAATCCGCTGGGCTCGCGGCACAGCGCCGGACTCCCGAACAATTGACAGCTATGCGGGAATTTCTGGATTCGCTCCAGCGAAGTGCTGCGCTTTCCAGTGAAGCCGCCGTGTCGGATTTCCAGTTCCATCTGCAAATCGCCGAAGCAACGGGCAACCGTTACTTCACGGACATCATGAATCACCTAGGCACGGCGATCATCCCGCGCAGTCGGCTGAATTCCGCACGCCTGGCACATGATGATCAGCCGCATTACCAACAGCGCCTCGGTCGTGAACACGAGCAGATCTACGACGCCATTGCCCGCCAGGACGCCGAATCAGCCCGAGCTGCGATGCGCCTGCATCTCACCAACAGCCGCGAGCGTCTGCGCCAGGCCCATGAAGAGGCGGAGACGGAAAAGGTCAGCTGATCGACTCTTCAGCCCCCACAACGCCAGTGGCCCGTCCGGTCTCTATCGGGCCGCTGGCAATACTGCTTTGAAGCCAATTCCCATCCGTAGGCGCTGTTCGCGCCTACCCATCACCGGTTCGCCTGATCAGTGCTTGCGGTACGCCAGCAGGACAATGCCTCCCACCACGATGAAGCCACCCAGTATTTGCAGTGGACCCAACATCTGGCCAAGTATCAGCCACCCAAGCAGCATTCCGGCGACCGGCTCCATATTCATGACCGGGGCGTTGCGAGCGATGTTCAGCCGCGGCATGCAGATGAACAGTGTGGAAAACGCCGCGCCATAGAGAAGCACCAGGCACCCCAGCGCGATCCAGCCGACGGTTGCGCTGGGCAGGCCTAGCCCTCCCGGGATCAGACCGCTGGCACCGAGCAGGGCCGAGGCGCTGAACACCAGAATCAGCGTCAGCATGCTCCGTACCGAGCCAGCCATGCTAGACAGCTTATGCTCGGTGACCCACAACGCTAGGGCAAACACCGCGGCGGCGGTCAGACTGAATAGAATGCCCGACACCCATTGACCATCAGGCGCCTCACTGCTGATCAGCCGCGTCGGGACATCGAGCACCAATACCAGGCCGATCAGAATCAACCCCATGATCGCCAGCGCCTGACGGGTCGGTCTCGGGCCGCCAAGCGCCCAGCTCAGGAGCGCGAGCATGATGGGTGAGAGATTGACCACCAGCAGAGCCAGTGCGACAGGAATGCGCGCGACCGCCGAATAGATGCAGAAGCTCTGGATCGTGATCAACAGTCCCAGAAGGGTCTGCCAGCGCCACGTTGCAGCGCTCAAACGCAGGGACTCGCGCCGCCAGAGCACGAGCGCAGCGAGGGCCAGCAGCGTCGCACCCGCGCGGCAGAGCATGGCCAGCAACAGGCCGGTGTCGTGATCGAAGGCAATGCGAGCAGCGATATGATTGGCGGCGAACGAGCAAGCCAGGGTGGCGAGGATTACTACGGCAATGTGGCGCGGAAAGGGTGTGGCAGTTTGCATCGGTTCAATCCTGTCCTGAGCAGCTTCACTGGGTTCGGTTGCGGCCTGTGGTAGGCATGACAGTGGTTCGTCGTTTGGTTGCGTTAACGGCTTACTGGCTTAATCGAGTAGGAGGCGGATTCACATCCGCCGTCCTCTCACACCACCGTACGTACGGTTCCGTATACGGCGGTTCAGG
>NZ_JBPVWS010000010.1:0-211652 GCF_053470365.1 Stutzerimonas tianxiuensis | reverse complement strand
CGCTCAAATAGTGGGCAATTCGCTTTGTCTTTGTCGCGCTCTGTCCATTTATGAATTCAAGTCCGACAGGCTGCTAGTGCCGGACCTGCGCGCTACCTTCCTGCGCATGGTCAACGAAGAAGCCACCGCACACATGATCGGCAGCGCCATGTCGGGCATCGGCCGCAGCCTTACCCATCGCCTGCTGGAACTGGCCGAACAGCGGCTGGGGCCGCCGCCGGTGCCCTACTGTTACATGGTGTTAGGGTCGATGGCACGCGATGAGCAACTGATCGTCACCGATCAGGACAACGCCCTGGTCCTCGATAACCGTTTCGATCCGCGCATCCATGACGAGTATTTCCTGCAGCTGGCCAGCTTCGTCAGCGACGGCCTGGCCGCCTGCGGCTACAGCTACTGCAAAGGCGGCATCATGGCGAGCAATGCCAAGTGGCGCCAACCGCTGCGGGTATGGAGGGGCTACTTCACCCAGTGGATCGAGCAGCCCAATCCCGAAACCCTGCTTAACAGCTCGATTTTCTTCGACCTCAGCAGCGTCTACGGAGAGGCCGGACTCGTGGAAAGCCTCAAGGACCTGATCGCGCAAAAGGCTAGCAGCAACCCGCTGTTTCTCGCCGCCCTCGCACGCAACGCGCTCAACCGTACGCCACCGCTGGGGTTCTTCCGCACCTTCGTGATGGAAAAGGATGGCCAGCAGAACAACATCATTAATCTCAAGGGGCGTGGGACCGCGCCGCTGACCGACCTGATCCGGGTGCACGCCCTGGCCGTCGGCTCCAAGGCGCAAAACTCCCAGGAGCGCCTGGAGGCCATCGCCGCCACCAAACTGTTGACCGAAGACGCCATCACCCAGCTGCGCAATGCCTTGGAATTCCTCTCCATTGTGCGCATTCGCCATCAGGCCATGGATTTGCTGGAGGGGCGCGAACCGGATAACTACATAGAACCGGAACAGATCTCCGCCAACGAGCGACACAACCTCAAGTCGGCCTTCCAGGTGCTCAGCAATGCGCAGCAATTTCTGCGCTTCCGCTACCCGGGCCAGCTTCCAAGCAGGCCGCTATGAAACGTAGCGGATCCCGCACGGCGCCGGACTGGCCGGCCGTATTTGCCGAGCTCGCGCGGACGGCCAGCGACCCGCGCCTGGTGCGCTTCTATGAGGCAGGCACCGTCAGTGCCGACACGCCACTGGAGCAGGTGCCGCTGCTCGCCCTGGACGTCGAAACCACTGGACTGGACAGCCAGCGCGACTCAATCGTCAGCCTTGGCTTGATGCCTTTCGACTTGCACCGAATACGCTGCCGGGAGGCCAGCTACTGGGTCGTCAAACCGGTCTGTGAGCTGAGCAGTCAGTCAATTACCTTTCACCACATCACGCACTCGGATGTCAGCGACGCACCGAGGCTGGCCCACGTGCTCGACGAACTGCTCGAGAAGATGGCTGGCAGAATCATGGTGGTGCATTACCGCAGCATCGAACGGCGTTTTCTCGACCAGGCAGTGCGCCACTTGCTCGGCGAAGGCCTGCAGTTTCCGGTGATCGATACGATGCAGCTGGAAGCACGACTGCATCCGCGCCGACGTGGCTGGCTGCGCCGCGTGCTCAGCACGAAGCGGCCTGTATCGATCCGTCTGGCCGACAGCCGCCTGCGCTATAACCTACCGCTGTACCAGGCCCACCATGCCCTGACCGATGCCCTGGCTACCGCCGAGCTGTTGCAGGCGCAGTCGGCCCTTCATTACCCACCGACCACGGCGATAGGCGATCTTTGGAACTGAAAAGGCGCGACCGCTAACGGTCGCGCCTTTTGTGTGTCGCCCTCCAGGCAGCCGGGCCGCCTGGAGATAGGCCTAGTCCAGGCTATCGGGGCTCACTCATCAGCCCTTTGACGATGGACACGCAACCGACCAGCAAGACCACGGTAAACGGCAGGCCGGTGGACACCGCCATGGCCTGCAGCGCCACCAGGCCGCCGCCCAGCAGCAGGGAAATGGCCACCACACCCTGCAGCACCGCCCAGAAAGCCCTCTGCGGCACCGGTGCGTTGACCTTGCCACCGGCGGTAATGGTGTCGATGACCAACGAGCCGGAGTCCGAGGAGGTGACGAAGAACACCACCACCAGCACGATACCGACAAAGGAGCTGATCTGGGTCAGTGGTAGCTCACCGAGCATGGCGAACAGCTTCAGTTCCAGCGCTGCATCCTGTACGCCGGTGAACCCGTCGGAGACGAACTGACCGAGAGCGGTGCCACCGAACGCGGTCATCCAAAGTACTGACACAAGGGAAGGTACCAGCAGCACAGCAATCAGGAACTCGCGCACGGTACGCCCGCGGCTGACACGGGCGATGAACATACCAACGAAGGGCGACCAGCTGATCCACCAGGCCCAATAGAATGCGGTCCAGCCCTGGCTGAAGTTCACGTCCTCGCGGCCAATCGGATTGGACAGCGCTGGCAGGTTGCTCAGGTAACTACCCAGATTGCTGAAGAAGCCCGTCACGATGGCCAGCGTCGGACCAACAATGATGATGAACAGCAACAGCAGCAGCGCCAACACCATGTTGAACTCAGACAGGCGCTTGACCCCCTTGTCCAAGCCCGCCAGCACAGACATCAGCGCGATTGCCGTGATACCGATAACCAGCAGCACTTTGCTCATGTCGGTATTAGGCATGCCGAACAGGAACTCGAGACCGGCGGCCGCTTGCTGGGCGCCCAGCCCCAAGGAGGTCGCCAGGCCGAACAGGGTCGCGAACACGGCGAGGATATCGATGAAATGCCCCGGCCAACCCCACACTCGCTCACCCAGCAGCGGGTAGAAGATCGAGCGAATACTCAGCGGCAGACCTTTGTTGAAAGAGAACAGCGCCAGCGCCAGCGCCACGATCGCGTAGACCGCCCAGGGGTGCAGACCCCAGTGAAAAATCGTGGCGGCCATGCTCAGGCTCGCGGCAGCCTGCGCATCACCTCCGGCAGCGCCCAGCGGAGCCCAATCGGTACGCACGCCATTCTCAACCGTGGCCCCGCCCAAAGCGGTAGAGAAGTGGGACATAGGTTCGGCCACACCGTAAAACATCAGGCCGATCCCCATACCCGCGGCAAACAGCATGGAGAACCATCCGGTATAGGAATAGTCCGGTGTCGCCTCCCTTCCTCCCAAGCGCACCCTGCCCAGAGGTGAAAGAATCAACCCCACGCACAGCAAGACGAAGATGTTTGCCGAGCCGATGAAAAACCAGGCCATGTTACTGGTCAACCAGTCGCGAAGCGCGGTGAACAGCGGTTCGACCTCACTGCGCAGGGCGAGTGTGACGACCACGAAAAGCACGATGGTCAGGGCCGAGATGATGAACACCTTGCCGTGCACATCGAAAAACTTGCGTTTGATGTTGTCCTGACCAATGACGTAGTCGGTATCGATCAGGTTGGCCGCCCCGGTCGGTGCGGGAATGCTTTCCACGGACGTTGCCGTGGTCTGTCCAGGATTGGTCGCCACCTGCTGTTCTCCTTCTTCTGGGTTGGCACATCGGAAACAAGCACAAAGACGGAGCGCCCCTCTGCTGCACACGAGCTCAGGTACGCGCTTCGAAAGAATCCTAACAGCCGAAGGGTGATACCAAACGGCCAAGACCGGCATCGACGATTCCATAACCGTCATCCGTCGCAGGCAAGCCTTGCCGTTGCCTGGCGGTTGAGGTAACGCCAGGTCGAAGGCCAACCGGCTGGCAACTGCCCTGACAGCACGCCTGCGTGACAAGCAGCCCGGCTGCCGAAGGGCTGGAAGCAATACCGTTTCGTCAGGAAGGCCGTCGCGCCAGCGCTAATGACAGTGCGGGATGGAGCGAGGGCGGGTGAAAGGAACGACAACGCGCTCGCCGACCCCGGATGTCGGCGAGCCGAGGGGCTGAGGATCAGCGCTTGCGATTGACCGTCAATGCGGCGCGGATCACGTCAGCACCGATCTCGCTTTCGTAGGCCTGCCAGACCGGCATCATCTTTTCGCGCCAGGCTTGGCGCTGCTCGGGCGTCAGGACGATCAGCTTGCTGCTGCCACTGGCGAGTATTCGGTCGCGGTCGCGCTGGTTCAGCGCGGCGGCCTCCTGATTCACCGCCTGGGTGACCTCAAGAATGATGTCTTCGAGCTCGGAGCGAACCGCGAAGGGCATGCTCATCCAGAACTTCGAGCTGGTCACCAGCATGTAGTTGAGCACCCCGTGATTACTCTCGGTGATGAACGGCTGAACCTTGTGCATGTTCTGGCTGGCGATGTTCGACCAGGGGTTTTCGGCGCCCTGGACCACGCCCGCCTGCAGCGACTTGTAGACATCGGCGAACGGCAGCACCACCGGCTTGGCACCTACCGCATTGAACTGCGCCTCCAGTACTGCAGAGGGCTGTATGCGAAACGCCAAGCCAGCGGCGTCGCCCGGCAGACGCAACGCCTGGGTGGCGGAGAGCTGCTTCAGACCGTTGTTCCAGTAGGCGAGGCCATAGATGCCGGAATTGGCCATGGAGCGCAGCAGGTCACGGCTCGTCTCACGCGACTGGAAGCGCTGGACGGCAGCCTCGTCGTCGAACAGAAACGGTAGGTCGAACACCTGCAGTTTTTTCGTGTACTTGCCAAACTTCGACAGGGACGGTGCGAGGATCTGCACCTCATTGTTCAGCAGCGCCTGCATCTCCTCGGCATCACCGACCAGTGTCGAGTTCGGGTAGACCTCGACCTTGACCTTGCCCGCCAGGCGCTCGTGCACCAGCTTCTGAAACAGCAGCGCACCTTTGCCCTTGGGCGTGTCGTCGGCTACGACGTGAGCGAACTTGATGACGAAAGGCTCTCCTTCGGCCGCCATGACCGAAGCACTCAACCCACACAGGACCGCGACCAACGCAGCAACACAAGACTTGAACATCTGACCCCCAACGGGAATAGCCCGAATCAGCGCCTTGTGAGCACCGCTCGAGTGGTTTATCGACAACGACAAGACCTGACTCACGCAGCAGCGCGGTCCGTCCATTCTTCGGTTTGAGTGGCCAGATCATCTCGACTGCGGCGGTCGGCGCCTGGCCTTTATTGGAATACGGTTGGCGTCGAACCGGACACTGAATGCCCGTGCCAACCGAGGCGGAAAGTCTTGGCCATCACCCTTGATGGCACAAGCACCAGAAAGTCCAACCAGCTCTCAAAACAGCACATCTCACTCATCGGAACGGCCGAACTTTCGATCCGCTGCCCCTTTCTACAGGCAACACCCTCAGCCATCCGGTCAGCCATGAACGAGCTTTCGCCCCCCTCATCGCCGAACCCCACCGTGATCGACTGCCTGATTGTCGGAGGTGGGCCGGGCGGACTGACGGCAGCGCTCTATCTCGCCCGCTTCCGCCGCAGTTGCATGGTCATCGATGCCGGCTCCAGCCGTGCCTCATGGATTCCGCGGTCGCACAACTATCCCGGCTTCCCGCCGGGCATCAACGGTAACGACCTGCTGGCGCGCCTGCGCGAGCAGGCCAAGGGGTATGGCGCGCGGCTCGAGCAAGGCCGGGTCGAGTGCATCGAGCCCCATGCCGATGGCTTCAGCGTGCGTTATGGCGATGCCACCTGCTTGACTCGACGAATCATCCTCGCCACCGGGATTGAGGACACCCTGCCGGACATGCCGGATGTCGAGCGGGCCATCGGTGAGGGCAAGGTCCGGCTGTGTGCGATCTGCGACGGCTACGAGGTCGACGGGGACAATGTCGCCGTCTATGGCGAGGCGGAAAACGCCATCAGCCATGCGGTGTTCCTACGCACCTTCACGGCTCACGTAACAGTGGTGGTGCACGGCGAGCCCGATGCCTGCGACCAAGCTATCGCGTTGGCCGAGCACTATGACATTCGGGTAATCAGCGACCGTGTGGAATCCCTGCATCCTTGCAACTCCGGCATCGAACTGCTGACCTGCAGCGGCGAACGGCACCATTTCGACATCATCTACCCCAGCCTGGGCGCGCGGTTTCGCTCCGACCTGGCGCTGCAGCTGGGCGCCGACTGTGACGAGTGCGGTGGCATCTGGGTGGACGACCACCTGCAAACCAGCCTGCGCGGCCTCTATGCCATCGGCGATGTGACCATGGGCCTGAAACAGATGACCGTTGCCATCGGTCAGGCAGCGCAGGCGGCGACGGCCGTGCATAACAGCCTCGAAGCCAATCCCTGGGGCGGCACGGAGGCGACTCGTTGAAAAAAAACGAGCGCAGCGGCGACTTTTGCAACGGCTCGATTGCAGCGACGGTCTAGGCTGAATAACAAGCCTGTTCGCCACGGAGCCCTCCATGTCACTCAGCGTATTCGACCTGTTCAAGATCGGTATCGGCCCGTCCAGCTCGCATACGGTGGGGCCGATGCGCGCCGCGTTACGTTTTGCCGAGGGGCTCAGACGCGACGACCTGCTTGCGGCAACCGAGCACCTGAAAGTCGAGCTGTACGGCTCTCTCGGTGCCACCGGCAAGGGCCACGGCAGCGACAAGGCCGTTTTACTGGGTCTTGAAGGTGAGCGGCCCGAGGACATCGATACCCGCAGCATCCCCCCGCGCATGGCAGCGATGCGCGAATCCCACGAGCTGCGCCTGCTGGGCGAAAAACTCATTCGATTCGAGACCAGTAACGATCTGCAATTCATCCGTAAGCCACTGGCATTCCACCCCAACGGCATGATCTTTCGCGCCTTCGACGTCGCCGGGCTGCAGTTGCGCAGCCGCGAATACTATTCGGTGGGCGGAGGCTTTGTTGTCGATGAGCAGGCTGCGGGCGATGACCGCATCGTCGAGGACACCACGCCACTGCCCTTTCCCTTTCACAGCGCCAGCGAACTGCTCGAACTGTGCGACACGCATAACCTCTCCATCAGCCAATTGATGCTGGCCAACGAGGCCGCCTGGCGCCCCGAGGCCCAAACACGAGCAGGCCTGCTGAAGATCTGGCAAGTGATGCAGGAGTGCGTACAGGCCGGGTGCAACACCGAAGGGCTAATGCCCGGCGGGCTGAAAGTCGAGCGCCGCGCCGCCGGCCTCTACCGTCAGCTCAGCGAGCACCCCGAAGCCAACCTGCGTGACGCGCTCTGTGTACTCGACTGGGTCAACCTCTACGCGCTGGCCGTCAACGAAGAGAACGCTGCGGGCGGCCGTGTGGTGACGGCGCCAACCAACGGCGCGGCCGGAATCATCCCGGCCCTGCTGCACTACTACATGCGCTTCATCCGCGGCGCCAACGAAGACGGCATCGTGCATTTTCTCCTGACCGCGGCGGCCATCGGCATCCTCTACAAGGAAAACGCCTCGATCTCCGGCGCCGAGGTTGGCTGCCAGGGCGAAGTGGGCGTAGCCTGTTCCATGGCGGCTGGCGCCCTCTGCGAAGTACTCGGGGGCACGCCGCAGCAGGTCGAAAACGCCGCTGAAATCGGCATGGAGCACAACCTTGGCCTGACCTGCGACCCGGTCGGCGGGCTGGTTCAGGTGCCCTGCATCGAGCGCAACGCCATGGGCTCGGTCAAGGCGATCAACGCGGCACGCATGGCCTTGCGCGGTAACGGCAAGCACTTCATCTCACTGGACAAGGTGATCCGCACCATGCGCCAGACCGGGGCGGACATGAAAAGCAAGTACAAGGAGACCGCTCGCGGTGGGCTGGCGGTGAACATCATCGAGTGCTGATGCAGCCACGGCACCAGAACTCAGGCTTCGCGTCGGCAGTAACCACGTTCACAAAAGCCTTATCATCCGTTCGGCGGCGTCATGCCTGACGGATGAATTTCCTCGCCCGGCTGGCTGTCTCCCCCTAGACAACCCGGAACGTCCACACAAACGCAGAGGAATTGATGAGCACCAGCCCTGAGCCATCGACGCCCAAGAACAGCCTTCTGACCCGAAGCACGCTTGAGTTTCCTGTGGTCGGCATCGGCGCCTCGGCGGGTGGCATTCAAGCCCTGATGACCTTCTTCGAGCACATGCCGAACGACTGCGGCATGGCATTCGTGGTGATCATGCACCTCTCACCCAAGCATGAGAGCAATGTCGACAAGATCATTCAGAACGTCACCAAGATGCCGGTGGTACAGGTCACGCAGGCCGTAACAATCGAGCGCAACCATATATACGTGATCCCTCCGGCCCTGGACCTGTTGATGAATGACAGCTACCTGCGCCTGCAGCAACCGGAGCGTGAGCGCGGCCCCCAAGTGGCCATCGACCTGTTCTTCCGCGCGCTGGCAGACGTCCATCACAGCCATGCGGTAGGCATTGTTCTCTCTGGCAGCGGCGCCGATGGTTCGGTGGGCCTGTCGCGCATCAAGGAACAAGGCGGCGTGACCCTGGCGCAGGCGCCGGAAGATGCCGAGTACGAATCCATGCCGAGCAGCGCCATCGCGACCGGCATGGTCGACATCGTGTTACCGGTGGCGGAGATTCCTCAGCGACTGGTCGGGTTGTCGCAGAATCTCCAAGGCTTGCTCGCCCGGAAGGATCCGCTGTCGCCGCCAAGTGAGATCGAGGAAAAGAACCTTCCTGAAGGCGAGGTCGAATACGCCCAGGCGCATACTCAATCCAAGCCCAACGAACTGGCGCTGCGCGAGATTCTCGCGGCCCTGCGAGCCCGCACCGGCCACGACTTCCGTCATTACAAGCAAGCCACGGTGTTGCGCCGTATCGAGCGGCGCATGCAGGTCAACGCCTTGCGCGATATGTCGAGCTATGCCCGCCATCTGCAAAACCACCCGGAAGAAACTCCCGCACTACTCGCCGACATGCTCATCGGGGTCACCAACTTCTTCCGCGACCGCGACGCCTTCGAAGCACTGGAACGAAATATCATCCCGAACATCATCCAGCGCAAGCTCGGGTCGGAAGAAAAGGCCATCCGCGTCTGGTCGGCGGCCTGTTCCACAGGTGAAGAAGCCTACTCGCTGGGCATGCTGCTAGCCGACCAGGTCGGCAGCAGCGGGGTGAGCGGCGAGATTCAGCTGCAGATATTCGCCACCGACATTGACGACCGCGCCCTGGACACGGCACGCGCCGGCGTCTACCCGCACGCCATCGTCACCGACGTGCCACCGGACCGGCTACGACGGTATTTCACCAAGGAACAGAACCAGTTCCGCATGCAAAAGGAGTTGCGCGAGCGGATGCTCTTCGCCCGCCACAATATACTGCGCGACCCGCCATTTTCCCGCCTCGACCTGATCTCCTGCCGCAACCTGATGATCTACCTGGACCGGGATATCCAGATGGAAGTGCTGCGCATATTCCACTTCGCGCTCAACCCCGGCGGCTACCTGTTTCTCGGCAGCTCGGAAACCGCTGACGCCTGCAGCCAGCTGTTCACCGCTGTGGACAAGAAGCACCACGTCTACCGCGCGCTGGAAGTCAGTCCAGCGCTGCGCCGCGCACCGACGGCCCCCTTCCAGGGCATCGCTCCAAGCATGCCGGCGCGGCTGCCCTCAAGCGAGCCGTCGCGGCGCAACCGGAAGTTCTCCTTTGCCGATATCCACCGGCGCGCCCTGGAGCAATACGCGCCACCCAGCGTGATCGCCAATCAGGAAGGCGAGATCGTGCACATGTCTGATCGCGCTGGCAGCTTCCTGCGCTATGTCGGCGGCGAGCCTTCTCTCAACCTGACCACATTGATCCATCCGCAGCTGCGCCTGGAGCTGCGCACCGCGCTGTATCAGGCGACCCACACCGGTAAGAGCATCGAGGCGCGCCGTGTCCGGCTGGAGCGCGAAGGCCGTAACTACTACGTGAACATTGTGGTCCGGCCGTTCCGCGACAACGAGTCGGGCAGTGACTATATGTTGGTGCTGTTCGACGAAGTCGAGGCCTGCATCGAGAGCAGCCTACCGGCCGAAACCGTGACCAAGGACAGCGTCCTGACGCAGCTCGAAGCCGAACTGCAGCACACCAAGGAGCAGTTGCAGGTCACCATGGAGCACTCGGAAAACTCCACCGAGGAGCTGCGCGCCTCCAATGAGGAACTGCAGGCGATCAACGAAGAACTTCGCTCGGCCACCGAGGAGCTGGAAACCAGCAAGGAAGAGCTGCAGGCGATCAACGAGGAGCTGACAACGGTCAATTCCGAGCTCAAGGAAAAGGTCGACGAAACCAGCAAGATCAACGATGACCTGCAGAACCTGATTTCCTCGACTGACATTGCCACCCTGTTTGTCGACCGCCAGATGCGCATCAAATGGTTTACCCCACGCGCGCGCGACATCTTCAACGTCATCAGCGCCGACGCCGGCCGCTCGCTGCTGGACATCACCCATCGCCTCGACTACCCGCAGTTACACGAAAATGCGGCGAGCGCGTTCGAAGGGCTCCAGCTGATCGAGCGCGAGGTCCGCAACCACGACAACAACCGCTGGTACCTGGCGCGCTTCCTGCCCTACAGGACCCAGGAAGATCGCATTCAGGGCGCCGTGCTGACCTTCATCGATATCACCGAACGGCGCCATGCCGAACAGCAGCTCGAGGCTGGTCAGACGCACTTGCGCCAGCTTGCGCAGAGCACCCGCGGCTACGCCATCATCACCTTCGACTGCGACGGTTTGATCACCACATGGAACTGCGGCGCGCAGGACATCTTCGGCTACACCGAGCAGGAAATCATCGGCCAGAGCATAGACCTGGTCTACACCGAAGAGGATCGCCTGGCCGGTGTACCCGAAGCGGAGCGGCAACGCGCCCTGGAACAGGGCCAAGCGGCGGACGAGCGTTGGCATCTGAGACGCGACGGCTCGCGGCGCTTTATCAGTGGGCTGATCAATCCGCTGATCAACCAGGATGGAGCGATCACCGGCCTGACCAAAATTGCCCGCGACCTCACCGAAGAGCGCCAGCAGAACTCGGAGCAGCAAAGCGAGCTGGAGCTGATTCAGGCCGCCAACTTGCAGAAGGATCAATTTTTTGCCGTGCTATCGCATGAACTCAAGCACCCACTGAACCTAATCCAACTGAACACCGATCTGATCGGACGCTCCCAGGTCGCGAAGCACGCTCCGAACCTGCGCAAGGCGATTCAGGCGATCCAGAACGCGGTTCGCAGCCAGTCGCGGATCATCGACGACCTGATGGATGTATCGCGCATCCGCACCGGCAAACTCAAGCTGCAGTTCGCGACCCTGCTGTACGAAGACGTGCTTCGCGGCATCGAAGCGGTGTTCGCGCCATTGGCTCAGACGGAAAATGTCACCTTCGAGGTGTTCAAGCCCGAACAACCGATCTACATCCATGCCGATCCGACCCGCCTGGATCAGATCATCTGGAACCTGCTGAACAATGCCTGGAAATTCACCAAGGGTGGCGACCGCATTTGCGTTCAGCTCGAGCGCGAGGGCGACCAGGCGAGACTTGACGTCATCGACACGGGTGAAGGCATCTCAGCGGACTTCCTCCCCAAGGTATTCGACATGTTCGGGCAAGCTGAAATGCAGCATGCGCAACGCTCCAAACACGGCTTAGGCATCGGCCTGGCGCTGGTCAAGCAGCTGGTCGAAGCACACAACGGGCGCATCGAAGCGTTCTCCGAAGGCATCAATCGCGGCGCGCGCTTCAGCGTTTGGTTACCGATCCACTTGCAGACCGAAATCGAACTCAGCGACCAGGCCAATAACGACGAGATCGGCGGCCTCGCTGGCATCAGCATTCTGCTGGTGGATGATTCCCCCGACATCCTCGAAACCATGTGCGAACTGCTGGAAAGCGAAGGTGCGCAGGTCACCACCGCGAACGGCGGCGCCCTGGGTATCGAGCTGGCCGAACAGACGCCATTCGACGTGATCGTCTCCGACATCGGCATGCCGGAGATCGATGGCCACAAGATGATGACCTCGATTCGCGCCAAAGGCGTTAACAGCAACACGCCAAGCATCGCCCTGACTGGCTACGGCACGCTGCGCGACGTGGAAACAGCCAAAGCCGCCGGTTTCACCCTGCACCTGCGCAAACCGATCGACCTGCAAGCCCTGATCGACGCGGTGACCCAGGCCGTGCACTAGATCCGCCAGGCCACGGCTCGCGGCTCATCCTTGGCGCGAGCCGGCTCGATATCCTGCCGTCAAACGCGACGCCAGTACCTCGCCCCACCCCGGATTCGCCGGCAAGCTGGCTCCTACAGGTCCTTGCTGCGCCGTGGCGGCAATCAGCCCTCCTTGCCGATCCCGTGCTCACGTAACTTGTTGGCGATGGTGGTATGCGAAACCCCTAGCCGCTTGCCCAAGAGCCGGCTGCTGGGATGGCGTTGATACAGCTCCTGCAACACCGCTTTTTCGAAGCGTCCGACGATATTGCCCAGATCGCCCTCCAGCGAAAAATCGCCCAGCGGTGCCGGCGTCCCGTAGTCGGGCAGCCGGATGTGCTCAGGCTTGATCACGCCGCCCTCGCACAGCGAAACCGCTTGGAACAGCGTGTTCTCAAGTTGCCTGACGTTGCCCGGCCAGTGATAGCCGGCCAAACGCTCAAGGGCCGCCGGTGAGAGGCTCGGCAAAGCGCAACCGATCTGCCGGCTGGCCTGGTCAAGAAAGTGCAGCGCCAGCGGCTCCAGCCCGTCCAGGCATTCACGCAGAGGTGGAATGTGCAGCGACAGCACATTGAGGCGGTGATACAGGTCCTGGCGAAACTCGCCCTTGGCGCAGAGTTCGGACAGGTCCAGTTGCGTCGCGCAAATCACCCGCACATCGAGATAGACCTCCTCGTCACTGCCCACCCGTCGAAAGCAGCCGTCCTGCAGAAAGCGCACGAGCTTGGCCTGCAAGCGCGTGCTCATCTCCCCGACGCCGTCGAGGAACAGGGTGCCGCCGGTGGTCAACTCCAGCAGACCGAGCTTGCCTTCCGGGCGTGCCCCTTCAAAGGCGCCAGGGCCGTAGCCGAACAGTTCGGTCTCGGCCATGGATTCCGGCAGGCCGGCGCAATTGAGTGCCATGAACGGCGACTGCCCGCGCGGGCTGGACAGGTGACAGGCGCGCGCCAGCAGTTCCTTGCCGGTGCCGGTCTCGCCCTCGATCAGCAGCGGCGCGTCCAGCGGGGCCATGCGGCGCGCTTCACGGACCACGGCGGCCATCACCTTCGAGCTCTGGAAGATACTGTCGAAGCCGCGCAACTCCTGCTTGCGCACGTTGTAGATACGCTCGCCCACCCGGTCGGCGCGATGCAGCGTCAGCACCGCACCGGCCAGGGCTTCGCTGTCATCGTGCTCCGACTGCAGGGGCGCGATATCAGCGAGAAAGACGTCGCCCTTGATGGTAACGCGCAGGCCGTTGATGCGCGCCTTGTTCGCTCGCACCAGCTCCGGCAGATCGAAATCCTCGGCGTAGCGCGACAGGCTCATGCCCGGCACCTCATCCACGCGAACCCCGAGCAGCTGCGCCGCGGCACGGTTGGCCGCCACGATGGCACCGGCCATGTCGATGGAGAGCACTGGAAACTCCAGCGCGCCGAGCAGCGCATTGAGCTCCAGCGAATGCCGCTCGCTGGGCATCAGGCCGACCTTGCGCACCTCGAACACGCCTTGCAGCGCTTCGATCTTCGGCCGCAGCGCCTGAAGCTGCAGGTTCATCAGGTTGGGGCAGTGCAGGTAGACCGCATTACCGTGCTCACCGCCGACTTCGCCGCGCGCCACGTTGATACCGTAGTCGACCAGCAGCTCGAGCATGTCACGGAGGATGCCAATGCGGTTCTGGCAATGAATCTTGATACGCATGCAAGGGTGCCTTTGGGCTTGTTGTTATAAGCGGCGGCGGACTTTCTGCCGATCACCGTTGATTTTCGTCAAGATTATTTGACAGAAACAACGTCGAGCAAGGTCATATTCGCCCGATCAGACCCTATCGTAATCATTTCGTTACGGGCAGAAGCATCTAGCGTCACCCCTCAAGCCGGCTGCGGCCTCGCCAAGGCACGGATGCCGCGGTCAGATGAGGCATCCATAACAACAAAGACTCAGGCGGCCGCCCCGCTCAGGAGGTCAGATGAAAGCCACGCAATACGTTGCCCGCGAGCCGGACGCGCACGGTCACACCCACTACCCGGACGCTGAACATGCGGTTTGGCAAACACTGATTGAACGTCAGCTGAAACTGCTAGACGGCCGCGCTTGCCAGGAGTATCTGGACGGCATCGAGCAGCTTGCTCTGCCCCACGACCGCATTCCCCAGCTGGGCGAAATCAACCGCGTGCTGGACGCGACCACCGGCTGGCAGGTCGCTCGGGTTCCGGCGTTGATTCCCTTCCAGACCTTTTTCGAGCTGCTCGCCAGCAAGCGCTTCCCGGTCGCGACCTTTATCCGCACCCCGCAAGAACTGGATTACCTGCAGGAGCCTGACGTCTTTCACGAGATCTTTGGCCACTGCCCACTGTTGACCAACCCCTGGTTCGCCGAATTCACCCACACCTATGGCCAACTCGGCCTCAAGGCGACCAAGGAAGAGCGCGTCTACCTGGCGCGGCTGTACTGGATGACCATCGAATTCGGCTTGATGGAAACTTCAGCCGGACGTCGCATCTATGGCGGCGGCATCCTTTCCTCGCCAAAGGAAACGCTCTACAGCCTTTCCGACGAACCCGAGCACCAGGTGTTCGATGTGGTCGAAGCCATGCGCACGCCCTATCGCATCGACATCCTGCAGCCGGTCTACTTCGTTCTGCCGGAGCTCAAGCGGCTGTTCGACGTGGCCCATGAAGACATCATGGCCCACGTCCGCACCGCCATGAAGCTGGGCCTGCACCAGCCGAAGTTTCCACCTAAAGCGGCGTAGGGTGGATGACCCCGAAGGCTCATCCACGCGTCCATCGTTTCGGATGGCGCTGTTGCTCGACGTCGTGAAGACCGAAGCAGACGCGTGGAAAACGCTTCGCGGTTTTCCACCCTACGCTGCTTAACTCTTATGACTCACCACAAGGACCAAGCCATGACTGCCCTCACCCAAGCCCACTGCGAAGCCTGCCGCGCCGACGCACCCAAGGTGTCCGATGACGAACTGGCCGAGCTGATCAAGCAGATCCCGGACTGGAACATCGAAACCCGCGACGGCCACATGGAGCTGGAGAAGGTCTTCCTGTTCAAGAATTTCAAGCACGCCCTGGCCTTTACCAACGCCGTCGGCGAGATCGCCGAAGCTGAGGGTCACCACCCTGGCCTGCTCACCGAATGGGGCAAGGTCACCGTGACCTGGTGGAGCCACTCGATCAAAGGTCTGCATCGCAACGACTTCATCATGGCCGCGCGCACCGACGAGGTCGCGAAAAACGCCGAGGGTCGCAAGTGAAACAGTTCGCTGACGTGGCACGGGTGCCCGGCGACCCGATTCTCGGTCTGCTCGATGCGTATCGAGCAGACCCCAATCCGGCGAAGCTCGACCTCGGTGTTGGCGTCTACAAGGATGCCCTCGGCCTGACGCCGATTCCCAAGGCCGTGAAGCTGGCCGAGCAGCGGCTGATCGACAGCGAACAGACCAAAAGCTACATCGGCGGCCATGGTGACCCGCTGTTCGGCGAGCAGCTGTTGCAGCTGGTGCTCGGTGAAGGCTCACCGGCGCTGGTCGAACACCGTGCTGGCTGCACTCAAACACCCGGCGGCACCGGTGCGCTGCGGCTGGTGGGCGATTTCATCGCCAAGTGCCTGCCGGGCCGCAGCCTCTGGCTCAGCGACCCGACCTGGCCGATCCACGAAACCCTGTTCGCCGCGGCCCGCTTGAAGGTTGAGCAATATCCCTACGTCGACGCGCAGAACAGGCTGGACGTGCCGGCCATGCTCGCCGCGCTGGAGCAGATCCCCAGCGGTGACGTGGTGCTGCTGCACGCCTGCTGCCACAACCCCACCGGCTACGATCTGAGCCGGGACGACTGGCGCCAGGTACTCGAGATCGTGCGCCGCCGCGAGCTGTTGCCGCTGTTCGATTTCGCCTATCAGGGCTTTGGCGACGGCCTGGATGAAGATGCCTGGGCCGTCCGCCTGTTTGTCGCGGCATTGCCTGAAGTGCTGATCACCAGTTCCTGCTCGAAGAATTTCGGCCTGTACCGCGAACGCACCGGTGCGTTGATCGTGGTTGCCGCTGACGGCGAGTCGCTGATCGATGTGCGCAGCCAGTTCGCTTCGGTGGCGCGTAACCTCTGGTCGACACCGCCTTCTCACGGTGCTGCTGTAGTGGCGACGATTCTCTCCAACCTCGAATTGCGTCAGCTCTGGCAGCAGGAAGTCGCCGCCAAACGCGAGCGCATCGCCGGTTTGCGTCAGGGGCTGGTGGAAGCGCTTGCGCCCTATGGGTTGGCCGAGCGCTTTGCGCATATCGCGCAACAACGCGGGATGTTCTCCTACACAGGCCTCACCGCCGAGCAGGTGCTGCGCCTGCGGCGAGAGGATGCGGTGTATCTGGTCGAAAGCGGGCGGGCGAATATCGCCGGACTGGACGCTGCACGGCTTGATCAATTGGCGGCGGCCATCGCCCGCGTCACCGGCTGATTACACGCCACTCGCTCGAAGCCCGGAGGCCGGCCGACATGACCGGCCTCCGCGTTTTCCGGCTCGGTTCAACATCAACGCCCTCCCCGCGCGTCAAGCGAACCGCCAACCGAGCGCGCCCGTCTCGCCCCATCCACCCGCCCGTAAAGCACCCTCTCTGAAGGTCTGGAACTCAGACGCCGCTTTTATGTCGTAGCATTTGGCCATCATGCTGGGTCGATTCTGGCCTACCATATAGGCCTGCTATCTATTCCGGTGTGACTGACCGGTCCGGTGACGAACGGGCTCTAGCGAAAGCCAGGGTAGCCGCTATCTTCAGCAATAGGTTTCGAACGAGCTCGCCCATGATTCATAGCAACACCGCCGGTAACCCTGCTCCGCACCAATACGCCTGCCATTCAGCCAGCGAGCATGGGGCCTGCCCCAGCTGCGCGAGTGGCGAGCGTCTCGGCTTTCGCTTCAGCTACGCCTACCAACCGATCGTGGACATCGCCAAGCGCGAGATCTTCGCTCACGAAGCACTGGTACGAGGCGTGAACGGCGAACCTGCGCCCAGCGTGCTGGCGCAGGTGACCGAGGACAACCGCTTCCGCTTCGACCAGGCTTGCCGGGTCAAGGCCATCAAGACCGCGGCCAAGCTCCAGATGCAGAGCAAGCTGTCGATCAACTTCATGCCCAACGCCATCTATCGCCCGGAGCTGTGCATCCGCTCGACGCTGGAAGCTGCCCGTGCGCACAACTTCCCCATCGAGCAGATCATTTTCGAGACGGTGGAAGGCGAGCGCATCAGTGACGCCAAGTGGCTGACCGAGGTCTTCCGTGAATACCAGCGCATCGGCTTTCTCACCGCCATCGACGACTTCGGTGCCGGCTTTGCCGGGCTCAACCTGCTTGCCGACTTCCAGCCCGATCTGATCAAGCTGGACATGGACCTGATCCGCGGCATCGACCAGAGCCACACGCGCCAGGCTATCGTCCGCGGCACGGTGGGCATGTGCAACGAACTGGGCATTCAGGTGATCGCCGAGGGCGTGGAAACATCGGACGAATGCAAGGCCTTGCGCGACCTGGGCATCAGCCTGATGCAGGGCTATCTGTTCAGCAAACCGCTGTTCGAGACCTGCAGCCACGCCGATTCCCTGGCATGGCCGAACGGACTGTAGAGCCGAGCGAGGCTCAGCCGGCCTTCAACAGTTTGAGCAACTCACGGGCAGCCTCTTCCGAGGACGCCGGGTTCTGGCCTGTAACCAGCAGGCCATCGACCAGCACATAGGACGACCAGTCCGGGCCCTTGCTGTAGTCGCCGCCGACCTCCTTGAGTTTGTCTTCCAGCAGGAAGGGCACCACCTCGGTGAGCTGCACCCCCTCCTCTTCGGTGTTGGTAAAGCCGGTGACGCGCTTGCCTTTGACCAGATACTCGCCGTCCACGCCGCGCACCTGCACCAGCGCCGCTGGCGCATGGCAGACGGCCGCCACTGGCTTGCGCGCCTGGATGAAGGATTCGATCAGGGCGATGGAGGTCGAGTTGCCGGTCAGATCCCACAATGGTCCATGGCCACCGGGGTAGAACACCGTATCGAAGTCCGCTGCCGATACCTCGTCCAGCTTGCGGGTGTTGGCCAGCAGTGCCTGGGATTCGGCATCGTTCTTGAAACGCTTGGTCATCTCGGTCTGAGCATCCGGCGCATCACTTTTCGGATCCAGCGGCGGCTGGCCACCCTTGGGTGAGGCCAATACGATCTCGGCGCCGGCATCCTTGAACACATAGTAAGGGGCGGCGAATTCTTCGAGCCAGAAGCCGGTCGGCTTGCCGGTGTCGCCGAGTTTGTCGTGGGATGTGAGGACGATGAGGACTTTCATGAGGGTCTCCTGTGGTCGGGTGGCCCGGGATTGGCGGGGCCTTGGTTTATCTGGACCGTGGGAGGGGGGAATCGGTCAATTGGCATTGGCGGCGGCAAAGCCGTGAAGCCTGATGCCTCGTTGCTTTTCGTAAGAGCGAGGGAGACGTCGAGTCCTTGCTCGCGAAGATTTTTTAGCTTGTGCATGCGGCCTATTACGGAGTTGGCCGAGGCATTGGTTTCGCCCTGCTGGGCGACTCACTTTATTCAGTTGCCAAAAAAGTAAGCAAAAACGCTTGCCCCTGCATCCGGCCCCGGCTTCGCCGGGGTTCCTTCACTCCGGTGACGCTCCGGGGGCACGCCGCGAAGGGCCATCCATGGCCCATCGCGGCTCTCGCGGCATCCTTGCCGCTCAACCCCCTCCGCGCCACCTGCGCTCAGCCTCCTGAAAGGGGCGTTTAGCGGCGTCTGTGAGTTGGTTCGTCAGCAGAGAAGCAAGGTGCCCAGCCCTAGTAGGACGGGGCATCCCATCAAGCATGGGCGATGGGCCTCGCCCATGCTACGGTGCAGCGCAACTAAGTTGGACGTGTAATCAGTACCGCTTACGGCCAAGGGCGATTGGCAGGCTTCGAGTACTAACTACAAGCCTTCATTCGTCAACCGCTTCGCCGCACGGTCTGCCCCGGCACTCAGGATTACCCATGAGCTCGGATCGCTTGCGCCGGTGACAGTCATCAGGACTACGCCTGTGGCACTTTTGTAGACGCAAAACTCTCAGACGACGCTAAACGCCCCTTTCAGGAGGCCGAATGGAATCGCTGCGCAGAGGGGCGAGCGGCATGGATGCCGCGAGAGCCGTGAAGGGCCATGGATGGTCCTTGCGCGGCGACCCTTCGGAGCAGCGATGGACTGAGGGAAGTCGAGCGCAGCGAGACCCGGATGCAGGGGCAAGACTTTTTGGTTCCTTTTGGGGCGACTGCCAAAAGGGACTCGCCCAGCAGGGCGAAACCAATGCCTGAAACAACCCGGCCAACGGGATGACCACTCCTTATTCCAAGCCCCTACGGCAACGCAAACTCGTCAAAACAAAAAGGGCGCCGAAGCGCCCTTTTCATCAACCCCGGATCATATCCGAAAACTCCCCACCAACTGCTTCAACCGCGCCGCCTGCTGTTCCAGATCACCACAGGCCCGCAACGTGGACTGCAGGTTCTCCACGCCCTCCTGATTCAGCGTGTTGATCTCGGTGATGTCCATGTTCAGCGACTCGATCACCGAGGTCTGCTCCTCGGTCGCAGTGGCCACCGACTGGTTCATCGCGTCGATCTCACCGATGCTCAGAGTCACACTGCCCAGGCGCTCGCCGGCCTGGTTGGCAATGCCGACGCTGGCCTCGCTCTGGCGCTGACTCTCGGTCATGGTGCTCACCGAGTCGCGGGCACCGACCTGCAGCTTCTCGATCATGCCGTGGATCTCTTGCGCCGAGGTCTGGGTGCGGTGCGCCAGGCTGCGCACTTCATCGGCGACCACCGCGAAACCCCGCCCGGCTTCACCGGCACGCGCCGCTTCAATAGCAGCGTTCAGCGCCAGCAGGTTGGTCTGTTCGGAGATGCCCTTGATCACATCAAGTATCTGGCCGATGCCAACGGTCTGACTATTGAGGGCCTCGATCTGCTGGCAGGAGGCACTGATATTGTTCGACAGCTGCTTCATCGCCTCGATGTTGCGCTCGACCACCTTGAGGCCGTCTTCGGCCTGGTGGCTGGCACCGCTGGCCTGCTGCGAAGCGTCGGCTGCGTTGCGGGCGATCTCCTGCGCGGCGGCGCCGAGCTGGTTGATCGCGGCGGCCACACTGTTGGTGCGGCTGGACTGCTCGTCGGAGTTGATCATCGAGGAGTTGGAGGCGGCCAGCACGCGCTGCGCCACTTCGTTGACCTGCTCGGTCGCCGATGACACTTCCCGGATGGAGCCGTGGATACGCTCTACGAAACGGTTGAAGGCCATTGCCAGCACACCAAATTCGTCCTGCGATTGCACGATCAAGCGGCGGGTCAGATCGCCCTCGCCTTCTGCAATGTTGGCCATGGCCCGACCCATGTCGGTCAACGGGCGCATCAGCACGCGAATGAGCATGCCCAGCAACACCAGGATGAACACCACGGCAATCACCGTGGCCAACAACGCTGTGGTACGGAAGCTGGACAGCGCGGCGTAGGCTTTTTCCTTGGACACCGATACACCGACATACCAGGTCACCGAGGGCAGGCCAGGGACGGGGCTAAAGCTGAGGATGCGCTTTTCACCGTCGAGTTCTGCCTCGCTGTAGCCACTGGTCAGCGACGGCGTGCTCTCTGGATAGAGCTCAGCCAGGGTCTTCATCACCTTGTTCTTGTCGGGATGGACCAGCACCTTGCCGTCACCGCTGACCAGGAAGGCATAGCCCATGCCCTGGAAGTCCAGCGCATTGATGATCTCCACCAATGCCTTCAACCCCAGATCACCACCCACCACACCGACGGTCTGACCGGCGCTTTGTGCCGGTGTGGCAATGGTAATGACCAGCTCTCCGGTAGCCGCATCGACATAGGGTTCGGTCAGGGTTGTACCGCCGGCGGACACTGCGTCCTTGTACCAGGGCCGAACGCGAGGGTCGTAGTTGGCAGGCATCTCGTCTTCCGGACGCATGGTGAAACGGCCGCTCTGCTCGCCCAGATAGGTGAAGTTGAAGGTCGAGGTCAGTGCCCGCTGCTCCAGCAGATCGACTACACCGGCGTCCGAATCGTCGTTGGCAATCGACTGTGCGGCGCTTTCGACCAGCAGAATGCGGCCGGACAGCCAGTTTTGAATGTTGTGCGCAGTCACCTCGCCCATCTCGTCCAGATAACGCTGGAGGTTTTGGCGAATGGCGCTGCGTTGCAGGTAATCGTTGTACAGCGTGAACAGGGCGAACGTCGCGATCACGACGAGTGACGCAGCCAACAGAATCTTGTGGCTGAATTTGAGACGGCTAGGCATGGGCGCGTGTCCGGATAGGTCTGGATCGAATCGGCAATCCTTTCCTTGCGTAGCGTCCTGCTAGCACGTGCTTTCGGCCGGAGGGGCTCAAGCTTGAGGCACCCTCTAATCGAATCAGCCCACAGGCCCCGCCAGCCGGGCTTTTTGCCGTAAACCATTACGGCTTTCAGACGAGCGGCATGGCTTTTTGAGGGCGCCCCTGTGTTCAGCCTGCAAACAAAAACGGCATGCCCTGCAGGCATGCCGTTTTGTTAATCAGCGAGCAATATTGCCGAACTCAGCGTCCTGCCAAAGCCGGCATGACCCGCGGGCGCAACCCCTCACCGAGGAGGGTCAGCACCACCACGGCTCCGACAATCCAGTACCAGCGCACCAGAGGATCGAAGCCCAGCCAGCCGAGGGCGTGCAGGAAGACCATGGTGATCAGCACCGGGCAGACGTAGCGCACCATGAACAGCCAGAGCGCATACCCCAGCGGCGGCAGATCCAGCTCTTCACGCATGATCTCGCTGCGCAGCGCATAGCCGGCAAAGATCACGATGAAGATCCCGCCCAGTGGCATCATCCAGCGCGAGGTCAGGTAATCGAGCCAGTCGAAGAAGTTCTTGCCCAGCGGCGTCCAGCCAGCCATCAGGTTGAACGAGAGCATCGCCAGCAGGCTGATCACCAGCAGCACCGCACCCGCGCCCATGGCGGCCTTGACGCGGCTGATGCCGTGCTTCTCGTTGAGGTAGGCCACCGTGGCTTCGATCATCGAGATGGCCGAGGTCAACGCGGCAATCGAAACCATGGCGAAGAACAGCACGCCGAACAGCGTGCCGAACGGCATCTGCTGGAAGGCCAGCGGCAGGCTCATGAAGATCAGTCCGGGCCCGGCGGTCGGGTCCATACCATTGGCAAAGATGATCGGGAAGATCGCCAGCCCTGCCAGCAGCGCCACCGCCGTGTCGGCAATCGCGACCATGAAGGTGGTCCGCGCGATGGACTGGCCATCCGGGATATAGGAGCCGTAGGTCAGGATGGCGCCGGACGCCAGGCTCAGGGTAAAGAAGGCATGGCCCAGCGCGGCCAGCAGCGCTTCACCGGTGAGCTTGGAGGTGTCGAAGCTGAACAGGAAAGCGAAGCCCTGATCGAAGCCGCCACTGGTAAAGGCGTAACCCACCAGAATCAGCAACATCACCGCGAGGCCCGGCATCATCCAGCGCACCGCGCGCTCTATGCCGGCCTGCACGCCCTTGGCGACGATCCACAGCGTCAACAGCGCTACGAGGAGGCTCCAGCCACCCAGCTGCAGGGCATTAGCGTTGTGCGCCTCGAACACCTGCGCCAGATCGTCCACGGAGCCCGCCGCGAGCGAGCCGTCGAGCATCTTCACCGTATAGGCAAAGGCCCAGCCGGCGACCACCACGTAGAAACAGAGAATCAGGAAGCCGGCCGCCATGGCCATGCCGCCGACGCCTTTCCACAACGGGCTGCTGCCGTTTTCACGCGCCGCCCGACCAATCGCGTCGATGGGGCTGCCGCGGCCGCGACGGCCGATGGCGATCTCGGTCATCATCACTGGAATACCGATGGCGAGAATGCACGCCAGGTACATCAGCACGAACGCGCCGCCGCCGTACTCGCCGGTGATGTAGGGAAATTTCCAGATGTTGCCCAAGCCGACTGCAGAGCCGGTCGCGGCGAGGA
Source organism: Stutzerimonas tianxiuensis (assembly GCF_053470365.1). NCBI lineage: Bacteria > Pseudomonadati > Pseudomonadota > Gammaproteobacteria > Pseudomonadales > Pseudomonadaceae > Stutzerimonas > Stutzerimonas tianxiuensis. The sequence continues at coordinate 188,621 of NZ_JBPVWS010000010.1, read as the reverse complement.
TGAAGCCCCAGCGGGAGAGCCAGAGGTTCTTGGGTTTTTCACGGGTCATGCGTCACCTGTTTGTTGTTATCTGTGACGGAATCGAACCCGCCGCGCTTGTGGCGCGACGGAGTGCAAGGCGGATGAACCTATTGAGCGTCGGGCTGCACCTCCGGAGCTGCGTTGGCAAAGGCTTCGAGGGATTCGCACTGCTCGGTCATCTGCAAAATGCGCGGGTACGCACTGAGGTCACAGGCAAAACGGCGCGCATTGTATACCTGCGGCACCAGGCATGCCTCCAGATAGCCTGGCCGTTTGCCGAGTGAGAGCTTGCCGTCGTAGGCCGCCAAGCCCTGCTCGACGCTGGCGAGGCCCGTATGGATCCAGTGCTGGATCCATTGCTGTTTCGCCTCGTCCCCGATGCCCAGCGGGCCGCTGAGGTACTGCAGCACCCGCAAATTGTTCAGCGGATGCAGGTCACAGGCGATATGAAGCGCCAGCGAGCGCACCCGGGCACGGTCGGCCGGATCATCCGGCAGCAAAGCCGGAAGCGGAAAGACCTCTTCCAGGTATTCGATAATCGCCAGCGACTGGCTGACACGCTCGTCGCCATCGACCAACAAGGGCACCAGCCCCTGCGGATTGAGCGCCTTGTAGTCGGCCGAGCGTTGCTGGCCGCCGTCCTTGACCAGATGCACCGGCATGTTTTCGAAGGCGAGGCCTTTGAGGTTCAACGCGATGCGTACGCGATAGGCGGCGCTGGAACGCCAGTAGCCGTAGAGCCTCAGCGTGGGCGACGAACCGGCCGTTGTGGTTGTTTCACTGCTCATAACGCTCCCAGTACGTGGTTCTCTGTGGCGGGCAAATCCTTTGACCATCCCGGCAGCCCTGCTGAACAAAGCAGACAGCAAGGCCTAAGGAGTGGCTTGGCCGCCGCCATGACAAACCACTCGGACCCGCCGCACAAGCCCGCCGGTAGCGCGGCTGGCACCTTAAGGTAGCTCAGCCTGGAAGGATTTCGTTACGGCCCTTTGCGAGCGCCGGGCTGCAAGGTTGCGACATTTTCCGCGTAACGAAAACCTGACAACCGGGTGCGACAGCTCGCCGCACCGCATCGCTTCAAGCGCCGGACGCTGGGCACCGAGGTCAGCGCAAGACTTGTGCTAAATCAGCCCACTGAGGTTGAGGAACACCAGCACGATCGCCAGCGGGGTGCCGAAGCGCAGCAGCACCCACCAGGCGCGGAACAGTCCGCCGTCCCGAATTCCAATGGCGTCGCGTACCGTTTGCTCCTTCATCACCCAACCCGTGAACAGCACGGTCATCAACCCGCCCAAGGGCATCAGCCAATTGGTCGTGAGGTAGTCGAGGCTGTCGAAGAAGGTCTTGCCGAACAGTTGGTAGTCCGCCCAGAGGTTGAAGGAGAAGACGCTGCCCAGACTCAGCATCCAGAGCAGGCCTCCACTGATCAGTACCGCCTTAGTACGGCTCATGCGGAAGCGCTCGGTCATCCAGGCGATGCTCGGTTCGCTCAGGGAGATGGCCGAGGTCAGCGCCGCAATCACCAGCATGACAAAGAACAGCCCACCGACCACCTGGCCCAGCGGCATCTGACCAAAGGCGATTGGCAGGGTGACAAAGATCAGCCCAGGTCCGGCGCCCGGCTCCAGGCCGTTGCCGAACACCAACGGGAAGATCGCCATACCGGCCAACAGTGCAACGACGGTGTCAGCCAGCGCCACCAGCACGGAGGTCTTGGCAATCGAGGTGCCTTCGGGCAGATAGGAGCCATAGACCATCATCGCCCCGGCACCGAGGCTGAGCGTGAAAAAGGCATGCCCCAACGCGATCAGCACACTGGTGGCGGTCAGTGCGGAGAAATCCGGCACAAACAGAAATTCCAGCGCCTGCAGGAATTCGCCCGTGACCGCGGCATAGCCGACCAGCCCGAGCAACAGCACGAACAGACCCGGCATGAGGAACCGCAGCGAGCGCTCCAGCCCGCCGCGCACACCAAAGCCGACAATCAGCATGGTCGCTGCCAGCACCAGCGTGCCGCAGACGATCAGCCGCATCGGGCTGGCCAACAGGCCATTGAACATCTCACCACTGGTGTCACCGCTCACACCACCGAAAGCGCCGCTGAGCGTGGTCGGCACATAGGACAGCGCCCAACCAGCCACCACCAGGTAGAAGCTGAGAATGAGGAAACCGGTCAATCCACCGAGCCAACCGGCAATGCGCCAACGAGTACTGGCGCCCGCCTCACGGGCCAGACGCGCCACCGCGTCATCGGGGTTCTGCCGACCACGACGGCCGATCATCACTTCGGCCATCAGCAAAGGGATGCCGATCAGCAGAATGCAACCGAGGTACACCAGCACAAAGGCGCCGCCGCCGTTCTCACCGGTGATGTAGGGGAACTTCCAGATATTGCCCAGGCCGACCGCCGAGCCAGTGGCGGCCAGGAAGAACACCCAGCGTGAGGACCAGAGCCCACGCGCCGCGCTTTGCTGAGTATGAACGCCACCGAGAGAGCCGGCGGCAATGCTGCTTTTGTCAGTCATTGCGGATTCCTGCTTGTTGTTTTTGTCAGGGATTTGCACATGCTCGGCAGAACAACTCGGGCTGCCGAAAACAAAACGGGCGGCCCTGGGCCGCCCTCATGCTCGTTACGCCTGCAGGCGCTGTGGGTGCTTCTGCACCGCGTGCTGGCCGCCGAGGCGCTCCTGGGCCAGCCGATCGGCGACGACCGACGTGGACTCACCACTGCTGGCGGCGCGCTCGAAGATCTCGCGCAGGGTTTCAGCGATGCCTCGAACGTGCGCGTCCGTCTGTGCCGGGCTGCCGCCGATGCGCTGGTAATAGACGTCGATGATGCCGCCGGCATTGATGGCGTAGTCCGGCGCGTAGAGATGATTGCGACGCTGCAGTTCGACGCCTATTTCCGGGCTCGCCAGCTGGTTGTTCGCCGCCCCGGCGATCACCGGGGCACGCAGGCTCTGCAAGGTTTCGGCGTTGAGAATGCCGCCCATGGCGCAGGGCGCGAACACATCTACGTCCAGGCCATAGATGTCGTGTGGCCGCACCGCGTTGGCGCCCAGCTCTTCGACGGATTGCTGCACGTTGGCATCGAAAATGTCGCAGACCCACAGCTCGGCGCCGGCGTCCTTCAGATGACGAGCCAACCCGAGCCCGACATGCCCGACGCCCTGGATGGCGACCTTCAGGCCAGTCAGGTCGTCCCGACCGAGGCGCTGACGCACTGCTTCGCGCAGGCCGACAAACACACCGAGTGCCGTGGACGGCGACGGGTCGCCGCTGGCGATAGTGCCATCGAGCGTGGTGCGCGGTGTGGCGCCGATAACGTGGCGGGTGCGCTGGGCGAAGGCCTGCATTTCCGGCTCACCGGTGCCCGAGTCGGCCGCCGTGATGTAGCGTCCGCCGAGGCTGTCGACGAAATCACCCATGGCGTGGAGCAATGCCTGGCTCTTGCCGGCGTGCGGGTCGCCGATGATCACCGCCTTGCCGCCGCCAAGCTTGAGCCCGGCCAGCGAGGATTTCAGGGTCATGCCACGAGACAGACGCAGCACGTCACGCACCGCGTCGTCGTCACTGGCATAGGGGAACATCCGGCAGCCGCCCAGCGCCGGGCCGAGCGTGGTGTCATGGATGGCGATGATCGCGCGCAGCCCCGACGCCTTGTCGTGGCAAAAGACGACCTGCTCGTGGTGATCGAAATCGGGATGGGTGAAAACGGACATTGCGGATTCCTCTTTGTTGTTCTGTACGAGCCTGTCATTCAGGCCCCTTCAAAATGTTCTGTGCGGCGTATCCGGTCGCGTTTGTAGGCTGGGCCTCCGAGGCGTATGTCATCGGCGAATGGTGGGCTGAAGCCCACCCTACGAGTGCGTCTTCATCGCCGCGGGCGGTTTTGTAGGGTGGGCTTTAGCCCACCGAACAACTCTGGCCCGCTCGACGAGCGCCCAGCGCCGGCGGTCAGGCCGCCGGTTCGAACAGCCGCACGGTCTGCACCTCGTCGCCGCGGTTCAGCTGCTCCTTGAGCACCTTTTCCTGCTGGCGTGCCTTGGCAATGGAGCGCTCTTTCACCGGGCCATAGCCACGGATCAGTTCCGGTAGCGCGGCGATGGCCACAGCGGTGCGGTAGTTGCTCGGCTTCAGTTGCGCCAGCAGGCCGTCGAGGTTGCGCTCGTACTCGCTGATCAGCTCGCGTTCGACACGCCGGTCGTGGCCATAACCGAACACGTCCAACGGCGTCCCGCGCAGGAACTTCAGTTTCGCCAGCACGTTGAAGGCGTTCAGCACCCAAGGGCCGAGTTCGCGCTTGCGCGGCTCGCCAGTGGTGCTGTCACGCTTGGCCAACCAGGCCGGCGCCAGATGGAACTGCAGCTTGTAGTCGCCTTCGAACTGCGCTTCGAGCTGCTGACGGAATTCCGGCTCGCTGTAGAGCCGCGCGACTTCGTACTCGTCCTTGTAGGCCAGCAGTTTGAAGTAATAACGCGCCACGGCTTTGGACAGCGCCAGATCATCAGCCGTATCCAGCGCCCGCACCTGCTTCACCTTGGCGCGATACCGCTTGGCATAGGCGGCGTTCTGGTAACGAGTGAGGAAATCCACACGCCAGTCGACGATCTCTTCCAGGGTTTGGCAGATGGGCTCGGCCGTTTCAGCCGGACGCGCCAGTTTCTCCACCGCTTCGCGCTCCAGCGATGCGCGGCGGCCCCAGCGGAAGGCCTGCTGGTTCAACTCCGCGGCAACGCCGTTGATGCTGATGGCCTTTTCGATGGCTTCGGCAGACAGCGGCAACAAACCCTGCTGATAGGCAAAGCCCAGCAGAAACAGGTTGGTGGCGATGCTATCGCCCAGCAGGCGAGTGGCCAGGTAGGTCGCATCGATGAAATGGGTTTTCTCTTCGCCAACCGCCTCGACCAGCGCCTCGCGCATGGCCTTGCCCGGCACCTGAGCATCGGGGTTGCGGGTGAATTCGGCGGTCGCCGATTCGTGGCTGTTGATCACCGCATGGCTGATCTGATCATTGAGGCGGGTGAGCGAATCGTCACCGGCGGCCACCACCAGATCGCAGCCCAGCAGCAGATCGGTTTCACCGGCTGCAATGCGCACGGCATAGATATCGTCCTGCTTGGCGGCGATGCGGATATGCGTCACCACCGGGCCGAACTTCTGCGCCAGCCCGGCCTGATCGAGCACGGTGCAGCCCTTGCCTTCCAGATGCGCGGCCATGCCCAGCAGCGCGCCGAGGGTGGTCACGCCGCTGCCGCCGACGCCTGGAATCAGCACGTTCCACGGACGATCCAGCGACGGGTGCTGTGGCTCGGGCAATGTCGCCGCCTCGATACCACCAGCCATGGCCTCGGGCTTGCGCAGCCCGCCGCCGTGCACGGTGACAAAGCTCGGGCAGAAGCCCTCGACGCAGGAGAAGTCCTTGTTGCAGGCGTTCTGGTCGATCTCGCGCTTGCGCCCCAGTTCGGTTTCCAGCGGCATCACTGCCAGGCAGTTGGACTTCTCGCCGCAGTCGCCGCAGCCCTCGCACACGGCCGGGTTGATGAAGGCACGCTTGGCCGGATCTTCCAGCTTGCCGCGCTTGCGCCGACGGCGCTTTTCGGTGGCACAGGTCTGGTCGTAGATGATCACCGACACGCCCTTGAACTCGCGAAGCTCGCGCTGGATGGCGTCCAGATCGCGGCGATGGTGGAAGCTGGTGATCGGCGCAAAGGTTTCGCGGGTCGGGTATTTGTCCGGCTCGTCGCTGACCAGGGCGATACGTTTGACGCCTTCGTCGGCGACCTGCCGGCTGAGCTGGTCGACGCGCAACTCGCCGTCAATGGGCTGGCCACCGGTCATGGCCACGGCATCGTTGTAGAGAATCTTGAAGGTGATGTTCACCCCGGCGGCCACCGCAGCGCGCACGGCCAGGCTGCCGGAATGGAAGTAAGTACCATCGCCGAGGTTCTGGAACATATGCGGCGTTTCGGTGAAGGGCGCCTGGCCGATCCAGTTGACGCCCTCCCCACCCATCTGGGTAAAGGTTTCGGTGCGCCGGTCCATCCACTGCACCATGTAATGACAGCCGATGCCGGCCGAGGCGCGGCTGCCCTCCGGCACTTTGGTGGAACTGTTGTGCGGACAACCGGAGCAGTAATGCGGCGTGCGGACGGTGTCGTAGCTGCGCGCGGCCAGGGCCTTTTCCTTTGCAGACAGGAATGCCAGACGCGCCTGGATGCTGTCGCTGGTGTAAATCGGCGCAAGGCGCTTGGCGATGACCCTGGCGATCATCGCCGGGGTCAGCTCGCTGAGGTTCGGCAGCAGCGAGGTGCCGTGCTCGTCGAACTCGCCGACCACCCGTGGGCGCTTGTCCAGCGGCCAGTTGTAGAGCTGGCCGGTGAGCTGGTCTTCGAGAATGCTGCGCTTTTCCTCGACCACCAAGATCTCGTCCAGGCCCTGGGCAAATTCATGCACCGAGACCGGCTCCAGCGGCCAGCTCATACCGACCTTGAGCACCCGCAGGCCCACTTGGGCGCACAGCGCTTCGTCCAGACCGAGGTCATCCAGCGCCTGGCGTACGTCGAGATAGGATTTGCCGGTGGTGATGATGCCCAGACGCGGGTTCGGCGAGTCGAGCATCACCTGGTTCAGGTTGTTGGCCCGCGCAAAGGCCCGCGCGGCGTAGATCTTGTAGAGGTTGAGGCGTTTTTCCTGCGCCAGCGGCGGGTCCGGCCAGCGAATGTGCACGCCGTCTTCAGGCAGTTCGAAGTCATCGGGGATGCGCGTCTTCACCCGCAGCGGATCGACTTCCACCACGGCGGAGGAATCGACGTTCTCGGCGATGGTCTTGAGCGCTACCCAGCAGCCGGAATAGCGCGACAGCTCCCAGCCGATGATGCCGTAGTCGAGAATTTCCTGAACGTTGGCCGGGTTCAGCACCGGGATCGAGGCAGCGATAAAGGCGTGCTCGCTCTGGTGAGGCAGCGTCGAGGATTTGCAGCCGTGGTCGTCACCGGCCAGCAGCAGCACGCCGCCATGGGGCGAAACGCCCGCGGCATTGCCGTGCTTGAAGACGTCACCGGAGCGGTCGACGCCCGGGCCCTTGCCGTACCACATGGCAAACACGCCGTCGTATTTGGCGCCGGGAAACAGGTTGGTCTGCTGGCTGCCCCAGACTGCCGTCGCCGCCAGTTCCTCGTTGAGGCCGGGCTGAAAATGGATGGCGTTCTGCTTGAGGAAATCACGCGCGTCCCAGAGGCTCTTGTCCAGCATGCCCAATGGCGAGCCGCGGTAGCCGGAGATGAAGCAACCGGTATTCAGGTTCTGAGCCTGGTCGCGCTGATGCTGCAGCATGGGCAGGCGGGTCAGCGCCTGGGTGCCGGTGAGGTACAGATGTCCGGTTGCGAGCCGGTACTTGTCATCCAGGCGGATCTCGGCCAGTGACATGTGGCGCTCCTGTTTGTTTTTATCGGAGTCTGGACGACGCTTTACGTCGTCCGCCTAACAAGGTCGTGGGTAGCTGCACGGTAAGCCGTCCCACGCCAGCGACCGGCAGGGGATCACCCCACCGTTGCGCGTTGGATAAATTCTGGCTGTGACAAGGAGAGATTTTCTTTCTACTTTTGCGGTGTAAGCGCTATCGCGTGCATGATCCATTCACTAACAACAACAAAATGAGAACAACCATGCAGACGCCTCTGAGCAGCATCGACCGCAAGATTTTGCTGCTGCTGCAACATAACGCTGACCTCTCCGCCGCCGAGGTCGCGGAAAAGGTCGAGCTGTCGCAATCACCCTGCTGGCGACGCATCCACCGCATGCAGGAAGAAGGGCTGATCGAGCGCAAGGTCGCTCTGCTCAACCCCAAGAAGCTCGGGCTGAACATGACGGTGTTCGTCAACATCAAGCTGTCCGCTCACGGGCGCAGCAACCTCGACGAATTCGAGCGCGCCGTGGTGGGTTATCCCGAAGTGCTGGAGTGTCACACCATGGCCGGCGAATCGGATTACCTGCTCAAGGTCGTGGCCAAGGACATCGACAGCTACGAACGCTTCCTGCGCGACCACCTGCTGCAACGCCCGCATGTGCAGGAAGCGCATTCGCACATTGCAATGAGTGAAGTGAAGCGGACCACGGAGTTGCCGTTGGATTGATGGCCGCTGAGGCGTAATGGCCATGGTGGATAAGGCAGAGCCGTTATCCACCCTACAACGCAGCGCCGCCCCAACGTAGGGTGGAAAACGGCCACAGCCTTTTCCACCAGCATTCAACCGCAACAGAGGCGTCACGAAATATCACCAGCGCGAACGGCTACTGGCCCGGTATCCCGCGCACCTGCTCGCCGACCTCGATCCCGTTGCGTTCGAACCATCCCTGATTGACCTCCAGCGCATAGCGGGCCGGTTCGCTTGAGCAGCGAATCGCCTTACTCAACGGTTCCAGATCGATCACATCGACGATGCGTCCCTGCTCGTCCATGAACGCAGCCGACAGCGGTAGCGGTGTGTTCTTCATCCACAGGCAGTGACGACGAAAGTCATCGAAGCGAAACAGCATGCCGTGGTCGGCAGCCATCTCGGTGCGCTCCATCAAGCCGCGTTCACGCTCGGCGGGAGAGCGGGCGTACTCGGCCTCGATCCTGGCGCCGCCCACCTGAAGGCCAAGAAGCGGCTCGCTGGCATGGACGATGGCTGGCCCAACCACGGCGACGAGCAGCGCCTGCAAAACAATACGCATCGATAATTGACCTCTGGTAATCAAGCCCTGGGTGGTGAGTCGGCAAAGCATAGCGCCGGTTTTGTTTTCCTCATCAGCCGGCGCTTCGACCGTTCATTGTTCCGGCAGCTGCCGATAAATGCGCCGCGAGACGTCATCCAGCTTGAGCAAAAAGTGATTGCCCCAGCGGCGAAACGACCGCACCGTCTGACCAGCCAACCGTGCTTTATCGATCTTGGCGCTGCCCTCCGCGCGTCCGATGGTTTTGCCAGTGAATGCTGAGGCGTCTTCATACAGGATGACACTGGATGGGCCTCAGCCATGGCCTTATCGCTTCGGCTGGGGCGTTAACGATATCGACTAGGGTCGACTAAGAAGGTGCGACCTGCCTGCATAGCAGCCATGCAGGGAGCCGTCTTGCTGGCGATCAACCCGACACCGAAGCAGCCTGTATCGCCAGCAAGCTGGCTCCTACGAGAAGCGAAGCGGATTACCAGTCCAGTTGCAGGCGGCTCTCGAATTGACGTAGCTCGCCGGTCAGCGGATCTCGAAACTCCAGGCCACGCGCCAGCAGTTTGAGTGGGTTGGCGTAGTCATCCTGATCGCGGCGACCGCGTTCCAGTAGCTCGGGGTAGAAGGGGTCGTTGCAAATGCCCGCCCCCAGCGAGGCCATCTGCAGGCGCAGCTGATGCTTGCGTCCGGTGACTGGATAGAGCGCATAGCGCCAAAGCTCGCCGTGCTTTTCGAGCACCTCGATGCGGGTCTCGCTATTGGGCTCGCCATCGCCGCGCTTCATCAGGAAGAAGGGTTCACCGTCGACCATGTGCAGGCGTTCGCACCGTGGAAACTCTAGGCCGGGCAGCGCCGGGCATATCGCTTCGTAGCGTTTGTCGATTTTGCGTTCACGGAACAGCGCCTGGTAGCGGCCACGGCTTTCGGGATTGGTGGAGAACAGCACCAGCCCGGCCGTCAGTCGGTCGATGCGGTGGATCGGCACCAGATTTGAATTCCCCACACGCTTGCTCAAGCGCGCCAGCAGGGTTTCGTTGACGTACTCCCCGGCCGGCATGACCGGCAGGAAATGCGGCTTGTCCGCCACCAGTAGATGCTCGTCGAGGTGCAGGATCTGCTCTTCGAAGGGAATCGGCTTCTCGCCCGGTACCTCGCGAAAATAATAGACCTTCAATCCGACCTGATAAGGATGCGTCGCCTCCAGCGGCTGCCCGTCAGCGCCAAGTACGCGCCCCCGCGCGAAGCGATCGGCCCAGGTATCGCGATCAATCGCCGGAAAATGCGCGCACAGGCATTCGAGCACGGTCACCCAGTTGCCCTGAGGGAGATGCAGTGTGCTGCGAGCATTGGGAGCAGACATGAAGACAACCGTGCAAACCGATAAGTCGCCGATGATACCGCAGCGTGCTTGGCGAGCTGAGACACGGCCTAGTGTTCTGGCCGGCCCTGTCACCAGGCTGTCGACACTCAGGCAGCCAGATAAGCACCTTCGACGACGTGCCCGCGCACCAGCAAGGGCTCGCCCATCATATTGCTTAAGTTTCCGGGAAACCCTCACGGCGCTGTCATGTCCAGAACTAGAACAGCCAGGCATAGGGTTGAGAAGGCCGCTTCGTTGCGCAGCGCACGAAGGCAGCCTCGAAGTTCCAACTCCTTGTGTCTGAACGCTCACGCCCAGACCAAGCGAGGTTTCCATGGCAATGACAGTCGGTGACTACGTAATTGAACGCCTCTATGAATGGGGTGTGCGCCGCATTTATGGCTACCCCGGCGACGGCATCAACGGCGTGTTTGGTGCGTTGAATCGCTCCAACGAAAAGATCCGTTTCATCCAAGCCCGACATGAGGAAATGGCTGCGTTCATGGCCTCCGCCGACGCCAAATTCAACGGCGGGCTGGGTGTCTGCATCGCCACATCCGGTCCAGGTGCAGCGCATCTGATCACCGGTCTCTACGATGCGCGACTGGACCACATGCCGGTATTGGCCATCACCGGTCAGAAATCGCGTACCTCACTGGGCAGCCATTACCAGCAGGAAATCGACCTGCCGGCGCTGTTCAAGGATGTGTCCGGTGCGTTCGTCGAGCAGGCCAGTGCGCCAGCGCAGGTTCGGCACTTGATCGACCGGGCGATTCGCACCGCGGTGGGCGAGCGCAAGGTTGCCACCATCATCCTGCCCAGCGACCTGCAAGACGCCGAGTACAGCGAGCCACCGCGCGCCCACGGGGCCGTGCATTCCGGTATCGGCTACACGCGCCCGAAGATAGTGCCGTACGAAGCTGATCTTCAGCGTGCCGCCGAGGTGCTCAACTCAGGCGAAAAGGTGGCCATTCTGGTGGGCGCCGGTGCCTTGAATGCCACCGATGAGGTCATTGCCGTGGCCGAGAAACTCGGGGCCGGGGTTGCCAAGGCGCTGCTCGGAAAGGCCGCCGTACCGGACGATCTGCCGTGGGTCACCGGCTCTATCGGATTGTTAGGCACGGAACCGAGCTACAAGCTGATGACAGAATGCGACACGCTACTGATGATCGGTTCGGGCTTCCCCTACTCCGAATTCCTGCCGGAAGTCGGACAAGCTCGTGGTGTCCAGATCGACCTCAAAGCGGACATGCTCAGCATCCGTTATCCCATGGAAGTGAATCTCCAGGGCGACTCCGCTGAAACCCTGCGCGCGCTGCTGCCCATGCTGCAAGAGAAGACCGAGCGCAAATGGCGCAAGCGCGTCGAGGAGTGGCGCATGGACTGGGAAAGCGTGCTGGAGAAGCGTGCCCTGGTCGAGGCCAATCCGATCAACCCGCAGCGCGTTGCCTTCGAACTGTCACCACGGCTGCCGGATTACTCGATCGTTACCAGTGACTCGGGCTCCTGCGCCAACTGGTATGCCCGCGATGTAAAGATGCGCCGCGGCATGATGGGCTCACTGTCCGGCGGGCTGGCCTCGATGGGTGCGGCGGTGCCCTATGCCATTGCCGCGAAATTTTCTCACCCGGACCGCCCGGTGGTGGCAATGGTCGGCGATGGCGCCATGCAGATGAGCAACATGGCCGAATTGATCACCGTAGCCAAGTACTGGAAGGAATGGCAAAACTCCCAGTGGATCTGCTGCGTGTTCAACAACGAGGACCTCAATCAGGTCACTTGGGAACAGCGTGTGATGGAGGGCGACCCTAAATTCGAGGCGTCGCAGGATATTCCCAACGTGCCGTATCACCGCTTTGCCGAATCCATTGGGCTGACCGGTATCTACGTCGACCGTGAAGATCAGGTGGCGGCAGCGTGGGACCGTGCCTTTGCGGCGGATCGGCCAGTGGTGATCGAATTCAAGACCGACCCGGACGTACCGCCGCTGCCACCGCACATCAAACTGGAACAGGCAAAACAGTACGCCTCCGTGCTGTTGCATGGCGATCCCGACCAAGCGGGGATCATCAAGCAGTCGGCCAAGCAGGTGCTGAGCAAGGTGCTGCCTGGACACAAAGCGGACAAGGGCAAGGACCGGGAATGATTGCGCGGCCGGACGCCGCCATCCGCAACATGCGGGTGGCGGCCTACCGCATCCCGACCGACGCACCCGAGGCCGACGGCACCCTGCAATGGGACGCCACCACCTTGGTGGTGGTCGAGCTTGAGGCCAGCGGCCAAACCGGGCTGGGTTACACCTATGCCGATGCATCGCTGGTGCGGCTGATCGAGGCTCACTTTCGCGGCTTGCTCGAAGGTGCGGATGCGCTCGCTATTGGCCAGATCAACGAAGAGCTTTGGGCAAGCGTGCGCAACCTGGGGCGCTCCGGTCTCGCAGCCTGCGCTATCTCTGCGGTCGACACAGCACTCTGGGACCTCAAGGCACGCCTGTTGGACATGCCATTAGCGCAGCTACTCGGCATGCGCCGTGGTGACGTCGACGTCTATGGCAGTGGTGGCTTTACCAGCTACGAGGATACGCGCTTGCGCGAGCAGCTGAGCCGCTGGGTGCATGAGGACGGCTGCCGTTGGGTGAAAATGAAGATTGGTGCCGACGCGCGACGAGACGCCGAAAGGGTCCGTGCCGCGCGCGAGGCCATCGGCGACGCCGGGCTGTTCATCGATGCCAACGGCGCCCATACACCGCGCAGTGCCATCGCCTTCACCCACCGCATCGTTGAACAACAGGTTGGCTGGTTCGAAGAACCGGTCAGCTCCGACGATTTGAAGGGGCTGCGCCAGGTGCGCGAAGCCATTGGTGCCAGCGGGCAGGCAATGGATGTAGCCGCAGGTGAATACGCCTACACGCCCGATGACTTTCGCCGCCTGGCCGAGCACGGATCGGTGGATGTGCTGCAGGCGGACCTCACCCGTTGCGGCGGTGTAAGCGGCTTTCTGCAGGCGGCCGCATTGTGCGAGGCCTTTCACCTGGACCTGTCCGCACACTGCGCCCCATCGCTGCATCTGCATGCCTGCTGCGCCGCGCCGCGCTTTCGCCATCAGGAATGGTTTCACGATCACGTCCGGCTCGAATCGATGCTGTTCGACGGCGCACCACGGGTTCAACACGGCCGGATAGCGCCAGACCTGACAAGGCCGGGGCATGGCCTGACGCTGCGCGAGGCAGACGCTCGCCGCTACGCAATCTGAAGAGGATTTTATGGTTTCACGCACGCAACTCCGGCTGCTGGCTGTTGGCGCGACAACCGCGCTGGGCGTCGCTGCGCTGAGCTGGCAGAAGCACGAGAAACGCGGGCGCGGCCTCTTGTTCAGCCCCAGTGAGGGCACCATGGTCGATGCGGCGCGTACGCTGAACCGCGGCGCGGGTTTGCTGGCCACGTCGGTGGCGCTGGACAGCGCGCTGGAGCACTACCGTGGAGACTTTCAGAACCGCGCCATGTACACGCCGCTGGCGGCTTCGACGCTCTCCCTGCTCGCCAGCGGCCAAGGCCAGCAGGACCCGGACGCCTTCGCCAGCAAGGTTCGCGATCCGATCTATGTATTGACCGGCCTGACCGGGCTGGCCGGTGCCGGCTTCCATCTCTACAACGTGACCAAGCGTCCAGGCGGCATGAGCTGGAGCAATCTCTTTTATGCAGCGCCACTGGGCGCCCCGGCCGCGCTGGTGCTGTCCGGACTGCTTGGCTACTACAGCGAGCAACTGCGTAATACCAGCGGTGACGCCGAACCACGCGTCCTGGGCCTGCCGGCAGGCAAATCCGTCGCGCTGATGGCCGCTGCAGGCCTGCTCGGCACCACGGCCGAAGCCGGGCTGCTGCATTTTCGAGGCTCGTTCCAGAACCCGGCCATGTACCTGCCGGTGACCGCCCCGCCGCTCGCAGCCGCGCTGCTAGCAGCCAGCGCCCTGACCAGCCCGCGGCACAAGCGGATGCGCTGGACGTCGCGCCTCGTGCTGCGCTTCACCGCGTTCATGGGCTTCGCTGGGGCGGGCTTCCACGCCTTGGGTATCGCCCGTAACAACGGCGGCTGGCGCAACTGGCGGCAAAATCTACAGGCTGGCCCGCCACTGCCGGCACCGCCGAGTTTCACCGGGCTTGCGCTGGCCGGGCTGGCTGCGCATTCGCTACTGGACGAGGAAAAAGAACTCGCCCAATACCGATGGTGGAAATGATGAGCAACCGATACCCCGATTACGATGTGCTGCGCAAACGCCAGGGTCCTTCGTGGGACGAGCCGAGCCGTCAAGTCGTCGATCGCCGACTGGCGGTGCCGCGCGAGAATGTTGTTTTCAGCACGACGCAACGACGCACGCTGGAGGCGTTATGTGACCGCATCGTTCCGCAGCCAAAGGATCGACCACCGATTCCGGTCGCCGCGCTGGTGCAATTCAAGGTCGCCGAAGGCCGTGGCGATGGCTACCGTGACGCGCGCTTGCCGCCGCTGCAACAGGCCTGGCCGCTCGGCCTCGACGCCTTAGACAGTGAAGCGCAACTGCGCCATCAGCGCGGCTTCGCGGAGCTGGCTGTAGCAGAGCAGGACGCAATGATCACCGCCATGCAGCGCGACGAGCTGAGAAGCGATGCCTGGCAGGGCGTACCGGCCGCCACTTTCTTCAGCCATCGCGTGGTGCACGACATCAGCGCCGCCTACTACAGCCACCCGACCGCCTGGAACGAGCTCGGCTTCGGTGGCCCGGCAAGCCCACGCGGTTACGTGCGCCTCGCCGAAGACAGCCGCGACAGCTGGGAGTCGGCCGAAGCTCATCCCGGCGAAGAAGCCAAAGCAAGGAAGTTGAACCGCCATGTCCAGTGACCCGCTACTCGACGCCCTTTACCACCAGCGCGGCGGCGACGGTCGCGCACCGGATGTCTTTCAGCGCCGAGGCTGGGTGCCGATGCGCGAATACCCGGAGCACGAGCCGGTCGATTTCGCGATCGTCGGCACCGGCGCCGGTGGCGGCACCCTCGCCTGCAAGCTGGCCGAGGCTGGCTTCTCGGTGATCGCTTTCGATGCCGGGGCCTGGTGGCGACCCCTTGAAGAATTCGCCTCAGATGAAGCGCACCAAGAAAAGCTGTTCTGGACTGACGAACGCCTATGCGACGGCGACAACCCGCTGAAGCTCGGCACCAACAACAGCGGCAAGGCTGTCGGTGGCAGCACGGTGCACTTCGCCATGGTTTCGCTGCGCATGCGTCCGGAGTGGTTCAAGTCGCGTTCGCTGCTCGGCTATGGGTTCGACTGGCCCATCGGCTGGCAAGAAATGTGGCACTACTACGAAGAGGTCGAGCAGGCCCTCAAGATTGCCGGCCCGGTGCGCTACCCATGGGGCCCGAAACGCCCCCGCTACCCTTATCGTCCGCACGAGGTGAACGCCTCCGGCCTGGCACTGGCCAAGGCTTGCGAAGCCATGGGTGTGGACTGGTCGCCAACACCGCTGGCGACCGTCTCGGCACCACGCGACAACTCGCCGCCCTGCGTATACCGCGGCTTTTGCGTTACCGGGTGCTCGACCAACGCCAAACAGAGCGTGCTGAACACCTGGATTCCACGCGCGTTAAACGCCGGTGCGGAGATTCGCGACCTGGCCATGGTTGGTCGCATCGAAACGGATGCCGACGGCCTCGCCAGCGGCGTGCATTACCACCGCAACGGTGAATGGCGCTTTCAGCGCGCACGGCATGTAGTGGTCGCCGGCTATGCCATCGAGACGCCGCGTCTGCTGCTCAATTCGGCTAATGCGCGCTACCCCGATGGCTTGGCCAACAGCAGCGGACTGGTCGGCAAAAACCTGATGGTGCACACCAATCAGGCGGTTTGGGGGCGCGTCGACGAAGAAATCCGTTGGTACAAGGGCCCCCCGTCGCTGGCGATCACCGAGCACTGGAACTACGAAGACCGTGGCAAGGATTTCCATGGAGGGTACGCAGTCATGAGCCAGGGGCCATTACCGGCTGCGTGGGCCGCGACCCAGACAGGTAACCACGGCCTCTGGGGTCAGGCGCTGGTGGATGAAATGGCCCACTACAACCATCAGGTTGGCTTGAAGATCGTCGGCGAAACATTGCCGCAGGAAAGCAATCGCGTCTCTCTCGCTGAGGAAAAGGACCAGTACGGGGTACCCATCGCGCGAGTCACCTGGTCAATGGGCGATAACGATCAACGACTGGTGAACCATTCCATCGACTTCATGCGCCGGGGCCTGGAAGGCATAGGAGCGCAGAACATCTGGAGCGAAGCGGACGGTACGGCGCATCTGATGGGCACCGTGCGGATGGGCAGCGATCCTGCTACCAGCGTGGTCGACGCGGATTGCCGCAGCTGGGACATCCGCAACCTGTGGGTCTGCGACGGCTCGGTATTTCCGACTTCAGGCGGGGTGAACCCGTCCCTGACCATTCAGGCCATCGCCTGCCGCACTGCCGATCGCATCCGCGACCTGGCAGCGCGTGGCGAGCTGTAGAGTTCGACGATTAGTCGATCTCATCCAGCATGATTTTGCCGGTCTTGCCTTCCATCTGGAACTCGTACTTCTTACCGTCGGCTTTAAGGCCGGTGCCTTCCCAGCTCTTGTCGTCGACCTCAAGGCTATGCAGCTCGGTATAACCGGCGGCCTTGGCCTTTTCCATGGCCTGCTCGAAGGTGATCCAATCAGCGCCCGGCGAGTCAGCCAGTGCGATGGTGCTGGTAGAACCCAATACGGCAATGGCAAGCGCGGCGGTCAGTTTCTTGTGATACATGGTCAATCCTCTCTGCTGAATGAGCGTTGGGCGTATGACAGCCCTGTTACATACGAGCAACATCAGTCATCGAGGGTTCATCGCAATTCGTCTGGATTGCGCCTTTCAGGGCTTCTCGATGGACACCAGAGCTGCTTCGTCACCCTCACTCTGAAAGCTGATGCGCACCTGATCACCGGGTGAAAGCCCCTCCAGCTGCTCGCGCAGAGCCTGGAAGTCCATGGTCGCTGCTGGCCACTTCAACGCGGGAATCGGACCGTGCACGATGGTCACCACACCCCGCTCACGATCCAGGGCTTCGATGGTGCCAGTGGCGTGAATCACCGGCTCGGAAACCATCTCGGTGGCGGGTCCGCCGTTGATCTCCGGCGAACCCGTGGGCCCCTCAGGCTTGAGCAGATCCTGGGCCAGCGCAGGCGGGGCGAGCAATATCAGGCTGAGCGTGACGCAATGGAATATCTTCATGGCAGACCTCCCGCAACAGGACGTACCTCGTATTGGACAATGCCGCGGCGAGGATTACTGCCCACCTGCGCCCCCGTCACACGACGCCTCGTTCAGTTTCGCGTAAGCCGCGCCTCGTAACCTGTGAATCGTCGAAACCCACACAGGAAAACGAAACCATGAAAACACTCACTACTCTGACCACTGCAGCCACCCTCGCCCTTGGTGCCAACCTGGCCATGGCCCGCGACCTGGGACCGGACGAAGCATTGAAACTGCGCGATGCGGGCACCATTCAATCCTTTGAGAAACTGAACGAAGCCGCCCTTGCCAAGCACCCTGGCGCCACCATCGATGATACCGAACTGGAAGAAGAGTACGGTCGCCACATCTATCAGGTTGAATTGCGTGACGACAAAGGTGTGGAATGGGATGTAGAGCTCGACGCCAAGACCGGCGAAGTCCTCAAGGACCATCAGGACGACTAATGCGACCCGCCATTCTTTTCACCCTTCCGCTGGCCCTGCTGCTCGCTGCCACCCCGGCGGCGAGCCGCGACCTCGATCAGGATGAAGCCCTGCGGCTGCGTCACGAGGGTTTGATCCTGCCCTTGGAAAGTTTGTTGCGCCAGGCAATGGAGCGTCATCCCGGCGCTCGGTTGCTGGAAGCCGAACTGGAAGAAGAGGATGGCATCTTCGTTTACGAAATCGAATTACTGACTGCAGACGGCGTTGCCCGCGAGCTGGAACTGGACGCGCGTGACGGGCGGCTGCTCAAGGATGAAGAAGACTGATGCGTCTGTTATTGGTCGAAGACAATGTGCCGCTGGCCGACGAGTTGATCGCAACCCTCACACGCCAGGGCTACGCCACCGACTGGCTGGCCGATGGTCGCGATGCCGATTACCAGGGCAGCAGCGAACCCTATGACCTGATCGTTCTGGACCTTGGCCTGCCCGGTAAGCCGGGGCTGGAAGTGCTACGCGCCTGGCGGGGGCGTGGCCTGGGGACGCCGGTGCTGATTCTGACGGCGCGTGACTCATGGGCCGAGCGCATCGAAGGACTCAAAGCCGGGGCCGACGATTACCTGACCAAACCTTTCCATCCCGAAGAACTGCTGCTGCGAATTCAGGCGCTGCTGCGGCGCGCACATGGCGTGGCCAACCAGCCCCTGCTGCAAGCAGGCGGAGTCGCGCTGGACGAAGCCCGCCAGCGCTGCCACAAGGACGGCCGTGACATCGAACTGACCGCCGGCGAGTTTCGCCTGCTGCGGTATTTCATGTTGCACCCCGGTCAGCTGGTGTCGAAAACCCAGCTGGCCGAGCATCTTTACGACGGTGAAACCGAGCGCGACTCCAATGTGATCGAGGTGCATGTCAATCGGCTGCGCGGCAAGCTCGGTCGCGAGCTGATCGAAACCCGCCGCGGCCAGGGTTACCGCTTCGGCGGCGCGGCTTGAAGTCGATTCAGCGCAGCCTCAGTGTCGGACTGATCTCGGTGCTGCTGCTGGTCGGACTGTTGCTGGTCCAGAGCAGCCTCTGGCTGTTCGAATCCGGCCTGCGGCGCAACCTGGCCACCGATCTAAGGGAAGAAACCGAAGGCCTGTTGATGGCCGTGGTTCAGGGGCCGGAGGGGTTTGTGCTCGATTCGAGCCGGCTCAACCCTCGCTATCAGCGAGCATTTTCCGGACACTATTTCCGCATCGACTTGCCGGCCCGCAGCTGGCGATCCCGCTCACTGTGGGACGCCGAACCGACCTGGCCGGCTGGCAATGGCATGGCCGAGGATCTGTTGGACGGCCCACAGGATCAGCGGCTGTTGGCTTATCGAGCGACCTATCGGCGCGACGGGCAAACCATCACCATCAACGTGGCCCAGGATTACACGCCCATTCTCAAGAGCTTCGCCCAGGTCAGGCTCAGCGGTCTAGGATTGGTCGGCCTGGCGCTGCTGGTGTTGCTGTTGCTGCAACGCTATGCGGTCAAGCTCGCCATGCGCCCGCTGGAACGCGCGCGCCAGCAGATTGCGCAGCTGCAGCTGGGGCAGCGTCAGCAATTGGACGTCCAGGCGCCGGTCGAGCTGCAACCGCTCGTGGAACAGATCAATCACCTGCTGGTACACACCGACGACACTCTTAAACGCTCGCGCCATGCGCTGGGCAATCTCGGTCACGCGCTGAAAACGCCACTGGCGGTGCTGGGCAGCCTGGTCAGACACGAGGAGCTGGCAGCGCATCCAGAACTGCAGCGCAACCTTGAGCAACAGCTGGAGCAGATTCAGCAACGGGTCAGCCGAGAACTGGGGCGCGCCCGCCTGGCCGGTGAGGTCCTGCCTGGCAGCTACTTCGATTGCGCCAAAGAGCTTGCACCGCTGTTCGAAACACTGAGGATGATCCATCGCCGAGACCTCGAGCTGCGCTGGCATATCCACGAAAACTGCCGCCTACCGTGGGACCGCGAGGACATGCTCGAACTGCTCGGCAACCTGCTGGACAACGCCTGCAAGTTCGCCCGATCCGAGGTGCGGCTGCAGATCGAGCAGCTGGATGACGGCTATCTCATTACGGTCGATGACGACGGGCCGGGCATCCCTGAAGCGCGTCGCGACGCAGTGCTGGAACGCGGAACTCGCCTCGATGAACACGCAGAAGGGCACGGTCTCGGGCTTGGCATCGTGCGCGATATCCTGGCCGCCTGGCGGGGTGAACTGTCACTTGAGCAGAGCGAGCTTGGAGGGCTGTGCGTACGCATCCGGCTTGGGGTGAACAGCCAAAGATCGTAGCGGTAACGCGAGGTGAGTTACTGGACGCGCGCCAGTTCGTTGCGCATGTCTTCCAGGATGGTCTCGACCAGCAGACCGTTCTGGACATGCCGGCCTGCCATCACCCGAGTGGCCTCGGTGCCGTTGAGCGGATACCCGACACGGACCACCAGGTAACCGTCTTCTTGCGGTTCTACGCGGGTCTTGTAATCAGCCGGAAAGTTTTCGGCGAGGTGACGGGACAGGGTTTTCATGGGGGCCTCGTGCGCTAGGTCTGAAACAAAGACCCTGCTTTACACTCGGGATTCCAACCACTCATCGGATGACCGTTCACCGACTACAAAATTGTAAACACCCTTCACTTCCGCTCGTTGGCACCGTAGGCCAGCCAAGCCAGAACGCCCATCCCTGCAAAGGCAGTGAGCGAAAAAATCAGCGCATTCAGTAACAGGCTCATGGGCGTTCCTCTATCTGCTCGCTTGAAGTACGCCCTGAATATATGTAGCGTCGCACGACACGTCGAGTCACCCGATAGTCGCACGTAAACTTTTTCAACAGATGGGGCGCGCATGAAACGCAAGCAATCGATCAGTCAGGTTCGCTGGGATCTGGCACTGCGTTACCGGCTGATCGAGACGATTGCCTGGTGGGAAGGCCGCCTGACCACGGGCCATCTGATGCAGAGCTTTGGCATCAGCCGGCAGCAGGCCTCCAAGGACATCAACACCTACCTGAACGAGCATGCGCCGAAAAACCTTACATATGACCGTCATCTGAAGGGTTACAAGCCGAGCCCGCAGTTCGAGCCGCTGTTCATTGACGGCAGTGCCAGTGCCTATCTGCACCTGCTCGACCAGAACCGCGACCGCGCCCCGCACATTGAAGGCCTGGCCCTGGCCTATGCCCACACTGAAGTGCTGCACATGCCCGACCGCAGCATCCGACCCGAGGTGCTGCGCCCGATTCTCAAGGCCTGTCGTGAAGGGCTGCGGCTGGAAACCGAGTACGTCTCCCTCGCCCATCCGGACGTCGAGATCAGGGTGATGGCGCCGCACACGCTGGTGTTTACTGGCACCCGCTGGCATGTGCGTGCCTATTGCGAGAAGAACCGGGGCTTCCGCGATTTCGTCCTCAGCCGTTTTCGCGGCGAGCCGGATCTGATGGATCCAAGCGAGAACAGCGCCGAGCAGGATGAGGCGTGGAACACGCAGGTGGATGTAGTCATCGAGCCGGATGTGCGACTGAGCGCTGAGCAGAAGGCGATCATCGAAACTGACTACGGGATGCAGGACGGTGAGCTGCGCATCGCCACGCGTGGGGCGCTGGTGCAGTACGTGTTGCAGCGGTATCAGATCGATCCGAATACGGTGTTGGCCAATGCGGCGGCGCAGCAGATTCAGGTGAGGAATCTGCAGGGGTTGAAGGCGTGGTTGTATTGATGGGGTTGGCGACTCGTACCGCTTTTCGTAGGAGCGAGCTTGCTCGCGATCAGCAGCAGGCGCAGAACTGCGCGTACGACGTAGCGCCCTTCTCAGCCCGACCGGCAGGTTGCGCCTTGCACGGCGCCTCGCTGGCTTTCGCTCCGTGCTCACACTCGATTGGCCCGGCTGGCCGAAGCATTGGTTTCGCCCTGCTGGGCGAGTCACTTTTTCCAAACGCCCTGATGGCCGGCCCCTCAAAAGTAACCAAAAACGCTTGCCCCTGCACCGAACTAGGCGTCCCCGGTTCGCTTCGCTCGACTTCCCTCATTCCATCGCTACTCCGAGGGTCGCCGCGCAAGGGCCATCCATGCCGACGGCGGCCCCGGCCCTTCACGGCTCTCGCGGCATCCATGCCGCTCGCCCCTCTGCGCAGCGATTCCATTCGGCCTCCTGAAAGGGGCGTTCGGCGGCGTCTGGTAGGTCGTGCGATGGAAAAGCAGAAAGGTGTATCAACTCAGGGCTGCGTAACCAACGGCTTTGAAAGCTCCGTAGGGTGGAAAACTGCGAAGCATTTTCCACCGCAATCGACGCAGCGTTTGGTATCGAACTTTGCCGACGAAAAACGGTGGGTAAGCTTCGCGTTACCCACCGTACGATTTGAGAGAGCCGCCGGGCGGCGTCTGGCAACTTCCTCGTCAGCAAACAAGCAAAGCTCTTTTGTTTCACTGTTTACGATCTTTCAGGCGGCTCGGACCCGATTCCCCTTCAGAAGGCCGAGCGCAGGTGCTGCGCAGGGGGACGCGAGGCATGGATGCCGAGCGAGGAGTGATGGGACATGGATGTCCCTTCGCGACGACCCCCGGAGCGGCACCGGAGCGAGGGGAGTTTTGCAAAGCAAAACCCGGATGCAGGGGCGGCCTTCTTTTTGGTTACTTTTTCTTGGCCACACAAGAAAAAGTGACTCGCCCAGCAGGGCGAAACCCATGCTTCAGCAAACCTCGACAACAGACCCGAGTATCCCAGGCCAAAGACCTTCGCGAGCAAACTCGCTCCTACAAAAACCTACCCAGAAGCATCGCGAGACCTTTGCGTCTGGAGGGCTGATTCCAATCGCGCTTAACCGCCAATCCACCGTAAGAAGGCCGTGCGTATGCGCCTGATCCACACCTCTGACTGGCACCTCGGCCAGACCCTTCATGGCCAGGACCGCGACTACGAACACGCGCAGTTTCTTGCATGGCTGCTCGACCAGCTGATCGCACAGCAGCCCGATGCCCTGCTCATCGCCGGCGACATCTTCGACACGGTAAACCCGCCCTTGAAAGCACAGGAGCGGCTCTACGACTTCATCGTGCGTTCCCATGAAAAGCTGCCGCAGCTGGACATCGTGATGATCGCCGGCAATCACGACTCTGGCGGCCGTATCGAGCTGCCCGGGCCGCTGATGCGACGCCTCAATGCCCACGCCATTGGCCGTATCAGCTGGATCGCCGAAAACCAGCTCGACCATGACCGGCTGCTGGTCCCGCTGCACGACGCGAAGGGCCAGGTGGCTGGATGGTGCCTCGCCCTGCCCTTCCTGCGCCCGGCCGAAGTTACCGGGGGCGATGCAGGGGATGACTACATGCTCGGCATCCGCCACGTGCACCAACACCTGATCGCCGCCGCCGAGGCGCAGCGCCAGCCAGGCCAGACGTTGATCGCCATGAGCCACGCGCACATGGCTGGAGGGGCAGTCTCGGAGGATTCTGAACGCAACATTGTCATCGGCAATGCCGAAGCCCTGCCGGCAAGCCTATTTCCAGAGCCCATCGCCTACGTTGCCCTTGGCCACCTGCACAAACCGCAGAAAGTCGCTGGGCAGGAGCGCATCCGCTACAGCGGCTCACCGCTGCCGCTGTCCTTCGGCGAGATCAATTACCCACATCAGGTCCTGCTGGTGGAGTTCGATGGCGATCAGCTCGCCGGCGTCGAGCCGTTGCCCGTGCCTCGCGCGGTGGAGATGATCCGCATCGGCCGCGCCCCGCTGGCTGAGGTGCTCAGTCAGCTTGAAGCGTTGCCGCCGTTGGGCCTGTTCGCCGAGAACCTGCCCTGGCTGGAAGTACGGGTGCAGCTCGACGAGCCGTTGCCGGACCTGCGCCAGCGCATCGAAACCGCCCTGGCCGGCAAGGCCTGCCGGCTGGTCCGCATCGCCAGCGAATACCGAGGAACACGGGGCGAGGCTGAATCCGAAGTGCTGCTCGGCCTTGACCAGATCACCCCGCAAGAGCTCTTCGCCCGCGCTTGGGAGGAACAGTTCGGCAATCCGCCCGACGATCAGGCGCTGGAGGACTTTGCCAGCCTGCTCCAAGGCGTCGAGTTTGCTGGTGAAGGAGACACGCGATGAAGATCCTCGCCATCCGCCTGAAGAACCTCGCCTCGCTGGCCGGTGAACAGGTCATCGATTTCACCGCCGAGCCGCTTG
The DNA here is from genome assembly GCF_053470365.1 of Stutzerimonas tianxiuensis. Classification (NCBI taxonomy): domain Bacteria; kingdom Pseudomonadati; phylum Pseudomonadota; class Gammaproteobacteria; order Pseudomonadales; family Pseudomonadaceae; genus Stutzerimonas; species Stutzerimonas tianxiuensis. Next base: position 164,643 of record NZ_JBPVWS010000010.1, on the reverse strand, counting down.
CCAGCGCCGGTCTGTTCGCCATTACCGGGCCCACCGGAGCTGGCAAGAGCACTATCCTCGATGCCCTGTGCCTGGCGCTATTCGGCAGCACGCCGCGGCTCGACGGCGCTTCCCTATTGAGCAAGGTCCCGGACGGCAAGGACGAGATCGGCAGCGGCGATGAACGCAACCTGCTGCGCCGCGGTTGCGCCAACGGCTATGCCGAGGTGGATTTCATTGGCGTCGACGGCCACCGCTACCGTGCCCGCTGGGAGGTCAAGCGCGCACGGGAAAAGATCGACGGCAAGTTGCAAGCCAGCAGCCAGAGCCTGCTCGACCTGGACCGCGACCAGTTGCTGGCCAGCGGCAAGAAACGGGAATTCAAAGAGCTGCTCGAAGCCAAACTCGGGCTCACCCTGGCGCAATTCACCCGTGCCGTGCTGCTGGCGCAGAGCGAGTTTTCCGCCTTCCTCAAGGCCGATGACAACGACCGCGGCACGCTGCTGGAAAAACTCACCGACACCGGCCTCTACAGTCGTCTGGGCCAAGCCGCGTTCGAAGCAGCCAAACGCGCCCGCGAAGCACTTGCCGCCTTGCAGCAGCAGGCCGGTGGTGTGCAGCCGATGGACGCCGAAACGCGTGAGGCGCTCGAAGTACAGGCTCAGGAGCAGCAAGCCGAGCTTCGAAACCTGCAGCAAGGTCTCGAAGCGCTCAAACAGCAGCGCCAGTGGTTGCAGGATATGGCGCGCTTGCGAAAAGAGCGTGACGCTGCCAAGCGGCAACTCGCCGAGGCTGAGGAAGAACAGGAAAATTTGGCAGACGCCCGGCGCATCCTCGGACTGTTCGAGCAGCTGGCGCCGCAACGCCATCGATTTATCCGTGAGCGCGAACTGGCTCCATTGGTAGCCAAGGTCGAGGAGACGCTTGCCCGTCACGCCCGGGAGCACGCCGCCGTACAACAGCGCTTCGAAACGCTGGAACAGGCCTGCCGGGCTTCTACCGAGGCGCTGAAAGCCGCCGAGCATGGGTTGAAAGAAGCTGAACCGCGACTGGCTGCAGCGCGCCGTGAAGAGGAGCGTCTCAGCCATCTTCGCACCGATCTGCGCGACGCCCAGAAACAGGCCGAACAGGCTGAAACAGCGAGCAGAACGGGTGAACTCACGCTCGCCCAGCTACGCCAACATCAGGAACAAGCCGCCCAGCAACTCGCCACCCTGACCGACCAACTCGCCACCAGTGCCGAACTGCAACCGTTATGCGCAGCTTGGAGCGGCTACCGACCGCGCCTGCAACAGGCCGTACAGATCGCCGCTCGACTACAGCAAGGCCGTCAAGAACTGCCCGCACTGGAAGCCGCTGCCAACACCGCCGAAGCGGCGCAGACCAAGGCAAAAGCTGCTCTGGACGCGCTGCAGAAGCAGATCGGTGGTGAAACCAGCCTTGGCGAGCAACTGGCGCAACTGTCGACGAACCTTGGAGCGCTTCGGGAAGCCGAGCGTGGGTTCGAAAGCCTGCACGGCCTCTGGTCCCGCCAGCAGCAGTTAACCAGCCAGCAACGCACGCTACAGAGCGAACAGAGCAGTCAGCAAGACGAGCTGAACAGGCTCACCGACGCGGGCAAACTCGCCCGTGTCGAGCGTGACGATGCTGAAAAAGCATTGAAGGTGGTGCAGGCGTTACTGGATCGACAGCGTCTGGCCCGTAGCGCAAACGTCGAGGCCTTACGTGCCGCACTGATAACGGGCGAGCCGTGCAGCGTTTGCGGCAGCACCGAGCACCCCTGGCACGACGGCGAGGCACTGATTGCCGCGCTCGATAAACAGGACGAGCGTGAAGTCGAGCAAGCGCAACTGCAACTCAAGGCCCAGGACGAAAAGCTGCAAGCCCTGCGTGACCAGCACATTGCGCTCACCACCGGCATCAAGCAGAACGGACAACGGCAAGCGGAACTCACCGGCGACCTGGCCAAGCTCACCGCTCAACTGACAGAGCTGCCCGTCTACGTAGAACTGCAAAACCAGGCGGAAGGAGAACAGCAAACCTGGCTCGACAGCCGCATAGCTTCGCTTAGGTCCGACATCGCAGTGGCAAATAACCGGCAGCGCGAGCTGCTGGAGTTGCAACAGCAAACCGAGACTCTGCAGAGTGCCTGGCAGAGTGCACGTGACACCTGTGTGCAGGCCACACAGATGCTCGCCGCACAGCGCGACGCCATCGTCCGTGATGACGCACGGCTTGAGGAGGAGCTGGCCGAGTTTGCTGAGGTTTTGCCGACAGCCATGCTCGAACGCTGGCGGGAAAAACCGGCCGAGACCTTTGTGCAGCTGGACGGCAAGGTTGAAGCCCGGCGCCAGCAGGTCGATCAGCAATCGGAATTGGCCGAGGAACAGCAGCATCGCCAGACCGCACTGGAGCGCGAGCAGCTGCAACAACAGCATCGACTGGAGCAGCACAAAACTTGCACCGACCGGCTCACGGAACTGCAAAACCGCGAGCAAACCTGTCGGCTCGCGCTAAACGACAGTCTTGGCGAGCAACCCAGCGCCCAGGCCTGGCAACAGCACCTCGACAGCGCAATCCAGACTGCTCGCCAGCGACAAGCCGAGGTCGACCAGCAGTTGAACGAGGCGCGAGTCGAACTGACCCGCCTAGCTGGGGAGCAGCACAACTGCAGCCAGCGCCGCGACGAAATGCTGGCCGAACGCGGCGTGCTAAGTGAGGAGCTCGCTGCCTGGCGCGCGTCGCACCTAGACTTGGACGATGCGACCCTGGAGCAATTACTGCAGCTGGACGACACCTTGCTCGCCCAGGCGCGGGAGCGCGTGCGCGCCAACACCGAACAGCTTGCCCGTGGCCGCGAGCGACTGGACGGCTGCGAGCAGCGGTTGAAGACGCATCAAGCCGAGCAGCCGAACCCACCGGACGCCGACGCCCTGGAAATACAGTTCAGCGCTCAGCAAGGCAGCTGCGAGAGCGCCGAGCAGCGCAGCACCGAGACCCGCGCCGCGCTGCTCGATGATGATCGCCGACGCAACCAAAGCCAGGCCTTGCTTCAGCAAATCGCGGATGCCACAGCTGAAAGCCAACGCTGGGGCCGCATCGCCGCGCTGATCGGCTCCAGCGATGGCGGCGCCTTCCGCAAGATCGCTCAGGCCTACAACCTCGACTTACTGGTGCAGCACGCCAATGTGCAGCTGCGCCAGCTGGCTCGCCGTTATCGGCTCAAGCGCGGCGGCAGCCCACTGGGGTTGCTGGTAATGGATACGGAGATGGGCGACGAGCTGCGCTCGGTGCATTCACTGTCGGGCGGCGAGACCTTTCTCGTCTCTCTGGCCCTGGCGCTGGGCCTGGCCTCGATGGCGTCGAGCAAGCTGAAGATCGAATCGCTGTTCATCGACGAAGGCTTCGGCAGCCTCGATCCGGAGTCGCTGCAGATCGCCATGGACGCGCTGGATTCGTTGCAGGCACAGGGCCGGAAGGTCGCAGTGATTTCCCATGTGGCCGAAATGCATGAGCGCATCCCGGTGCAGATCCAGGTGCAACGGCAGGGCAACGGCCAGAGCGGATTGAAGATCGTCGGCGGAGCGGGCGTCTAGGACTAGGCAAATCGGGTGGCAAAGGTGCAATGCGCCTTGCTTGCAGTTAGCCAGCAGCGCTTGTGAACGCCCTTAGCACGCGCTGGCCGAAGCACATGTCGATCCTGGTACAGCATCGCCGCCGCCGTGAGCAGGTTGAAAGCGAACCCGGCAGACGCCGCTTGTGGCTGCGCGCCGAGGTTCGCACGAGAAGGGATGAAACGGGCTCACCGCTTGTGGCCGTGCGCCTGCTGTGACGACAGGTCGTCACAGACGCAGGCAGCTTACGAACCCAAGCTTTCAACAAGCTGTCGACAGTTCTGAACGTCACGGAATCCGGACACCATGCCAGGCACCAGCCGCACCACCGAGCAGTTGCAGGCCATGCACGAGCAAGGTTTCGTGTTGTTGCGTGGCATCGTGACGCCGCAACAGGTCGAAGCGGTACGCGCGGCCATTGATCGCCTCGAGCCAGTCCACTGGGACTATCAGGGGCTGGTCGATGACCATTACAAATGCGTGTTCAACCGCGACCCGTTCTGGCTGCCCTTGCTGGATCTTCCTAGGGTGATCGAACTGGCGGAAGCCTGTCTCGGCGAGGATTGCCATGTCATCGGACAGACTGCCTGGCGCAGCCATCCGGGTTTTGTCGGCGGTGAATTGCATGCCGATTACCTCGCCATGGAGCTGCCCGAGCACGTGGTGCAAGCCCCTGACTTCGACCTGCCGATGCAAGTCTGCACGGCACACCTCTATCTCGACCGGATCGATGCCGACCTCTGCCCCACCCTGGTGATACCCGGCAGCCACCGGGCCGGTCGCAAGCCTCGCCCGGGCGAAACGCACTGGAAAGGTCGCGAAGCACAGCCGGTGCTCTGCGAAGCGGGTGACGTGCTGCTGTTTCGCAGCGACCTCTGGCACACTGGCAGCCGCAATCGCACGACTGACCGCAGCCGCTATCTGCTGCAGATGCATTACGGGAGGCGGATGGTGGCGCAGAAGTTCTCGCCCTATCTGCAGTGGCGATTCAACCCGGATGTGCTCGCTGCGGCCACACCGAGGCAGCGCCGCCTGCTCGGTGAGCATGAGCCGTCGGAGTACGATTGAGCCGGTTCGCGGCGTCTGCCCCAGGGTCGACCGCAGCCAGCGCCTCCGACTGGCACAGCCTCTGCATCGAACTGAGCGCTCAGCCGCAACATGCGGCTCGCCCAATCAAGTCGATGAGGATCGCGCAATGATTTCCTGCCGTAGCCAAGTGACCCAGATGATTGTCTCCGCCAAGGTCCGCAAGAAGCTGAAATGGGCCCAGATAGCCGAGTCCATCGGCATGTCCAAGGAGTGGACCACGGCTGGTTGCCTTGGCCAGATGGCCTTCGACAAGGCCCAGGCGGAAACCCTGGGCAAGTTGTTCGAGCTGTCGGATGAAGCCATCGCCTGGCTACAGATCGTGCCCTATAAAGGGTCACTGCCGACCTCGGTGCCCACCGACCCGCTTATCTATCGCTGGTATGAGCTGGTCAACGTGTATGGCAGCACCATCAAGGAACTGATTCACGAAGAATTCGGCGACGGCATCATGAGCGCCATCGACTTCTCTATGGACATTCAGCGCCAACCCGATCCGAAGGGAGACCGCGTTAACGTCGTCTTGTCTGGCAAATTCCTGCCCTACAAGAGCTACTGACCGACGCGTAGGAAATCTCGCAAGCGGCGCGCCAGACTCTCGACTCGGAGAGCGGCAAGTCCGGCACCGCGAGCTGTCAACGGAGGCGTTGCGTACAGCCCTAGTGTGCAACCACTCCGAGCAGCTGCGCGCTGGCCTGCTGCTCCTGCTGCTCGCTCAGTTGCAGCTGCGTCAGATAGGCGGCCAGCGCCTCTATGTCCGCCTCGGACAGCTTGCCAGCGATGCCTATCATGACTGAGCCGGCTCGGCTCGGATCATTGCTGCGGAAACGGCCCAGCGCCTTGCGAATGTACTCATCAGACTGCCCGGCCAGGCGTGGCATGGTCTCCTTGCCTTGTGCATGGCTGCCGTGGCAGGCGGTGCAGGTGCGCTGAAACATTGCCTCGCCACGCTGGACCAGCGCCGCATCCGGCGCAACGGTGGCAGGCTCGACCTTCTGCTGACTGAAATAGACGGCTATGTTGACCCGATCCTCCAAGGTCAAGCTTTTCGCCAGTTTCGTCATCACGAAATCGACGCGCTCGCCTTTGGCAAACTTCTCGAACGAATGGAACAGATAGACAGGATTTTGCGAGGCCAGATTGGGGATGTGCGGGCGCTTGCTGTTGCCGGTTTCGCCATGGCAATAGCCACAAAAAAGAGCACGTTCCTGACCGGCCTCATACGCCTGCTGACGTCGTGCCGTATCGTCCATCAGATAGTTGAAGCGCTCCATCGCCTCTTCGCTGGCGTGGGCAAACGGAACGAGGCAGCTGAGCAGAAGGAGGCTGAATAAACGCATGGCTAGTCCGGCACTGATGGGTGGTGAGGCGTGTATGGCAGCCACTGGACTATAGGGAGAAAAACAGGCGCGATACTGGCGCAGGTCAATAAAGCCTCACACACACGCTGCACCTCGCCAGACCCGAGCACCGGTTCGCAATATTCATCCGCTGCACGGAGCGCAGTGCAGCGAGCTCGGCCCTAGCGACCTTGCAGTCGACGATGAACAGCCGGCGACACACCACTACGACCTGCGCGCTATTGCCACATTGACCACCCGAAAAAAAAACGGCTGACGACGCGGATTTCTGGGCCACAGCCGCCTCGCATTCGACTAAAGTAGCAGCCCTTTTTGCCAGCACGAGCCGCGCACCATGCTTGATGGACATGCCGAACTGACCATGACCGTACTGATGACCCCGGACAAGGCCAACTTTTCGGGCAACGTACATGGCGGCACGCTGCTGAAATACCTGGACGAAGTGGCCTACGCCTGTGCCAGCCGCTATGCAGGTCAGTACGTTGTAACGCTGTCGGTCGATCAGGTGAATTTCCGCCAACCCGTGCATGTTGGCGAGCTTGTGACCTTTCTCGCCTCGGTCAACTATGTCGGCAACACTTCGATGGAGATCGGCATCAAGGTGATCACCGAAGACATCCGGCAGAAAACCGTGCGGCATACCAATAGCTGCTTCTTCACAATGGTGGCGGTAGGTGAAGATGGTCGCCCTGCCACTGTGCCGTCACTGGAGCCGAAAACACCTGACCAGAAGCGTCGCTTCGCCCAAGCCCAGCAGCGCCGGCAGATCCGCCGGGAACTGGAGGAGCGTTACCGCGCACTCAAGGACGATTACTGAGCCTTGCTTGCTGCCATCCTCCGGCGGCACTCGGGTGGCGAGGACGGCACTTCTGTTGAGTACGCAAGCCTCCACGCCCTGGCAGGCAGCCCGCAAGCCGATAAAACCCTATACAATCCGCGGCTTTTCGCACTGCCAACGAGGATCCGCCGTGAGCGCTTTGCCAGCCTGCCCCCAATGCAATTCCGAATACACCTATGAAGATGGCCAGCTGCTGGTCTGCCCGGAGTGCGCCCACGAATGGTCGGCCAACGCTGCAGAGTCCTCCGGTGAAGACGAAAAGCTGATCAAGGATTCGGTCGGCAACACCCTGCAGGACGGCGACACCATCACCGTGATCAAGGACCTCAAGGTCAAGGGCTCGTCGCTGGTGGTCAAGGTGGGCACCAAGGTGAAGAACATCCGTCTGGTCGACGGCGATCACGACATCGACTGCAAGATCGACGGCATCGGTGCGATGAAGCTGAAATCTGAGTTTGTCAGAAAGGTTTGAGGCGAAAAGCTTCGCGCCGGGGCGGCCTTCCCACATAAGCAAAAAACCACACCGCGCGCTCTGGTGGGAGGCGCGCCCCGCGGCGAATGCAGCCCTGTAGGGTGGATCGCGCCTCATCGATCCACCGAGCGGAGCCACGGTGGATGTAAAAGGCGACATCTATCCTACGGTCCTGGATCAGAAATCGTACGGTGGATCAGGCCTCACCGATCCACCGCGCCCGGTTACGGTGGAGCTGAAATCGACCCACCCTACGCGACTCAAGCAAGCCGGTCGCGGCCTACGCAGGATGACTGTAAACCCATTGTCAGCGGTGATGGGTTGCGCGTTCTACGACTGGCGGCATCCGTCTACGCATCTTCAAGGCGTGAGATACGACGAACGCGTCAACCCCAGCCGCAACGCATCGATGTACTGGGTGCGTTCCTTGGCGCTGAGCCGCGCGCTGGACACCTTGTCACGGTAGTAGGTCATCAGCTCCTCGGGCGAGAGGTGCACGTAGCGCAGCATGTCTTCGATGGTGTCGTGGGTCTCGATACCGGCGTGGTAGAAGCTGCCATCCTCACGCTGATAGACGTTGACCGAATCGGTGTCGCCAAACAGGTTGTGCATGTCGCCGAGAATTTCCTGGTAGGCCCCTACCAGGAACACCCCGAGGAAGTACTCCTCTCCCGCCTGGATCTCATGCACCGGCATGCTGTTTTCGATGCTCTGCTCATCCACGTAATGCTTGATCTTGCCGTCGGAGTCGCAGGTCAGATCTTGCAACACGGCGCGGCGCACCGGTTCCTCTCTCAGGCGCTGCAACGGAACGATCGGTAGGATCTGATCGATAGCCCAGGTGTCCGGCAGGCTCTGGAACACCGAGAAGTTGCAGATGTACTTATCGGCCAGCTTGTCATTCAACTCGTCGAGCACCGCACGGTGGGACCGCTGACGTGCCTTGAGCTGGTTGTACAGCCGGCGGCAAATGGCGAAATAGCTTTGTTCGGCCAACGCTTTCTGCGCAAGTGACAACTTGCCAGAGGCATATTGTGCCGCAGCCTCGCTCATGTAGTGCGTAGCGCGCCAATAGGTCTCGGTGACCATCTCGGGATCGGTTGGGCCGAGCAGATCGGCCAGTGCCTGGACGATTTCTGGCAGCTCGTCGTAGTTCTCGATGGTCGGCGCTTCATCGTTGTGGCGCTCGAAGTCGGTTACCTGCATCACCAGCACTGCGTGATGCGCAGTCATGGCTCGGCCGCTTTCGGAGAAGATATGCGGGTGCGGCAGTTCCTGCCGATCGCAGAACTCCTTGAGCATCCCGACTACCGTGCCGGCGTACTCATCGATGTCGTAGTTGATCGAGCTGGCATTGCGCGAATGGGTGCCGTCGTAGTCGACGCCGAGGCCCCCGCCCACATCGATATGGTCGACCGGCAACCCGAGCGCGCGGAGCTCGGCGTAATAACGAATGGCTTCACGGAAGCCGTCACGGTAGTCCGCCAGATTGGCAATCTGCGAGCCCATGTGGAAGTGCAGCAAGCGCACACCCTGCTCGACGCCAGCCGCGCGAAAGCGCTCGATGACGGTCAGCAACTGCGCAGCGGACAGACCGAACTTGGACTTTTCACCACCGGTGTCGGCCCACTTGCTCGAAGCCAGTGAGGACAACCGTACGCGCAAGCCAACCTGCGGGATGATCTTCAGCTCCGCCGCTTCCTCGATCACCATGCCCACTTCGGACATCTTTTCGATGACGATGAACACGTTGTGGCCGAGCTTCTGCCCCATCAGCGCCAAGCGGATGAATTCGCGATCCTTGTAGCCGTTGCAGACGATGGTGCCACCCTTCGGCGCCAGCGCCAGCACCGCCATCAGCTCAGGCTTCGAGCCTGCTTCCAGGCCGATCGATACATTCTGCGTAGCGATGATGTTCTCGATCACCGCTTCCTGCTGGTTGACCTTGATCGGGTACAGCGCGGTGTATTTGCTCTGATATTCGAGGCGCTCGATGTTGGCATCGAAGGCACCGGTCAAATGACGTACCCGGTCCTGCAAAATGTCAGGGAAGCGCACCAGCAGCGGCAAGGTCAGCCCGGCATCGCGCAACTGCTCGATCAGGCCGGTGAATTCAACGGCCGCGCCATTGGGTCCTTGTGGGCGCACTTCGACATGACCGTCATCACTGATCGAAAAGTAGCCTGCACCCCAGTGGCGAATACCATAGACGCTACGGCTGTCCGCTGCGGTCCATTGACTGCCGTCATCTTTACGTGTGCGTCGTACGGGCATCTAGGCCTCCTGAGAATAGGGATGAGTCTGTCGAGCTTAGCGCGACAGCGGGGCTATCCGGTTTGGACAGCCGACGCGCCCGGAAATAAGCGCACGCGCCTGATTGAGTCAGATCGGACGTTCAACCGCCCGATTTCTTGGCCTTGAATCCGCGCTTGATCAGTTCGTCGATGAGCAATTGGACATGGTCACCCTGGATTTCGATCACGCCTTCCTTGAGTGCGCCACCAGTACCGCAACGACGCTTGAGCGCACTGGCCAACTCCTTGAGCTCGACCTCCGCAAGCGGCACACCGGTTACGGTGGTGACCGTCTTGCCGCCGCGACCTTTGCTCTCCCGGCGCACGCGCGCGATGCCGTCCCCCTCAGGTATCGGCGCTTGCTTGCAGACGCAGGCATCCAGCGGCTGACTGCAATCCGGGCAGTGACGCCCCGCATCGGTGGAGAAGACCAGACCACCTAGTCCGGAAAGGGATGTGGTTTTCTTGGCCACACGCAACCTCATGAGTGTAAGAAATCGGCGCGGCAAGGCTCTGCGCCACAAAGCCGGATAATTTAACAGCAAAACCGGCACACCCGAAGGGCTGCACAGCGCTTTGCCACAAACACCGCCGGATAGCACAGCAGCTACGCACTGACTGTTGAAATGCTGCACCCGGGCTAACGAAGGCCAGTGGCTTTGCCGCGAGAACGAGCGCCTCACACCCAGTGATAGATGACGTGTGAGGCGCAAGCTGCTGCAGGCGCCTATGTACAACCGGGGAAAGGTTTCGATGCGACGAGCGCACAACGAAACGCCTTACTTGAACATCGAAACCAACTAGTTGCAGGGCTGGCACGCATGGCATGCACCAGCCCTGGGCAATATCACAACCGACCCGCAGGGGCGTAAGGTTCGGGATCGATGCAGGGCGACCGATTCAGCATCAGATCGACCAACAGCTGACATGAAGCCGGTGCAAGCACTAGTCCGTTTCGGAAGTGCCCGCAGTTGAGCCAAAGCCCATCATGCTCCGGCACCGGACCAATATACGGAATGCCGTCCGGCGAAGCAGGACGCAGACCCGCCCAATGCTTGACCACCTCAGCATCGGCTAGCCCAGGAAGCAAATCGACAGCGGTCGCCTTGAGACTTTCCAGCGCATCTTCGGTCGGCGTCTTGTCGAACCCAACGTCCTCCAACGTACTGCCCACCAGAATGTGGCCATCACGCCGCGGAATCGCATAGCGGCGCTTGGCCAACACCATGCTCGGCAGGAAGTCCTCAGCGCACTTGAACAGAATCATCTGCCCCTTCATGGGCTTGACCGGCAGCTCCAGCCCCAGCGTTGCCAGCAGATTCCCACTCCAGGCACCCGCAGCCACTACAACCTGATCCGCCCGCATCTCGCCCTGCGCCGTCTGCACGCCTACGATACGCGTACCTTCACGAACGAAACCGCTAACAGGGCAATGCTCGATGATCGTGACATTGGGCAGCTTCGCCAAAGCTGCACGCAGCGACTGCAGCAAACGTGGGTTCCGGACGTTGGCGACACCCGGCATGTACACCGCCTTTGAGAAACCCTCCCCAAGCGATGGCACCGCAGCGCGCACCTGCTCCATCGCCACTCGATGCAGCGGTCGAGTATGTCGGTGCGCCCAGGCTAGCGCCTGATCCTCATCTTCCAGGTCGAGCCAGTAGAGCCCAGTCACGTGAACTTCAGGGTCGATCCCGCTCTGCTGCTGCAACGCCTCGCCAAGCTTCGGATAGAAGTCCTGCGACCAGTGCGCCAACGCACTGATCGAAGCGTCATAACGCCACGGATAAAGCGGAGAAACGATGCCCCCGCCGGCCCAGGATGCTTCGGTGCCGGCACTGTGCTGATCAAGCAACACTACCGAGGCGCCCTGCTCCGCAAGCTGCAGTGACGACAGCATACCAATGACGCCCGCTCCAACTACACAAATGGTCACTGGTATCTCCAAGCGATAAATTAATGCCCGGAATGTTACCAGCAGCGCGCGGTAGAGTCGGCGGGCGCTGAGGTCGCAGCCGTACGAGCGCCCGTATTGGATAGCGTGAAAGTCCTACAGCTGATATCGCCCAACTGCGGGCCGGCCGCAGTGGCCGTGAGAACAAACGTAGTAGGGTTGATCACCGCGGTAAGCGCATAGTGCCCCTCAGCCGACGCATAAGCCGCGTCATAGAGTGTCGCCTCGGCACAATCATCATGATCGTATCGATTGAAACTGGTGAAGCAACGCGTCAGTTCCTGAGCTGAGCGGGTCAATGCCGCCTTCGCATCGCTTCTGTTGCCCTTCATCACGTACTCTCGATAATTGGGGTATGCGATCGCTGCCAGAACGCCAATGATGGCCACAACGATCATCAGCTCGATAAGCGTGAAACCCGCGCTACGTTCTGCCTTTATAGATTTATTGAAACTAGCCATTAGCGTAACTGCCTCCAGGAAAGCCGTCCTTCGTTAGCGCCGCCCTTCTCGACGGTGACATCAATCCCGCCCGCAGTGCCACTCGCAAACTTGTATTCAATGTCGCCAGCGGAAATGATCGCGGGCGTCTTAATGATGCCTTGCCTAGACTTCTTGCCGCTCATTGGATCACCGTCGACCAGATCAAGGTCATTGATCACGCCATCGCCATTCACGTCGAAAACCGGATAAGCAAGACGGCCCCCGCTCCAGGCGTCAAGCTCCATTAGCCAGCTGTCGCCACCGGCCGAGCAAACGTTTTGGGACGGGATGACGGTCGGGAAAATAATTCGTCCATTACGCAGTATCGGCGCGCTAACTACCCGCTCGCCCTGCTGGCCAGTGGTTCCGCTCATGTTTGGCTTTATCAAATCCAGATACCAGCCGGATTTGTTGCTGTAGTCAACGGTAGTGTTGGAAACCTTGCGCAAGGACAGGGAGCCAACGTCCTTCTCCAGCAAAATGGTCTGCTCCACTAATGAGCTACGAGCATCATTGCTTGCCTGAGATATTTTAGCCCCGGCATCAACAAGCCCGTAAAAGCTTTCTATCCTGGACGTCTCGGGGGGGGTCGGCACGACAACATCACTGGGCATGAAATAACTACCAGTGCCGAAGAAAACCATTAACCGGTTGCCGTCCGGGTTGTAGCCAAGCTCAGGTACAGCGGTGATGGGTTGAGCCTGGCCGGCAGCGTTTTTTGCTTTGAAGAGCGGAGCAGGCGTACTGCCACTTTTGTAAGCCACCTCCCAATTGGCTCGAGTCGTCGAGTTATTACCTGTGAAAGCGAATTTCCACATGCTCCCTGTGAGGTCGCCTGCATAAGCCTGAATAAGCGTTCGCTGTGCATTGGCTAGCAAGGCAGGCCCGGACAGGCCGTTTGCTGCTGCGCTAGTTGCCGTCGCGATAGCAACCCGATCCGCTGCAGAAGCCAGGTTAACCACCAGCAGTTTTGCCTGTTCATTCTGACTGTTGTAACCGTTTCCAAACACCGCACCCCAAGTGCCATCAGGCAGATGGCCGATAACCCCGGGGCTCATGACATTGCCTATATCCGCCCAATTGGCATCATCAAGCTCGAACAAAACATCGGAAGGTCTGAAACCGGTCCCAGTGCCTGCGTTAGTCAGATCCAGCGCGAACACGCCGCGGTAACCCGCGCCATAACTTCCGATCGCAACCGTGCGCCAGGAATTGTCAATATAGGCATCGCCAATGAAAATTTGGCCGTCGACGAAATAGCGATGCGGATTGGACACCATCCCATAGTCAGGTGCAGTAATACGCCGTATGTCGGCGAAGACCTTGCTCGGCATATAGGCGAATGCCTCGACACCTGTCGTGGCATTAAACGCATGGAGCATTCCGTCGTTCGCGCCGACCAACAGCATAGGGGCCTTGCCTGCCTTAGTCGCCACGTAGGCCGCATATGAATCAGCACCCGGCGTACCTGCAGGCAGCCGGCTATACCCATAATCCTGCGCACCAACGAACACAGGATCGGAGTTGACGACGTCACCTAGCAGATATTTGCGTTTACGTAAGTCTCCAGCAGGTTGCTCCTGATCTCGGACCCCTTTAAGCCAAGCCAGTCGTTGCTGCCCGAGAGTCACTTGCGCCGTCGTCAGGGGTTGGCTGCTAGCACCAGCCAAACCCGCCTTCTGGGAACTGCTCAAAGAATCCCATTCAAGATTTGCTCCGGCAGAGCCCGTCCAAGTCACGATCTTGCGGCTGCCTGGTGCCGGGATTTTGCCGGACTGATTGGTATCCCACGCCACGACACTGATGTCCCCACCCGCCGCCACTCGGTAAGCCAGAAGCTGACCACTCCAGTCGTTGCTGTCGAAACGAGCCTGATAGATCAGCGTCTCAGTATCGAGCCGTGTCGAATTGGTAGCCACTGATGCGGACGAGGACGCACTCGCCGCAACCTGCTCAAAGGCTTTTGCCAAAGAAGCTTCCAATTGAGCGGGGTTGCTGGCAAAAAAGTAGGTATCAGGGACACCATCACCGTCTGCGTCCCACTCCTCCACCGAGCTGGGCCTGCCATCATTGTTGATGTCTTCGAAGCCGCCCCATTTGGCTGCGTAGTACAGCGGTTGCTCGAGTGATTTGGCTGAGGTGTTTCCAATCACGTAGGTACGAGTGGTGGCGCTAGCTACGTTGCACGGCCCTTCAGTTCCGCTGCTGCGGCACGTGCCCGACGCACCAGTACCGACACCCGGGTTAGGGTCCGCCGGGAAAGGAAAGCCATTAATACCGGAATGCACGTGGAACCCGTCCGACTCGGTACCGCCTATGACGTAGCCAAAACCCATCTTGTCGCCCGTGGACTGAGCCATCACTTGGCTGGTGACACTGATGGTCGAGCCTGAAATGGCGTAATCAATCACGCCCCACATATCTTGGTCGTAATCGCCGCCCTGCTCACTGTCTTCCCAGTTGACATAGAGCTTCCCAGCCGCACTGGAAGCACTCACGACTTTGAAGTCGACGATCGCGCAATTGCCACCAATAGAGCTGTTCTTACAAGCCGGCAAAATGCTTATTTTCTTTCCTTGCTCCAGCGGGATCTCAATCTTAGGTACCGCGGGCGCCAGGGCCACGCCGTAGGTCTTTACTTTCTGGTTCCCGGAAAGCGCGGGCAACAGATCATGCGTACGGGCGTAATTAGCGAGACCGGCGATCTTGTATGTCCCTTCCAGACGAGGCGCGTCGGGGCAGGTGCCTGAGGCGTCCGCAAGGTTAGCGATGGTCTTCGGCGTGCACAGCCCATCGGCAGCGGTGCCAGATTTCCCAATGAAGAAGTTGCCGCCATTGATCGACTCCCCGGTTCCCACTGTATTGGTGCTGTTGGTGGGCGCGCCCAACGTTGACAGGTTGTCGCCATCGTAAGACGTGGTACTTGCATTGAATTGAATGATATTCAGGGGCGCGCAAGAGTTTTCACTGGTTATCGGAGCGCTCCAGGCGGCAGAATTCAAACCGCTGATTTTGTCTGGGTCTGACACAGCGAAGGCAGGCGACCCTCCAGACAGGTAGCTGAGCGACTCCTGAAAAATCTCGGCTTGCGGATTGCCCCAATTGGTGCACTGCCCATTATTGAAGGAGGATTTTCCCCAACTGCAGTTATCACCGCTACCGCTGTTGTAGGTCCCATCACCAAAATCGTAGCCATAAATGGTTAGTTTGTTGAGCGTACTGATGATCCCCCCGGCAGACGGCGCAGACAGAAATACGCCTGTCTCGGCATTTATTTCATCATTCATGCTCGACACATTTTTGCGCAGCACACCGCCTGATTTGTTCTTGCTGTATGATCCGGTCATCAGGCCGAACTTGATTAGATTACTGTCTCCATATGTCTGCAATAAGCCAATTGGCTTCAGGGAACTGCCGGTAGCCGAGTTATAAGCTTTGCACTTCTCCCCGCCAATCATTGCGGCGCTGGAACAAACTTTTACCCGAACGTTAAAGTCGCCGCCGTTCGAAAATGAGGTGGGCTTCGACGGGCTAGCAGAATGAGCGTTGATGCCAGTTAGACTCGCATCGTTTCCGTTTTTATTCCCCTTCTCGCCGGACCATCTGCACTGCCAGCGCTCATTCGCCGCCCAAAGCGAGTAGTTACCTCTCACGACCCGCATGAGGGGCGGGCTGGTCGAGTTATGGGAAAAGCCCCCTTGGGTCTCAAGGGTAGTGTTGCAGATGGTCAGGCCAGCCGTCCTAGAGTCGGAAAAATCCGAAACGGCTACAGCCGCCAACTTAGGCAAGTCAGTTCCGCGGTAATACTTTGCGAAGCTATGTGCATCGTTAGGCAGCAAGGCACGCTGTAGAACTGTCTCAGTTGTCGAATCGGTAGAGCGAAGCCCGCCGTAAAGGATCTTCCGGACTGCATCGATGCGGGTCATGGTGGCCCAGTTGAGGAAATTTCCCGCCCACTGCCCCGTCGTGGTTCCGCTGTTACAGTACTTATCGGTCGTCAAGCTGACCGGTTCGTAACGCCCGCTGCTGTATACATAGCATTTTTGAGTATCGAAATAGCCATAGTAATCAATCTGGTGATTGTAAGTGGTGTCGAGCACACCATCCTTATCCACATCCGAATAATCATCGTAAGCCTTATAAAAAAGCTGATGATCCTTCGACATGTTCAACATAACGATAGGCGCAACGGGCGCGTTTAGAAACAGCGGCACATTGCTGAGACTTACCGCATTTGCGGACATTGCAACAGAACCCATCAGCAGCGCACTGATGCATGCCTTGAGCGCAAAATTCGAAATCCAGTTTTTCATGCTTGTTCCTTGAATCAGCGCTTAAAGGTCGATTGCAGTACAACGACAGAGTCGCCTGTGCCGCCACCGGCGCGGCTGGTCACGCGATATACGCGCGATAGGGTGTCCTCACCGAACTTGGCACTGTTGCCGGTCGTGGCAGCCGGTAGTGCAGGAAGGAGTTCAATGACATATTGCGGGTTGGGCACGCCATAGTTGAGAGGCGCCGTAACCGCCGGGCTTGCAGTCCAGTTGAATACAGTCCCGCTCCCACAAGACCACCAGAAACAAGGGTCGCCTGGACGGGCAACTGGCGCTGCGACAGGCGCGGTAATGGTAGCTTTGCGTAATTCATTTTCACCGGCCCGCAATCCGGCCTCGGCGACCTGAAATGCTATATTGCGATCGCGCATGTTGCCGGCCATCGACTCCTGCAAGTTCGAGTCCTGCATACCGGCAAGACCGATGATGGTTAGAAGTAACAACATAACCAGAGCCACTATAAGAACAGCGCCGCGCTGGTTGCTCGCTGAGTTTCCCATGTTTGAAGTCCTAGTCCAGACGGCTGCGAATACCGATTGTGGATACAAAGACCTGCCTTAGACGGCGGTCCTGTGTACCTGAAGACGGGCTGACCGTGCTTCCATTGAAGGTGATTTGCTGAGGCGTTTCGACGATATTGTCGTCGTTGCTCTGCAATAGCAGCGCGACGCGAACACTTGCGACCTTCGCCCAGTTCGCTACGTGTGTGGCGCGGTCAGCGTTTGAAACGGCGCCTGCAGTCACGTAAGACTCCGGCACACCATCGCCGGACGTATCGTATCCGTAGGTGACCTGCATATCCTGGATGCCCTCGACCAGTTCCACTGGCGCACTGGTACCGGCACGCTGATAGAGCGCTCGCCTGCCTGCTGGGTTTTCACCGATGAAATAAGCCAAAGTGCTAACGCGCAAAAGTTCGGACTCGACACCAAAGACCTCTTCAGGCGGCGCTGATGAACCGCCCCAACTAGCAGGCGACGCATTGCCAGGACTTCCCGAAGCCGCATGCACTACCAACGCAGCAGAAGCCCCATCCGCGTTCAGGTTTGTTACCTGGAATACTCGACTTTTCGCGCAGTCCGAAATCATCACGATATCGTTTTGGCAAAGCGAACCACTGGCGGTGCAATCAGGTCCACCATCCACTCCAGCAATAACTGGCGAGTTCGTTTCAGCTCTAAGATTACCGCTGCTGTTATTCGCTTTTATCCCTACATCGCCAGTGAATGCCCCACGAACGAACAAGATGTCTGTTCCGGCAATCGGCGAGACTGTAGAACCCCAACCAGTGATAGCGCCCACGTTATCGAGGCCTTCAACTGGCATCTCGAAATCAAACAATAACTTATGGGAGGCTGTCGACGGGTTAATGTTAAGCCCATTATGCAGATTACTATTAGCGCCACTGGCACAACCTGCGTAGCCCGCCATGCGCGTGTCGCGGCTTAAGAAATCGACTGCGAGGCGTCCATTTTCTTGTATTCGCGAAAGCGCGTCCTGAGTGGTATATACGCGCTTGCTTCCTAGGAATATCTGTAACACGCCAGTCATCAATACCAGACCAATGACCATTGCGATCATCAGCTCAACCAGAGACAGCCCTGCTTGGCCTCGTTTCATAATCAAATCCGTGTCTGGTAGTTAAATTCATACGTAGCGCCATCCGCTTCCTGCCAAGTCACCCGGACGCTGCAGAGCGTGACATCACAACTGACCTCACCGTCGCCGGCTGGCAAGCTTCCAGCCAGTAACCCAAGCCAGTTCGCTAGATCTTGCGCAGCCAAGGTACCTCCGCTAGGCGCGGAGGCTGCTAGTGAAAGGTTATACGTGCCGGCTTGAGCACTGGCTCGATTGATCCTCATGCGGTCAATCATGTCGTAGGCCAAGACGTTGGCCTGCGAACGCAGGTATGCGCCTTGGTTGTACTGCAGCCCTCGGGCCTGCAAAGCCGCCAGCCCTATCAAACCAACAGAGATAATCACCAATGCAATCAATACTTCGATCAAGCTGAAACCTGAGTTGCGCTTCGTCGAGTTCATTCGCATACAGCTCCCTTGCATATGCCGGGACGGCCCGCCAAGCCGATCTGGACGGTGCGCGCTCGCTCGGGTGCCGCATTCGCCAAACTGACGTCCCAACTGAAGACATCAGTGCTGGCGGACGCTCTGGCAAGGGTGCCGATGCTTGAGTAGCGCACCCATCCTCTTACCGCTACCCCGTTACGTCCGTTGATCGTGCTTCCGGACGGCGGCACGTCGGAGATGCGCAGCAAGTTAGCTGCGCCGTATACAGGCGTCGCCGTATCGGACGCCGCAGAGTCAACGAAAATCAGCCATCCCGCCGACCAGTTGCCCCCACCATAGTCACAGTTGTCGCGCGCAGCATTTGCTCGACAGATCACCACCCGACGGCTTCGCTTGACGGCCTCGGAACGTGCATAAGTCACAGAGGTGGTCAGATCACTGATGAGCGAGCTGAGCCGGACATTCCTGACCGACTGGGACAATGCAGGAACTGCTGCAGCCAATACGATCGCAAGTATCCCTATGGTGATCATTAATTCGATCAGGGTAAAAGCTTGTTGATGGCGTCGCATTTATGGATTCATCCCACTATTTTGATTTGCATCTTAGGAAGGCGCGAACCTAAAGTCTGTCCAGCACGGATGTGCGGCCAATCTAGGACGATGGTCGGTCGTAGCAGGAAAACAACGCAAGGACGCACGCGATGAAACCCAGCGGATTCACATTATTCGAGCTTCTGATCACGCTTTCTGTCTTGTCCATCACGTTATCGATCGCAATTCCCCAACTGCGCGATACGTTGGTACAGGCAGAGGTGGACAGCACATCGCAACAACTTTTGGCTTCTATCAGCCGAACCCGCCACGAGGCGATCAAACGCAATGCGTTTGTCGTCATGCGTGCCAGAGGCCAATGGGAAAATGGCTGGGAAATCTTCGAAGACCAAAACCAGAATGCCGCGCGGGACGCGGGCGAGATGTTGTTATTCACCCACACAGAGCAGTCGAAGCTCAGGATTCAGGGCAATAGCACATTGTCGAGCTACATCGGATATGGCAGCACAGGGCGAAGCAGGCAGGCCTCCGGTGCATTCCTTGCCGGGAGCTTACTGGTCTGTGGCACTAAGCGAACCAAGAAAATCATCGTCAACGCCGGCGGTCGAGTTCGCGTAGATGGGCTTCAAAGCGTCGAGTGCTCCAATTGATCAGACCGCTCTGAGCCGCAACTCCTTCGGCATCGAGAATGTCACGTTCTCGGGCCGACCATCCAACTCGTCCATTCCTGTTGCGCCCCATAACCTGAGCTGGTCGATCACGCCGCGTACCAGCACTTCAGGTGCTGATGCGCCGGCGGTGATGCCGACTCGCTCAACGTTCTCAAACCACTCCTGCTTGAGATCTTCTGCCCCGTCGATCAGATGGGCCGGCGTATCCATGCGCTCCGCCAGCTCACGAAGGCGATTGGAGTTCGAGCTGTTCGGGCTGCCCACTACTAGCACCAAATCGCACTCGGCCGCGAGCTGCTTGACTGCATCCTGACGGTTCTGCGTCGCGTAGCAAATGTCATCCTTCCGCGGACCGCCAATGCTTGGAAACTTGCTGCGCAGCGCGTCGATGACGCGACTGGTGTCATCCATGGAAAGCGTGGTCTGGGTGACGAAGGCCAGCGCCTCGGGGTCGCGCACCTCTAGCTTCGCGACATCGTCTTCGTCTTCGACCAGATAGATCGAGCCACCACTGGCGGTATCGTACTGCCCCATCGTGCCTTCGACTTCGGGATGGCCAGCGTGGCCGATGAGAATGCACTCTCGCCCTTCACGGCTATATTTGGTCACCTCCAGATGAACCTTGGTCACCAATGGGCAGGTGGCGTCAAATACCTTGAGGCCGCGCCTTTCCCCCTCCATCCGCACAGCCTGGGATACGCCGTGCGCACTGAAGATGACGATGAAGCCGTCTGGCACCTGATCAAGCTCATCGACAAAAACAGCGCCCCGCTCGCGGAGATCCTCTACGACAAATTTGTTATGCACGACTTCGTGGCGCACATAGATCGGCGGACCGAAGACTTCCAGCGCGCGATTAACGATCTCGATGGCGCGGTCTACACCGGCACAAAAGCCACGCGGATTGGCGAGTTTGATTTGCATATGAATTCTCGTCGCTCGGGGCGGGTGGGTTGTGGATCAAGTGAAGCTTGATGCTTTATCAGCGTGACGGCCGGACTAACGATAGCGTACATGGGTCGGGTCGCCCAAAGGGACTGGGCGTGCCCTGCCTCCTACACGAGCAGTGCGCATGAGAGGCTATCCCTTCAGACAGGTTTGACGTCGAATATTTCCACATCGAACGTCAATGCCTTGCCGGCCAATGGATGATTGAAGTCCACGGTTACCTGACGATCATCGAAAGCCTTGACCACCCCTGGCAGCTCCGTCTTGGCAGCATCGTTGAAGATCACCAGCAGCCCTTCGGAGAGCTCCATACCTTCGAACTGGCTCCGCGGCATGGTTTGCACATTCTGCGGGTTGTGCTGGCCGAACCCCTGCTCGGGCGCGATCTGAAAAGTGCGCTTGTCACCGGCCTTGAGGCCGAATAACTGCTGCTCGAAACCGGGCAGCAAATTGCCATCGCCAACCTTGAACGTCGCCGGCTGCTTGTCGAAGGTGCTGTCGACTTGCTCGCCATTCTCCAGACTAAGGGAGAAATGCAGGCTGACCTGCATGTCCGGCCCGATACGCTGCTCACTCATTTACCGTTTCTCCCGTTTTACTGCTACGGAACATATCCAACGCTAGCATGACGGCACCGATTGTGATTGCACTGTCCGCGATATTGAACGCCGGGAAATACCAGCGATTCTGCCAATGCACCAGGATGAAATCGACGACGTGTCCGAGCACCACGCGATCATAGAGATTGCCGACGGCGCCCCCTAAGACCAGTGCCAGGGCCACCGCAAGCCAGGTCTCACCGGGCTTCAAGCGTTTCATCCAGACCACCAGCACGGCACTGACACCGATGGCGATCAATGCGAACAGCCAACGCTGCCAGCCGGAATGGTCGGCGAGAAAGCTGAAAGCAGCGCCCGTGTTGTAGGCCAGCGTCCAGGCGAAGTAATCAGGAATGACCTCGACTTTCTGGTACAAGCTGAAGTTGGCCTCGAAGTAATGCTTGGTCGCCTGATCCAGCGCAATGACCAGCACGCTTAGCCACAGCCAGGTGAGCTTACCGAAGCGCGAGGTCATGCCGGCACCCTCGAAAGCGCGTGCCGGGTCTCAGCCGCGCAACCATACCGCATGCAGTCACGCATGGTGGCGAACCTCGCCTGCACCTTCGATGTTCTCAATGCAGCGACCGCAGATCTCAGGATGAGCTGAATGCGTGCCGACGTCAGGCAGATGATGCCAGCAACGGCCGCACTTGGCGTGACCGGTTTTGCTGATCTGCAGCTTGACGCCAGGCAGTTCGCTCTGCACTGCTTCGGCTGGCGCTTTGGCAAGCGGCGCTACTGTCACCGCAGACGTAATCAGTACGAAGCGCAATTCGCTTCCCAGCTTCGCCAGGTCGGAAACCAGCGTGTCTTCAGCGTACAGGGTGACCTCAGCCTGCAGGTTGCCGCCGATGGTCTTGGCCGCGCGCTGGGTTTCCAGCTCCTTGTTCACCGCAGCCTTGACCGCCATGACCTTGTCCCAGAACTCGCGACCCAGCTCGACGCTGCTAGGCAGCTCAGCAAGCCCCTCGTACCAAGTGTTGAGCATCACCGATTCGTTGCGCTCACCCGGCAGGTACTGCCAGATTTCATCAGCCGTGAACGACAGGATCGGCGCAATCCAACGCACCAGCGCCTCGGCGATGTGATACAGCGCGGTCTGGCAGGAGCGGCGCGGCAGGCTGTCGGCACCGGTCGTGTACTGACGGTCCTTAATGATGTCGAGGTAGAAACCGCCCAGCTCCTGAACACAGAAGTTATGCACTTTCTGATAGACGTTCCAAAACTTGTAGGTGCCATAGGCCTCTTCGATTTCCCGCTGCAACAGCAAGGCGCGGTCGATGGCCCAACGGTCGAGCGCGATCATCTGATCGACTGGAACCTGATGCTGCGCAGGATCGAAGCCGTCGAGATTGCTCAGGAGGAAACGCGCGGTGTTGCGAATGCGGCGATAGGAGTCTGCGCTGCGCTGCAGGATGACCTTGGACACAGCCATCTCGCCGGAGTAATCGGTCGAGGCCACCCAAAGACGGAGGATGTCTGCGCCCAGGCTGTCAGTGACTTCCTGCGGCGCGACGACGTTGCCCAGCGACTTGGACATCTTGCGGCCGTTCTCATCGACCACGAAACCGTGGGTCAGCAACCCTTTGTAGGGTGCGTGGCCGTCAATGGCCGAGCCGGTCAGCAGCGACGAATGAAACCAGCCGCGATGCTGGTCCGAGCCTTCCAGATACAGGTCCGCGCGCGGGCCGTTGTCATGCCCCATCGGGTGCGAACCGCGCATCACATGCCAATGGGTGGTGCCGGAATCGAACCAGACGTCCAGCGTGTCACTGATCTTCTCGTACTGTGCCGCTTCATCGCCCAGCAGCTCGGCTGCATCCAGCTTCGACCAGGCCTCGATGCCGCCCTGCTCGACATGTTGAGCGACGACTTCCATCAGCTCGACGGTGCGCGGATGCAGCTCGCCGCTTTCCTTGTGCAGGAAGAACGGGATCGGCACGCCCCAGGTGCGCTGACGCGAGATGCACCAGTCCGGACGGCCGGCGATCATGCCGTGCAGCCGCGCCTGGCCCCAAGCGGGAACGAACTCGGTCTGCTCGATAGCGTCCAGCGCGCGACGACGCAGCGAGCTGCCGTCGTGAGCGACTTTGTCCATGCCAACGAACCACTGCGCCGTGGCGCGGTAGATCAGCGGCGTCTTGTGTCGCCAGCAATGCATGTAGCTGTGCTGGATGGATTCATGCTTGAGCAGCGCGCCAACTTCACGCAGCTTCTCGACAATGGCCGGATTGGCCTTCCAGATGAACTGGCCGCCGAAGAATGGCAGATCGGCTACGTATACGCCGTGGCTCTGCACCGGGCTGAGAATGTCGTCGTTCTCCATGCCGTAGTGCTTGCAGGAACGGAAGTCGTCTTCGCCGTAAGCGGGCGCCGAATGAACGATGCCGGTACCAGCGCCAGTTTCAACGTAATCGGCCAGGTAGACTGGGGCGAAGCGCTCGTAGAAGGGATGGCGGAAGCGGATGAGCTCCAGCGCCTTACCCTCGCAGCGGGCGATGATTTCGCCCTGCAGTTCGTAGCGCTGCAGGCAGGACTCGACCAGCTCCTCGGCGAGCACCAGCAGCCGGTCGCCAGTGTCGACCAGGGCGTAGACGAAGTCGGGATGAACGTTGAGCGCCTGGTTAGCCGGAATGGTCCAGGGCGTGGTGGTCCAGATAACGATGCTGGCCGGCTTGCCCAAGGCAGCGACGCCGAAGGCCGTCGCCAGCTTATCCGAGTCTTCAACCTGGAAGGCCACGTCGATAGCATCGGACTTCTTGTCTTGATATTCGACTTCCGCCTCGGCCAGCGCCGAACTGCAATCGAAGCACCAGTTAACGGGCTTCAGCCCTTTGAAAACGAAGCCACCCTCGACCATCTTCGCCAGCGCCCGAATTTCGCCGGCCTCGTTGGCGAAATCCATCGTACGGTACGGGTTATCCCATTCACCCAACACGCCGAGACGGATGAAGTCGGCTTTCTGCCCCTCGATCTGCTCTGCGGCATAGGCACGGCAGCGCTCGCGAGTCAGATCGGCAGGCTGATTTTTGCCATAGGTGATTTCGACCTTGTGCTCGATCGGCAGGCCATGGCAATCCCAACCCGGCACATAGGGGGCATCGAAACCGGACAGTGTCTTCGAACGAACAATGAAGTCTTTGATGACCTTGTTCACTGCATGACCGATATGAATGCTGCCGTTGGCATACGGAGGGCCATCATGCAGGACAAATTTCGGGCGATTTTCACCAATCTGCCGCAGCTTCCCGTACAGGTCGATACTGTTCCAGCGCTGCAGGGTCTCCGGCTCGCGCTGTGGCAGACCGGCCTTCATCGGGAATGCCGTGGACGGCAGATTGAGAGTCGCTTTGTAATCGGTCATTTCAGTCCTGACTCGTGGTAAAGGGTGAAGCCCGCCAGTATTCGCGAGCCGCAGCAATGTCTGCTTCGATTGCCGTCTTGAGCGCCTCAAGCGAGGCAAAGCGCTGCTCGTCACGCAGTTTGCGGTGAAAGGTCACGCGCAGCAGACGCCCATAGAGGTCGCCTTGATAATTGAGCAAATGCACTTCCAGATGCGGTTGGCCGTCGCTTTTAACCGAGGGTCGCATGCCGATGTTGGCGACCGCCGGCTGAGCGAGACCGTCAACCTCGGTGCTCACCATGAACACTCCGCTAAGCGGTGTATTTTTGCGTTTGAGCTGGATATTGGCGGTCGGCGCACCCAACTGTCGACCTAGCGCTTGGCCATGCATCACTCGGCCGGTAATGCTGAACGGCCGACCGAGCAGCTTTTGCGCCAGATCCAGGTCGCCGTCAGCGAGCACCTGACGCAAGCGCGTGCTACTGACGCGCTCGCCCTCGACTTCTATGGTAGTGGCAGCCTCGACGGTGAAGCCTTCGGCAGCACCGGCCTTCAGCAAAAAATTGAAATCCCCGGCACGGTCGCAGCCAAACCGGAAGTCATCGCCCACTTCCAAGTGCCGCACGCCAAGGCCATCAACCAGCGTCGCGTGAACGAACTCTGCAGCACTCAACTCCCGCAAACGACGGTTGAACGCCAGGCACAGCACCAAATCGACACCCTGCTCACTCAACAGCTGCAATTTCTCGCGCAGGCGGGTCAAGCGAGCGGGCGCCTGATCTGGTGCGAAGTACTCGCGCGGCTGCGGCTCGAAAATCACCACGCAGCTGGGCAAGCCAAGCTCGGAAGCACGTTCGCGCAGGCGCTCCAGAATGGCTTGATGCCCCCGGTGAACCCCGTCGAAATTGCCGATGGTGGCGACGCAACCCCGATGCCGGGGTCGCAGGTTATGAAGACCTCGAACCAGCTGCATACCGCACTTCTTGCTTGAAAAGTCGTCGATTATACGCATGAGGCTGCGGTCACGGACAGGTTTGCCACCCGCGCAAGGTACGGATCAATGACGGAGATGCCGAGGACGCAAACCAAGCACTACCAGGCCCGCCGCGAAAGCACCCAACCCCGCCCCGACGAGCAGCCCCAACTGCAGCGCTCGCTGCTGCCAGCCCCAAGCGAACCATTCGACCGACGGCGCATTGAGCCACCAGACCATCGCCACCATTGCAGCACAGCCGCCGACCAACCGAAGGAGGAACAACCCCCATCCGGGCGTAAACCGGAACACGCCTGTCTTGTACAGCCCCCAGAACAGCAGGCCTGCATTGAGCATCGACGACAATGAGGTCGCCAATGCCAGCCCGACATGCTGGAGCGGCCAGATCAGCATCAGGTTCAGTGCCATGTTGGCGATCATGCAGATGATTGCAACGCGCACTGGCGTCTTCAAATCCTGGCGAGCGAAGAAACCTGGCGCCAGCACCTTGATCAACATGAACGCCAGCACGCCCAGCGAATAGGCCTCTAGCGCATTGGCGGATTGCACTACGGCCTCCTCGCTCATTGCACCGTAAAAAAACAGACTGGCAATCAGCGGCTCAGCGAGGATGCCCAGCGCAAGCGCCGCTGGAATCCCCACCAGGAGAACCATTCTCAGCGCCCAGTTGAGGGTATCGGAAAACGCCTTGGGATCCTCCCCAGCATGCTGACGCGACAGGCTGGGCAAAATCACCGTACCGATGGCGATACCGAATGCTCCAAGCGGCAATTCCGAAAGGCGGTCAGCGTAATAGAGCCAGGACACGCTACCGGTCTGCAGAAACGACGCGAGAACCGTATCGAGCAAGAGATTGATCTGACTGACCGACACACCGAACAAGGCCGGAACCATCAGCAGCATGATTCGCCGTACACCCTCGTCTCCGAATCTCACCCGCGGCCTGGGCAACAACCCCAGCTTGGCGACGTAAGGGAGCTGAAACGCCAGCTGGGCGAAGCCGGCGATGAATACCCCCCAAGCCAGGGCCATGATCGGTTGATCGAAGTAAGGCGTCAGGAAAACAGCCGAGCTGATCATGCAGACATTCAACAGCACCGGCGTGAAGCCCGGCACCGCGAAATGCCCGTAAGTATTGAGCACGCCGGAGGTGAAAGCCGTTAGCGAAATCAGCAGCAAGTAGGGGAAGGTGATGCGCAGCAGCTCGCCAGCGAGCTGCATTTTGGCTGGGTCGTCATGAAAGCCAGGCGCAAAGAGCATGACCACGTATGGCGAAGCCAACACGCCAACCGCCGTAATGCCCGTCAGGATCAGCCCAAGCATGCCGGCAGTGCGATCTACCAGCAGCTTAACCTCCGTCAGAGTTTGTTTTGTCCGGTATTCCGACAGCACCGGAACGAAAGCCTGCGCAAACGCGCCTTCTGCAAACAGACGGCGTAAAAAGTTGGGAATCTTGAAAGCGATGAAGAAGGCATCAGCAGCGGCGCCAGAGCCAAAGTAGCTGGCCACCACCATATCGCGTACCATGCCCAGCACCCGGGATAGCAGCGTCATCACGCTGACTACCGCACTGGACCGCAGCAATCCACCTTTGCCGGATGTATCGGACATTTGTCTTCCTAGAGTTGCAGCAGGAGGGGTTCTGGCCAGGGCACTGAGCATCGACTCGATGACCAGTTTCGACAGTTAACAGAGGGCGCGAGTTTAGCGACCCCCCTTCTGTCCGGCCAGTGTCTCGATTAGTTCAACCGGGGTTGACAAGGGCCAGCCGCATCGGCATGATTCGCGGCCTTATTTGCTTTGTAATCCCACGTTTTCGAGGAGTTCGACGGTGGCCAACAGCCCTTCCGCCAAAAAACGCGCAATTCAGGCTGAGAAGCGTCGCAGCCACAACGCCAGCCTGCGCTCCATGGTTCGTACCTACATCAAGAATGTGGTCAAAGCCATTGATGCAAAAGATCTGGATAAAGCTCGTACTGCTTATACTGCAGCCGTGCCTGTAATCGACCGTATGGCCGACAAGGGCATCATCCACAAGAACAAAGCAGCTCGGCATAAAAGCCGCCTGAACGGCCACATCAAGGCCCTCGGCGAAGCTGCTGCAGCCTAAGCTGTACGCTCTTGTGAAAAAACCGGCCTTGAGCCGGTTTTTTTATGCCTGCGATTCAGCCATCACAACAACCAACTGAACCACATACCGCTTACGGCTGAGCCCAAGGCAGTATTGGAATCGCAGTCACCGCGTTCTGCGGGCTTCCTTCGATAACCCGATCGCTGTACACCAGATAGACCAGCGTATTGCGAGCCTCATCGAAAAAGCGGACCACCTGCATTGTCTTGAACACCAGAGACGTTCGCTCCTTGAAGACCACTTCGCCATCTTTGAGCTTCTCGCTCATGCGGATGGGCCCTACCTGTCTGCAGGCGATTGACGCCTCGGCGCGATCCTCAGCCAACCCGAGCCCGCCCTTTATGCCGCCAGTCTTTGCACGCGATAGATAGCAGGTCACACCCTCAACCTTCGGGTCATCAAACGCCTCAACCACAATCTTGTGGTTCGGCCCCAGCCATTTAAAGACCGTGTCGACCTCGCCCACTTCGCGCGCCATACCAACCACTGGCCACACCAACAAAACCACTAACGCTTTTGCCAGGCGCATCGAACCACCTCAGACCAAGATCATATTGTCGCGGTGAATCAGCTCGGGCTCATCGACATAACCGAGCAGCTTTTCGATTTCATCCGACGGACGCCCAAGGATTCGCTGCGTTTCAGCCACACTGTAGTTGGCCAGACCGCGCGCAACCTCACGACCGTCCAGACCGACACACACGACCATCTCACCACGACGGAAACCACCCTGCGCCGCCCTGACCCCGACCGGCAACAAGCTGCGATTACCCTGCTTCAGCGCATGCACAGCACCGTCATCAAGGACGACCGTACCACGCATCTGCAGATGCCCCGCCAGCCACTGCTTTCGCGCCGCATGACGATTACATTCCGGCGCCAACAGTGTACCGAGCGACTCACCCGCCTTCAGTCGCGCCAGCACCTGCTCGATTCGACCACCAATGATGACGGTATAGGCACCAGAGCGCGCAGCCAAACGCGCCGCGCGCAGCTTTGTCTGCATGCCGCCCCGCCCGAGCGCGCCACCCGTAGCACCCGCCACTGCGTCCAGCGCAGGGTCATCGGCGCGCGCTTCACTGATCAAGCTGGCATCTGGATTATTGCGCGGATCAGCATCGAACATGCCGTCGCGGTCAGTAAGGATCACCAGGAGATCCGCTTCGACCAGGTTCGCCACCAACGCAGCGAGCGTGTCGTTGTCGCCGAAGCGGATCTCGTCAGTGACAACCGTATCGTTTTCATTGATAACCGGCACCACACCCAGATCGATCAGCGTACGAAGCGTACTGCGAGCATTGAGATAGCGCTTACGGTCCGAGAGATCATCATGGGTCACGAGAACCTGCGCAGTTTGTTGTTCACAACGCGCAAAACTGGCTTCCCAGGCCCGGATCAACCCCATCTGCCCAACGGCTGCCGCAGCCTGCAGCTCATGGACGGCCTTTGGCCTGGCAGCCCAACCGAGACGACTCATACCGGCAGCGACAGCGCCAGAGGAAACCAACACTAACTCGACACCCGCCTTGCGCAGCGCGACCATTTGATCAACCCAGACAGCCATAGCCGCCTGATCCAGGCCGCGACCATCAGCCGTCAGCAAGGCGCTGCCGATCTTCACCACCCAGCGCCGCGCACCGCTCACCTTGTCCCGCATCGATCCTGCCTTCCAATCGGTACCTGGCCAAACCACTCGGCGGGCGACAGACGAGCCAGCCCGCAACCATTCGCTAGTGACGCTCGCAACGATGCAAACATGCGCCATCAACGCACGTAGAAGATCTCAGCACCACCTTCATCGTCGTCATCATCATCGAAGTCGTCTTCATCGACCTCATCGACAGATTTCACACCCGCACGACGCAAGGCGCGCTGATCATCCAGCTCCTGAAGGCGAGCACGCGCCTCGTCCTCGATCTGCTGATCCAGCTCAGCAAGCGCCTCCGCGTATGCTGGCTCCTCGGCGATACGCACCAAGCGCTCATCCAGGTAACGCATGATGGCCTGACTCAACGCCTCGGTACCCTCGCGCTCAAGGGCAGAGATGACGAAGACAGGACCGTCCCACTCAAGGCGCTCGACCACCTGCTGAACACGTTCGTCGCGGTCCTCTTCGAGCAGCTGATCAGCCTTGTTCAACACCAGCCAACGGTCACGTTGCGCCAGCGCCGGACTGAACTTCTCCAACTCGCTGACGATAACCTCAGCCGCATCGGCCGGATCACTTTCATCCAGCGGCGCCATGTCCACCAGATGCAGCAACAGCCGCGTCCGCGCAAGGTGCTTGAGGAACCGAATGCCCAGCCCTGCGCCTTCCGAAGCGCCCTCAATCAGACCCGGAATGTCAGCCACCACGAAGCTCTTGTAGCGACCAACGCTCACCACCCCAAGGTTCGGCACCAGCGTGGTAAATGGATAATCGGCAACCTTAGGCTTGGCAGCCGACACCGAGCGAATGAACGTACTCTTACCAGCGTTCGGCAACCCCAGCAGCCCAACATCCGCCAGTACCTTCAACTCAAGTTTCAGGTCGCGAGCATCACCTGGCTTGCCTGGCGTGGTCTGGCGAGGAGCACGATTGGTGCTGGACTTGAAGCGGGTGTTACCCAGCCCGTGCCAGCCACCCTGAGCGACCAGCAGGCGCTGACCGGCCTTCGTCAGGTCGCCAATGACGTCCTGAGTAGCCGCATCAATTACCGTAGTCCCAACCGGCACCGGCAAGACAAGGTCGTCGCCCTTGGCGCCGGTACATTCGGTACTGCCGCCTTTCTGGCCATTCGGCGCATTGAAGCGACGGGTATAGCGGTAGTCGACAAGGGTATTAAGGTTCTCGTCAGCCTGCAGATAAACGGAGCCACCGTCACCGCCGTCACCCCCGTTGGGGCCGCCTTTTTCGATGAACTTCTCGCGACGGAAGCTCATCATGCCGTTACCGCCGTCGCCAGCCTTTACAAAAATCGATACTTCATCGACGAATTTCATGGGAACGCCTCCCGCCGCCAGGACGGGCTAGAAAACAGGAACATAAGGGTCTTGCAAAACCCAGCGATAATTAGAGCACAGCAGCGTTTTGCAAGAGCCCTACAGAGGATACAGAAACAAAAAAGCCCCGTCGCATGACAGGGCTTTTCCAGCAACGCCGCGATTAGGCCGCGACGACGCTCACGTAGCGACGACCAAACTGGCCCTTCACTTCGAATTTGATCACGCCTTCCACCTTGGCGAACAAGGTGTGATCCTTGCCCATACCAACGCCGTAACCGGCATGGAACTGGGTGCCGCGCTGACGCACGATGATGTTACCGGCCTTGATGACCTGGCCGCCATACATCTTCACGCCAAGACGCTTGGCTTCTGAGTCGCGACCGTTGCGGGTAGAACCGCCAGCTTTTTTGTGTGCCATGAGTTCAATACTCCTATAAGGGGATTCAGGCCCGATTAGCCCTGAATGCCGGTGATTTTGACCTCAGTGAACCACTGACGGTGGCCCTGACGCTTCATGTGATGCTTACGACGGCGGAATTTGATGATAGTGACCTTGTCATGACGGCCCTGAGCGATCACTTCAGCAGTGACCTTGGCACCATCGACCACCGGAGCGCCGATCTTTACATCATCGCCGTTGCCAATTAGCAGAACGCGGTCAAAAGTGACGGCTTCGCCAGTGGCAACTTCGAGTTTTTCAATCTTGAGGTATTCGCCTTCGGCGACCTTGTATTGCTTGCCGCCGGTAACGATAACTGCGTACATCTGTGTATCTCCGTTGATCCTGCTCACCCAGCGCTTAAGTGAAATAGTTGGAGGCTGGCATGGCTGCTCGGGGCCGGATAGGACGCCCTTGCAATTGCGTAAGGCAGGGAAATGCCCAGGGGGAAAGTTCAGGGTCCGCGATTGTACGCATCCACCTGAGCCTGCGCAATAGCCGCCGGACCTTGCCTTGACACTGCCTGACCCGCCCCATAGCATGCCGCGCAATCTCCGAGGAGTACTCGTCCCCGATGCAACCCCAGGCCTTTTACCAAGTAGTGGCTGAAGATTTCGCCGCTGTTGACGGCATCATCCGCAACCAGTTGACGTCGCGCGTACCGCTGGTGGAAAAGATCGGGGATTACATCACCTCGGCCGGCGGCAAGCGCCTGCGTCCTCTGCTGGTCCTGCTCAGCGGCAATGCGCTGGGACTCAAGGGTGAGCAGCTGCGCCTGCTGGCAGCGATCATCGAATTCCTGCATACCTCGACGCTGCTACATGATGACGTCGTCGATATGTCCGGCATGCGCCGCGGTCGCTCAACCGCCAATGCCCTGTGGGGCAATGCGCCCAGTGTACTGGTCGGTGACTTTCTCTATGCCCGTTCTTTCGAAATGATGGTCGAGCTGGGCTCGATGGAAGTCATGCGAATCATCTCGCAGGCTACTCGCGTCATCGCCGAAGGCGAAGTGCTGCAACTGTCGAAGGTGCGCGACGCCAGCACCACCGAAGAAATTTACATGGAGGTCATCCGCGGCAAGACCGCCATGCTTTTCGAAGCCTCCACGCACAGCGCGGCCACTCTGGCGGGTGCCAGCGAAGAGCAGCGCGAGGCACTGCGCAGCTTCGGCGACTACCTCGGCATTGCATTCCAACTGGTCGATGACCTGCTCGACTATCAGGGCGATGCCGAAGCGCTGGGCAAGAATGTCGGCGACGATCTTGCCGAGGGCAAGCCAACATTGCCACTGATCTACACGATGCGCGAAGGCACGCCGGAACAGGCCGCCCTGGTGCGCCAGGCCATTCAGAAAGGCGGCATCGAGGATCTGGAAAGCATTCGCCGTGCGGTAGAAGCAGCCGGCGCACTGGATTATACGGCCCGCCTGGCTCGTGACTATGCTGATCGCGCCATAGCCTGCCTCGAGCTGATCCCTGCCAACAGTTATCGTGATGCCCTGGTCGAGCTGAGCCGTTTCGCAGTCGCTCGCACCCACTGAGCACAGAACAGTGAAGGGTGCGAACTGAGCGCCCTTCACCCCTCCCTAAACACCCTACTCTGCGCATCAACAAATGCCTCAGAGATTCTTTGCGCTTGCATATCTGCAAATAACAATTATTCTCATTAACAGAGACTAATTGGAGGTGCGCATGACTTATCTGATCGATGCCTGGCTGGACCGCCCGCAACCTTACCTGCGGATACTCGACCGCACCACCGGTGCTGTGTGCATTACCTTAGAGGGAGACGCCCTGGACGAGCTTCGCGACCAGGGCGACTTGGATCTGCAGGAACTGAGCACCAGCGAACCCTGCGTGCTCAAGGAACAGGTGCGAAATCTGTTCCTGTTCTCCTATGCCAGGGCATTGCGCCCGTAGCGGCAGCGGCTTTAAAGAACAGCCAGCAACTCGACATCGAACACCAGTACGCTGTGTGGCGGGATACTGCCAACGCCTTGCGCGCCATAGGCGAGCTCGCTTGGCACATAAAGGCGCCATTTGCTGCCCACGCCCATAAGTTGCAGCGCTTCGGTCCAGCCGGCGATCACGCCACCCACCGGAAACTCGGCCGGCTGGCCACGCTGGTAGGAGCTGTCGAATACCGTGCCGTCAATCAGTGTGCCGTGGTAATGGGTACGCACTTGATCCTCAGCGCTGGGCTTGTTGCCCTCGCCGGCGGTTAGCACTTCGTATTGCAGGCCTGACGGAAGCGTAGTCACTCCGTCACGCTGGCCGTTTTTTGCCAGAAACGCTTTGCCTTCACCGGCAGCGGCTTCGGCCTTTTGCTGAGCCTCGGCTTGCATGCGCTCACGAATGACGGCAAAGCTGGCGTTGAGTGCTTCCGGAGCAACCTGGCTGGCTGAACCCGAAAAGGCGTCTCGAATACCTGCGATCACTGCATCCAGGCTGATCCCCGGCGGCGGGTTCTCGCGCAGCTGATCACCCAGTTGACGGCCGATACCGTAGCTCACGCGCGTTTCGTCGGTTGATAGATTCAGGTCAGTCATGCATCGGCTCCGCCGGAAAAAAGGCCGCACAGCCTAGCACAGCGACTAACATCGCCCACCCTAGACTGTTCTATAGAACAGCATAGAGGCGCTAGGTGAACGGAATGCTCACCAGGCAGAACGCAGGCTGATCGGCACCCGCAGCGGCTCTCGAACACCCTCGGCCAAGCCGCACATTTCATCGTACGCAGAACTGTGAACCAGAAAGAAAGGGACCGTGGGCATCTCACTGAGGAGATCACGCGCATGCTCCACGGATCGCAGATGAATCACTTTGGCCTGCTCATCACATAGCACATGTGACTTGCCGTGGGCGTGGACATTCAACAAGTAGAAGCCGCCCTCAAGAGACACCAGATCCAGCGCCTCGACATCATGCGCTTGCGCGCCTTCCAGCAATGCCTGCAGATTCATGCGCACCACCCTGTACAAAATTCTACCTTTGTACAATATCAAGGGGGCCAATCACAACCAATCAACCTTTCACGACTTCTGCGCGAAAAAAACCATCAGTGCTTGGTGAGCTTATCCAGATACCCCATGGCGAAAGCTGAAAAGACGAACGTGAGATGGATAATGACGTACCACATCAATTGATCGCTCTCGAGCTGCTGCGCGTCCATGAACATGCGCAACAGGTGAATCGACGAGATTGCCACAATTGAAGCAGCGACCTTCATCTTCAACGAGCCGGAATCCATCTTTCCGAGCCAATCGAGCTTTTCCTTGCCCTCGTCCACGTCCAGCTGCGAAACGAAGTTCTCGTAGCCAGAAAGCATCACCATCACCAGCAAACCGCCAACCAGCGCCATATCGATCAGCGAGAGTAGCTTGAGGATCAGATCGCCTTCACTCAGAGAAAGCACGGCAGGAAGGATGTGCCAGATTTCCTGAAAGAATTTAATCGCCAGGGCCAGCAGGGCAAAGGCAAGACCAAAGTAAATAGGCGCCAACAACCAACGGGCGGCGTACATGGTGTTTTCGATCAAGCGTTCCATCTGTTCTCACTGCGCGGGGCGGGGTTCGGCAAGCGAGTATACGCAGCGCGGCGGAGTCTTCAAGACGGTGCTATAGCGGCATGTTTCTGCTGTGGATAAGAATTTACCAAGACCTTAGCCAGCCCCAATAACCGGGACCGCGCTGGCATCCCATGGCCGGGTGGGCGCTCAGGATTTAGCGCCCCATCCGCTCAGATAGCGCGACTGGTTGGCGTTGACCTTGCGTAACTCTGCCTGCATGTGCAGTTGCCAGATCGAGGGCGATTCCGATTCCGCATAGCCTTGCCCATAGAGATTCTCGGCAATCGCCTTCAGTACCGATTCGGCCTCGCGAGGCCCGCGAAATGGGCCTTGCGCTTTGATTGCAGTAGGCTGCCCAGCATCGATTCCAGCCGCACACAGCAACGTCCACAAACCATTGCCTCCGGACAGGGGCCGGATGATGCATTCGATACGGGTCACCAGACCCAGGCACTCGCGGTTCAAACAGAGTGTTTGCGACATGACGGCGATCCTCGCGCTCGGTTGCGCGCCCTCATCTGGGAGGATAGGGCCGCAAATCCGTTATCCACAGATGCTGTGGATAACCATGTGGATAGAGAGTGGAAACTCCCTTCCATTGCAGACCCGCCGCGTGCCGTATCGTTCCGTCCACTACTCTGCGTTTGAACCGATTAGCCTTGCTCGGCCCCTTTTACCTGGGCTGCGGCCAGGACCTCCTCGGGGGACGCTGCATCGCTTCGATGATCGTCTTCCAGTTCGATCTCGGCGATGTCGCGCAAACGCTCCACGACCCGCGCATTGACGCTGCCCTTGGGGAACTGCCCGTCCTTGTCCGCCGCGCCTACCGGCTCACCCACCAACAGCGAAAGCGCTTCATCGACATGACGCACCGCGTAGATATGAAAACGCTCCTGGCGCACGGCTTCCAGCACGCGCTCGTCGAGCATCAGCGTCGTAACGTTGGCGAAAGGAATGATCGCACCCTGGTCTCCGGTCAAACCGCGTGCTTCGCACAAGCGGAAGAAGCCCTCGATCTTTTCGTTCACACCACCGACCGCCTGCACCTCGCCGAACTGGTTGATCGAGCCGGTAATAGCAAAGCATTGCTTTAGCGGCGTGCGCGAAATAGCCGAAATCAGCGCACAGCATTCGCCCAATGACGCACTGTCGCCGTCGACATAACCATAAGACTGCTCAAGCGCGATGCTGGCGGAGATCTCCAGCGGAAACTCCTGGGCATAGCGGCTGCCGAGAAAGCCGGTGAGGATCATCACGCCCTTCGAGTGAATCGGCTGACCGAGATTGACCTCGCGCTCGATATCGACGATTCCCGAGCCGCCCGGATAGACAGTGGCGGAGATACGCGCCGGCATGCCGAACGCCGAGTCACCCACCTCCAACACGGTCAGGCCATTGCACTTGCCAATGGCCGCCCCCTCGCTGTCGATCAGGATCACGCCGGCGAGGATGTCTTCGAGAATCCGCGCCGAAACACGCCCGGTACGAGTGGCCTTGGCCTTCAACGCACGTTCGATATGGCCGACGTCGGTCACCTCATCCTTGGCCAACTGACGGATGAAATCCGCCTCACTGACCAGCTGGAACAGATCACCAATTCGGGCCGACAAGCGCCCCTGATGCTCGGCCAGTCGAGCGCTGTAAGTCGCCAGCCTTGCGACTGCGGCGGCTGTTAGCGGCGCCATGCCCTCTTCGGAGGTGCGGGTCTTCATCAACTGCGCGAATTGCTCGAGGCTGTCCTCGGCCAGCGGGATTTCTTCGTCAAAATCCACCAGCACGCGAAACATCTCCTGAAAATCTGGATCCAGATCCTGCAGGGTGTAGTAGAGCTGGCGTGAACCGATGATCACCACTTTAACGTTGAGCGGGATCACTTCTGGATTCAATGTCACCGTAGCCAGTCGCCCCAACTCGGCCAGCGGCGACTCCATCTTCAGCTTTCGCGACTGCAAGGCACGCTTCAGGGCTTCCCAGACAAAGGGTTCGCTGAGCATCTTTTCCGCTTCGAGCATCAGGAAGCCACCATTGGCACGGTGCAGCGCGCCGGGTCGCAGCTGGCGGTAGCTGGTGTAGAGCGCGCCCTGATCCGTGCTGTACTCGATGCGACCAAACAGGTTGTCGTAGGTCGGGTGCGGCTCGAACACCACTGGTGCGCCGCCATCAAGCGGATGGCCGACGACCAGACTCGGGCTGTATTGCTCTTCGAGAAGCTGACGGGTCTGCGCATCCGGACGGTTTTCGTCGACCAGTTGCTCTACCACCGTCTTCAGCAGATTGACCTGCACGGCCTGCAGATAAGCCTCAATGCCGGCGTTTTCGCCATACTTCTCTGACAGCGGCGTCAGCAGCGGCTGCAACGCCTGGCTGATGGTTTCATCATTGAGCTGACGCAGCTGGTTGCTGGACTCGCGCTTCCATTGCGGCAGGCTGGCAAGCCCCTCGTTCAGGTTCACTTCGAGTGCGGAGATGTCTTCGTGGTAACGCTCGCGCTCCGCTTCCGGCAACTGGGCAAATTCCGCCTCGTCCATCGACTTGCCGTCCTTCATGGGCGTGAAGGCGATGTTGCTGCTGTCTCGATATAGCGCGATTTCTTTTTCGAGGGCCAGCTTTTCGATGACATCCAGCGCCTTGTCGTAGCGCTGGTTGAAGGCGCGGTCGATGGCGCTCTTCTTCTGCTGGAAGCTCGGGTGCTCGAACACAGCCGGGAACGTGGCCATCAGGTTGTCGATCAGCTGCCCAATATCGGCAATGAACTCACCCGCACCGCCTTGCGGAAGCTCAACCACACGCGGCTCACGAGGCTCGTCGAAGTTGTTCACATAGAGCCAGTCCGACGGCGTATCCAGTCGCTTGCCTTCAGCCTTGAGGTAGCGGCGCACGAACGAGAAGCGCCCGGTCCCCGGCTCACCCATCACATAGACGTTGTAGCCAGGGCGCGGCATCGCCACCCCGAACTGCAACGCCTCGACGGCCCGCTCCTGTCCGAGCACGCCAAGAAAAGGCTCCAGCTCATCGGTGGTCTTGAAGGCGAACTGGCTGGGTTCAAAGGGACGGGTCAGCGCATCAGGCGCCAGGCGCAAGCCGGCAGCGACGGTTTCGGGCATTGGAAATCCTTGCAGGAATGGCCTTGTGGCCACGATTGATGCTGCCATTCTGGCGATGCCTCCCGCTGGCCGCAAGGTCCAGCAAGGCGCAGCTCGAAGGTTTGCCGAACGGGGCAAGTTTGCGTTCGGGCAAGGCAACCCCTGCGACACACGAGCCGGCGGCGAACGCCTCCGCCTTGATTCAGATCAACCTAGCGCCTTCGCGAGTAGCGCTTCATGGAGCGGCCAACGTAGAAAAAGGACTCCGTGATGCGCTCCCCAATACCCGTCATGATCAGCGGACTGATGCTGATCTCGAACATCGCCCATGCCGACGAACTGCGCGAACGCGCCAACGAGATTTTCAAGCCGATCCCGGCCAAGGTGGCAGAAATCCGCGGGAAAGCCGTCAGTCCGGATCAGGCACAACTCGGTCACAAGCTCTGGTTCGACCCCCGCCTGTCGCGCAGCCACGTCATAAGCTGTAATACCTGCCACAACCTTAGCTTAGGTGGCGGCGACAATGTCACCACCTCGATCGGCCATGGCTGGCAGAAAGGGCCACGTAACTCCCCCACCGTCCTTAACGCCGTGTTCAACGCCGCCCAGTTCTGGGATGGCCGCGCCGAGGATCTGCAGGCCCAGGCCAAGGGCCCGGTTCAGGCCGGAGTGGAGATGAACAACACGCCCGATCGCGTCGTGGCGACCCTGAAGAGCATCCCCGAGTACGCCAGCGAGTTTAAAAAGGCGTTTCCTAGTGACAAGGATCCGGTCAGCTTCGACAACATGGCTTACGCACTGGAAGCGTTCGAAGTCAGCCTGATTACTCCGGACGCCCCGTTCGACCGCTATCTCAAGGGCGATGACAAGGCACTCGACGCCAAGCAAAAGCAGGGCCTGGCGCTGTTCATGGACACGGGCTGCACCGCTTGCCACAGCGGCGTCAATGTCGGCGGTCAGGGCTACTTTCCGTTTGGCGTGATCAAGAAGCCCGGCGCTGAAATCCTGCCTGCTGGCGATAAAGGCCGTTTCACCGTGACCAACACCGCCACCGATGAATATGTCTTCCGCGCCGCGCCGCTGCGCAACGTAGCGCTAACGCCGCCCTACTTTCACAGCGGTGAGGTCTGGGAGCTGGAGCAGGCGGTGGCAATCATGGGCGACAGCCAGCTAGGTCGCACACTCAAGGAAGACGAGGTCGGTGCCATTGCGGCCTTCCTGCGTAGCCTGACGGGCGAGCAACCTCGGGTTGCCTACCCCGTCCTCCCCCCCAGCTCGGTCGATACGCCAAAGCCGGAGTGAACCTTCTCAGCTCCCGACACCTCAGTCGGGAGCTGACTTGTTGAAGCCTGCTATATCCGGATCACGAGCGATTCTGCTCACGTAACGCGTCGCGAATCTCTGTCAGCAGCTGCTCCTCCTTGCTCGGGGCCGGCGGAGCCGACGGCGCTTCAGCTTCTTTGCGCTTGAGATGGTTGATCGCCCTGACGGCGAGGAAGATCGCAAACGCCACAATGGTGAAGTCGAACACCGTCTGGAGGAAGCGGCCATAGCTCAGGGTTACCGCCGGCGCATCGCCAACGGCCTGTTTGAGCACGATTGCCAAGTTCGAGAAATCCACGCCCCCAATCAGCATGCCCAGCGGCGGGGTAACCACGTCAGCAACGAAGGACGAGACAATCTTTGTGAACGCGGCGCCGATGATGATGCCGACTGCCATATCGATCACATTGCCTCTGACTGCAAAGGCTTTAAATTCACTGAGCATGCCCATTTGCCTGTTCCTCTGATGCTGATAGGGAGTGGTCGACGCGACCGCCGTGCCGCTTCGACCATCGGCAGCATAGGTTGGGTTCAATACTCAGGCCAGACAGCCCGTGCGACAGACGGGTTTAACGCAGTCGGCTTGGCTTGATCGCCGTCAAAAAGAATTGCGAAAGGCGGCGCTAAGGTACAGCTCCTCATATCCACCCGGAGCGGCACCATGCACGTTGAACACCATCCCCTGATGAAGGATTTCCCGGAAAAGCTCGAGCAGCTTCATCAGCTGCGTCAGCAGGATCCAAAGTTCGCCCGCAAGGCTGAAACCTACGAGGCGCTGGACAAGCAGATCTGCCGCGTGGAAGACGGCGTTGAACTGCTCGATGACGAAGCGCTAAACGCGCTGAAAATTGAACGTGTTTCACTCAAGGATGACATCGCTCGCGACCTCAAACGCGCCAGCGGTAGCTGCTGCGGCGGCTGCTGCGGCTGATCTGCTTCAAGCCGCGTCCCGTGTCCATACGCCAGCCATGTGGCGTATGGATGGCGGAAGTTCCACTCTCCGCCCTGCCCTCTACCGTCTTTTGGCGGCTATCGCTAAACGTCCGACTCGCCAGCCTGCCCACCCCGAGCAAAACGTTTTTAAGCTCATCCCTGCAACAATCCACCGAACCTGA
Organism: Stutzerimonas tianxiuensis; assembly: GCF_053470365.1. Lineage (NCBI taxonomy): Bacteria > Pseudomonadati > Pseudomonadota > Gammaproteobacteria > Pseudomonadales > Pseudomonadaceae > Stutzerimonas > Stutzerimonas tianxiuensis. Next base: position 124,450 of record NZ_JBPVWS010000010.1, on the reverse strand, counting down.
AGCCGGACCCCACCCAGACAAAGGCTACCGCCGTCAGCGTGATCAGGACGATATGCACGCCCAGCTGGGGCAAGCGCTGGGCATCAAGTTTCGGGATTATCGCTAACCGGGCATGTACACCCAGCACCGCCGTAAAACCCAGAAGCACCAGTTTGGCCTGGACCAGATGAGCGATGGCCGTACCACCGAACCACTGCGCGTGCGGCAGCCACTGCCCAGCCAGCCATATGCCAGTCGCTATCTGCAGCAGCAGGGCCGGTATCCCGACCCGTTCGTAGAGCTGTTCAAAGGCACGCACGGGCTGCACGTCACGGCGGCGCAGGGCGCCCGGCAGCACACTGAACAGCAGCACCAGATGGCCACCCACCCAGACGCTGGCACCCAGCAAGTGCAGAAACAACAAATGGCGCATGGATTCACTCCTGTTCGATTTGTTTACAGTCTGGCGGCTGATGTGGCGCTTGTGGCTGATGGCGATCAAGTCAGCCGCTATCATGCGGTACCTCTCATCAGACGCGGAGCTCCTATGGCCAAGGCCAAGCGCATGTACGGCTGCACCGAATGCGGCTCGACCTTCCCCAAATGGGCCGGCCAGTGCGGCGACTGCGGCGCCTGGAACACTCTGGTCGAAACCATTATCGATGGCGCTGCGCCCCCTTCCGGGCGGGCCGGCTGGGCTGGCGATCAGGCCAACATCAAAACCCTCGCTGAGGTCAGCGTTGAGCAAGTGCCGCGATTTTCCACTGCGTCCGGCGAGCTGGACCGCGTGCTCGGCGGCGGTCTGGTCGATGGCTCGGTGGTGCTGATCGGCGGCGATCCCGGGATCGGCAAGTCGACCATCCTGCTACAGACCCTGTGCAACGTCGCCCGCCAGTTTCCTGCGCTCTACGTGACCGGCGAAGAATCTCAGCAGCAGGTCGCCATGCGTGCCCGACGTCTGGATCTGCCGCAGGACAAGCTCAAGGTAATGACTGAAACCTGCATCGAAACCATCATCGCCACCGCTCGGCTGGAAAAGCCCAAGGTCATGGTGATCGACTCGATCCAGACCATCTTCACCGAGCAACTGCAGTCCGCCCCCGGCGGGGTCGCCCAGGTTCGCGAGAGCGCCGCGCTGCTGGTGCGCTTTGCCAAGCAGAGCGGCACGGCGATCTTTCTCGTTGGCCACGTGACCAAGGAAGGCGCACTGGCGGGGCCGAGGGTGCTCGAGCACATGGTCGACACGGTGCTTTATTTCGAGGGTGAATCGGATGGGCGCCTGCGCCTGCTGAGAGCGGTGAAGAACCGCTTCGGCGCGATCAACGAGCTGGGCGTGTTCGGCATGACCGACAAAGGTCTCAAGGAAGTGACCAACCCTTCGGCAATCTTCCTCACCCGCGCCCAGGAAGCTGTGCCAGGCAGTGTGGTGATGGCAACCTGGGAAGGCACCCGCCCCATGCTGGTCGAGGTGCAGGCCTTAGTCGATACCAGCCACATGGCCAATCCGCGCCGCGTCACCCTTGGTCTTGACCAGAACCGCCTGGCCATGCTGCTGGCCGTGCTGCATCGCCACGGTGGCATCCCGACCTACGACCAGGACGTGTTCATCAACGTGGTTGGGGGCGTGAAAGTGCTGGAGACGGCTTCAGATCTGGCATTGATGGCGGCGGTCATTTCCAGCCTGCGCAACCGCCCGCTGGATACCGATCTGCTGGTGTTTGGCGAGGTCGGTCTGTCCGGCGAGATCCGCCCAGTGCCGAGCGGGCAGGAGCGGCTGAAGGAAGCCGCCAAGCATGGGTTCAAGCGCGCCATCGTACCGAAGGGCAACGCGCCCAAAGAGGCGCCCGCCGGGCTCCAGGTGATCGCCGTGACGCGCCTCGAACAGGCGCTAGACGCGCTGTTCGAGTAATCGCGGCTTTATCGGGGCTCACCGAGTGCTGCCAGCTCACGCTCGAGCAGCGCTTCGTCGCCAAGGTTAAGCTCGACCAGCCGCCGCAGATGGCTGATGGAGTCGACATCGATGTGTCGACAGACCATACCGACCAAGTCACCGTCGCCGCGGGTCATCTCGACCTGCATGCGCACTTCGGCGTCATCAGAAAGCCGGATGCGCGCTTCGAACGGCTGAGCGGGATCGGCGTCCCACTCAGCTGGGCGGTGAACCAGCAGCCCCTTAAGCGAGAGATCGTGTAGCTGGACCGGCCAGCAACGCTCGCCTTGCCTCAGCTCCGTTTCGGCGTCGAATTCGAAGCGCTGAAAGCGCCGGCGGTCACTGTTTGTCTCGGTCATCGTATCCACTCCCCTCGGACTTCTTGTTCAACTATAGGCGACGTCAACGCCGGCCCGCTCAGAGCCAGCGCCGTACGCGCCGACGGTATATTCGGTAATCGTCACCGAACAACCGCAGCAGCAAATGCTCTTCATGAATGATCACAGTGCGCTGCATGCACACAATCAGCAAAGGCAGCAGCAGCCAGGGCCAGACACTGTTCAGCAACAACCCGACACCGCAATAGACAAAGGTGTCAGCCAGATAGATCGGGTTGCGCGAGAAACGAAACGGCCCGCTCTGCAACAAACTGCTCGGCTTGCCATAGGGGTTGATGGTGGTGCGATAGCGAAACATTTCCAGCGCTGACCAGAGCATCAGTGCGATGCCGATGGCTATCGCCATCCAGCCCGCATAGAACGTCAACTCGTATTCAGGCAGATCGAGAGGCACCCCTCTCGACAGTCCCCATGCACACCCCATAAAGACCAGGTAGACCAAGGGCGGTGGCGGAATCAATCTGGCAGAGGCATGGCTCATGGCGCGTCCCGGTGTATTGGATAGACCTATCCTACAGAAGCCGACAGTTAACACCGCCAGCTTTTAGTTGGATTTCCCGGGAAACCTAAACAAGCGCGTAAGTTAATGCTGCCCTGGTAGCCAGCCATGCACCATGGCGTGTTTCATCAGGTCCGCCGGTCGATCGATATCTAGCTTGCGGCGAATGCTCAGTCGATGGGTTTCCACCGTCCGCACGCTGATCTGAAGTTCGCGCGCCATGGTTTTGTTGTTGTGCCCTTGTGCCAGCATCAACAGCACTTCGCGCTCACGCGGGGTGAGTTCGCGCTCCTCGGCACTGCGACTGGCCAGCTTTTCAGCGATGCCCTCGCTGTAGTAGGTGCCTCCCGCAGCAATCGCCTGAATCGCGACGATGATTTCCCGTGACGGCGCGTCTTTCAGCACATAGCCGCTGGCGCCAACCTTGACCGAGGTGTTCACGTATTCCTGATTGTCGTACATGCTCAGAATCAGCACCCGCACGTCCGGAAACTGCTGGCGCAGCGATTGGGTCAGCTCGAGACCGTTTACATCCTTCAGGCCAATGTCCATCAGCACCACATCGGCCGTGGCGCGACTCAGCAGCTCAATGGCCTCGGCGCCGCTGCCAGCCTCACCGACCACATCCAGTTCGGGCACGGCCATCAGCAAGGCGCGGATGCCGTCCCGAACCAGGGCATGGTCGTCGATCAGAGCCACCTTGATACAGGCTTGCGGGTTCATCGAGCGGGCCTCTTGTATTGAAATTCGATATTCAGCCGGCCCGTGCCGGCAAGGTGACATCCAGTTCCGTGCCGCCGGACTCAGACAACAGGCTGAAACGTCCACCGAAGTGCTCCACCCGTTCGCGGATGTTACGCAAACCGATGCCGCCTCCCTTGATGCTGTCGAGATGGCGCGGGTTGAAGCCGACGCCATCGTCCCGCACCCGCAAGCGTACCGACGCATCATCGCCGTCCAGACTGATGTGCACTGACTGCGCGGCGGCGTGTCGCTCGATGTTGGCCAGCGCTTCCTGCAACACGCGGAACAGCGCAACAGCCACCGAATCGTCAGGATCGCTCTCACCGAGGCCGTTGCTGTATAGCATTTTCAGGCCGCTGCGCTGTTCGAACTCTGCCACAAGCTGGCCAACCGCTGCCGACAAGCCCAGGGTGTCGAGCAAAGACGGATGTAGATCATGGGAGATGCGCCGCACCTCGCCAATCGCCCCGGCCAACCGCTCGGTGCCGCGATCCAGCGTTGCCTGCGCATTGGGATTTCCGCTGGCGAGTTCATGACTGGCCAGTTCGAACTGAAACTTGATCGACACCAGCAGCTGACTGATGCCGTCATGCAACTCTCGGGAAACGCGTGAACGTTCTTCTTCCTGCAAGCTGACGATGCGCTGGGTCAGCAACTGCAGCTTGCGGTCGGCCAGGCGCCGCTCGCTGACGTTGAGCGTCAGGCCGCTGGCGAAGACCAGCAACACCGCGACGAGCGCGACGCCGGCGATGGCCAGCATGGTGGTGTAGATACCGCTGGCGACCTCTCCGCGTACCTGCAGGATCGCCTGATCCACATCCTCAAGATAAATGCCGGTCCCCAGCATCCAGCCCCAGCGCTCCAGCATGACCACATAGGCCAGCTTCGCGGCGAACTGTCCGGTCGAGGGTTTTTGCCAGGCGTAGCGTTGGAATCCCGTGCCCGTCTCGGCGCTCTGCATGAGCGCCTGGATCACCTTGAGACCGTTAGGGTCGGTCATATTCCAGAGATCCTTGCCGACCAGCTCCTGCTGGCGCGGGTGCATCAAGTTGCGCCCGCTGCGGTCGTAGACGAAGAAATAGCCATCGCTGCCGAAACTGAAGCGCCCCAGCGCGGCCAGCACCTTCCGTTTGGTCTCTTCATCATCCAGTTTGCTGTCGTAGAGCGGCGCAATGGTGCTCAAGGCCATTTCGACGTAGTTCTTCAGCTCGGCCTGCTTGCTCGCCAGGATGCTGCTTTCGATCAGCTTCGCCTGCTGCTCGCCGAGACGCTGGTTCTGGAACAGCACCAGTGCGCAGACCACCGCCACGGCCAGGAGCAGTGGCAGGATGCTGAGCGCGGCGATCTTGTGCTTGAGCTGCATCGAGCCTCTCCGATGACCTGAACCTGGGCGAAACGTAGCGAAACTTAACCCAGACGGTAGGCCAGGCACAGTACCAGATGGCACTTGGCCTTGACGCCCGGTAACTCGGCCCTTTCTCGCTGAAACGAAAAAGCCCGGCAAAGGCCGGGCTTTCGATACCGCATGAAGCGCCTTACTTACCGTAAACCGGGAACTTGGCGCAGACCGCTTCGACCTTGCCACGCACTGCGTCGATAACCGACTCGTCGCCCATCTTGTCGAGGATGTCGCAGATCCAGCCTGCCAGGTCACGGCACTCGGTCTCGCCGAAGCCACGGGTGGTCACGGCCGGGGTACCAATGCGCAGTCCGGACGTCACGAACGGCGAACGCGGGTCGTTCGGCACGCTGTTCTTGTTCACGGTGATGTGCGCGTTGCCCAGCGCGGCATCGGCGTCCTTACCCGTGATGTCCTGCTTGATCAGGCTGAGCAGGAACAGATGGTTCTGGGTGCCACCGGACACCACGTCGAAGCCGCGCTGAATGAACACCTCGGCCATGGCCTGGGCATTCTTTACCACCTGCTGCTGGTAGGCCTTGAATTCAGGCTGCAGCGCTTCCTTGAAGCACACCGCCTTGGCCGCGATGACGTGCTCCAGCGGGCCGCCCTGGGCGCCCGGGAATACAGCAGAGTTCAACTTCTTCTCGATCTCGGCATTGGCGCGGGCCAGGATCAGGCCACCGCGCGGGCCGCGCAGGGTTTTGTGAGTGGTAGTGGTAACGACGTCGGCGAACGGCACCGGGTTCGGATAGACACCAGCGGCAACCAGACCGGCCACGTGGGCCATGTCGACGAACAGGTAGGCACCTACCTTGTCGGCGATTTCGCGGAAGCGAGCAAAATCCAGCTTCTGCGAATAGGCAGAGAAACCGGCGACGACCATCTTTGGCTTGTGCTCGAGGGCCAGGCGCTCGACTTCGTCGTAGTCGATCAGGCCCTGGTCGTTGATGCCGTACTGCACGGCGTTGTACAGCTTGCCCGAGGACGACACGCTGGCGCCGTGGGTCAGGTGACCACCATGGGCCAGGCTCATGCCGAGAATGGTGTCACCGGCGCTCAGGAGGGCCAGATAGACGGCGCTGTTGGCTTGCGAACCGGCATGCGGCTGGACGTTGGCGTAATCGGCGCCGAATAGCTCTTTGGCGCGGTCGATGGCCAGCTGTTCAACCACGTCGACGTACTCGCACCCACCGTAGTAGCGCTTGCCCGGATAGCCTTCGGCGTACTTGTTGGTCAGCACCGAACCCTGGGCTTCCATCACCGCCGGGCTGGTGTAGTTCTCCGAGGCGATCAGCTCGATGTGGTCTTCCTGACGCTTGGTTTCCTGCTCCATGGCAGCGAAGAGATCGGCGTCGAAACGGGCGAGGGTCAAATCACGGCTGAACATGGCAGTCCTCTGAGAATCAGCTGGCGGTAATAAAGAGGCGCGGATTCTACCCTATCCACCGAGGTGCGGGTATGAGCCGTGGTCATCTGCAACATGAGACAAGCTGCAAGCAAATCGAGGTTGCGGCTCGCCGCAACGCTACAACACGGGTCGTGGTTCGGGCTGACCACAGGCAGCCTGCAGCCGGCAGTTTGAAACCGATTCTTTCAACATCGCCGCTGAAACTGGTCGCCCCAGATAGAAACCCTGCACTTCGTCACATCCATGGTCGCGAAGAAAATCCAGCTGTGCCTGATCTTCGACGCCCTCGGCAATCACCGACAGCCCGAGACTGTGCGCCATAGCAATGATCGCTCGGGCTATCTGCCCGTCCTGCTCGCCTTCGGGAAGGCCATCAACGAAGCTGCGGTCGATTTTCAGCACATCGATCGGGAATTGCTTGAGGTAATTCAATGAAGAGTAACCTGTGCCGAAATCGTCAATGGCAATCGATGGACCGAGCTGCTTGAGCGCATCGAGCATCCGCAGCGCGCCGCCGACATCCTGCATCAGAATGCTTTCGGTCAGCTCCAGCTCCAGTCGGCCCGGTTCAATTTCGCTGGCCGCGAGGATTCCGGCGATGCGCTGGCCCAGCTGCCCATCGGCAAACTGGCGGGCCGAAAGGTTCACCGACACCTTTGGCACCACCACGCCCTCCCGCTCCCAGCTGCCGATCTGCCGACAGGCTTCGTCGATGACCCAGTCGCCTACCTCGACAATCAGCCCCAGCTCTTCCAACGCCGGGATGAAATCGCCGGGCGGCACCAGCCCTCGGGATGGGTGCTGCCAGCGCAGCAACGCTTCGACGCCAGTCAGCGTGTGGCCGTCGGCAAGGTACTGTGGCTGGTAGTGCAGCACGAACTGTTGCTGTTCGAGGGCGTGGCGCAGATCGCTTTCCAGCTCCAGACGTTCCAGTGCGCTGGCATTCATCTCGGCCTGGTAAAACTGGAAGTTGTTTTTGCCGCGTTCTTTGGCGTGGTACATCGCGGTGTCGGCATTCTTCATCAGCTGACTGATGTCGTTGCCGTCCTGTGGGCTCAGGGCGATGCCAATACTCGCAGTGACAAAGAACTCGCGGCCAGAGAGCACGAAGGGGTCGGCGAGACTGGCCAGGATTCGTTCAGCCACGTGAATGGCCCTGCTCAGTGCTTCATCCCGATCTCCGCCAGGGTGCAGCAGAAAAGTGAACTCATCGCCGCCCATGCGCGCCACGGTATCGTCTTCATCCACACAAGAGGCCAGACGGACCGCGACATCCTTGAGCATGCGGTCACCGGCGGCATGGCCGAGCGAGTCGTTGATCGGCTTGAAGCGATCCAGATCGAGAAACATCAGCACGACCCAGCCACGGCGACGGGCGGCCAATTGAAGGCTGCTGTGCAAACGGTCCTGAAACAGGGTGCGATTGGGCAGCTGAGTCAGCCCGTCGTAATAGGCAAGGCGGTGGATCCGCTTTTCGCTGGCTTTGCGCTCGCTCATGTCGCTGAAAAAACAGACATAGCTGACCAGCTCATTCTCATCATCGCGAACGGCGGTAATGCCGATCCAGCAGGGGTAAGTCTCGCCACCCTTGCGCTTGAGCCAGAACTCCCCTTCCCAGCTACCGGTCTGGAGGACCTGGCTGTGCACGTAATCCATCTGGTTGGCCTGCTGCCTATCGGCGCTGAGCACCATTGGCAACTCGCCTTTTACCTCGTCGCCGCTGAAGCCGGTGATCCGGACGAACGCCGCATTGACCTGAGCGATCTTGCCCGCGGGGTCGGTGACGACGATGGCCGCGGTGGAATGGTCGAATACGGTTGCGGCGCGGCGCAATGCCGTATCGGCCTGACGCTGTTCGCTGACATCCCGGCCGATGCACAGGGTCCCATCGAACCGGTTGCTCTCGTCGGAAATCAGCATGATCCGCAGTTCGATTGCAACGGGCCGGCCATCAGCCGCGAGGCAATCGAAATACAGCGTTTGCGTCTGTAAATCCTGCCCCAGCTTGGCCAGTTCAGCCGGGCTGGCCGACGCATCGCGCACCCGCCGCATCAGATCATAGAAGCGCGCCGCCTGACGCGGCTTGGTCACTACCCGCTCCAGCCCATGACGTGCCGCCCACTCCGGGCTGTAGCCAAGCACGGTCTGGATTGAAGGGCTGATGTAATCAATGCGCAGCGAACTGTCGGTGGTGAAGATCACATCGCGCAGGCTGCCGGCGAGCATCCGGTAGCGGCGCTCGCTGTCACGCAGCGAGTGGCTGTGGTCCATGTTCGCGGTAACGTCTCGTGCCACGCCGATCAAGCGTCGCACCCGTCCCTGGTCATCACGGGTCAGGACCTGTTCCGTCACATTGAACCAATGCCATTTGCCGTCACGGTGGCGCCAGCGCAACAACGACTCCTGAGCCACGCCGTCAATCATCGAACCGCGCAGGGCCAGCAGCCTCCAGATATATTCCTGATCGTCTGGGTGGCTGATGCGCTGCCAGAACAGATTGCTGTCCTCGCCGCGCTCCTCTTCGCTGTAGCCCAGTCGCGTGGCCAGGTTGCTGTTGCTGAAGAGCAGCTTGCCGGCCTCCAGATCCTGCACGTAAAGCGTGTCGGGTACCGCGCGCAGCACCTCTGACCAGAAGCGCTCACGCTCAACCAGTGCGGCCTGCGCCGCCCGCTCACGGGTGATATCACGCATGACCCAGACAAAGCCGGACGGCTCCACCTCACCCGCCAGCCGCAAAGCCCGACGCGTGATCGAAAAGAGATGGCTTTCCCCCTCCTGAAGCAGTCGCACCGCCTCAAGGCACAGGTCAACGGTCGAATTGGCCGCATCGAACGCCAGGGGATCCAGAGTCGGCAGCAGCTCCTGCAAACGATAACGCGGCGCCTCTCGGCTATTCAGGCCGAACATTGCCTCGGCCTGGCTGTTGAGAAATTGCAGGCGACCACTGAAGTCGCTGATCAGAATCCGCTCTTCTATCGCCCCGAGGGCCGTCGCCGAATAACGCAACAGCTGCCAGTGGACGCGCAGGCGTCGTGGCACCAGAAGTCGCGCACACGCGGTAGCGATTCCCCGTGCAAGCCTTTCAAGGCGGGCTGACGCTGATGGAAGTCGATCGAGCAAACGTTGAGAGTCCCAAGTAGCATGGCAATGAGCGCTGGGCCGAACCAGCGCCTGAACGGGGCCAAGAATGCCTTGAGAGCCATCAAAGCGCCAGCATCGGATCGACGTCCCGGTTTGCCCTGCCAGGTGCATTACGGTAGCTTTGCCAGTCCGGTTCGACCCGCCCACGGCGGCGGGATTCGCCTCACTTTTTCCTTCGTCACGGGCACTCGTCTCCATGGCTCAATACGTCTACACCATGCATCGGCTCGGCAAAGTCGTTCCGCCGAAGCGTGAAATCCTCAAGAACATTTCCCTGTCGTTCTTCCCGGGCGCCAAGATCGGCGTGCTCGGCCTCAACGGCTCGGGCAAGTCCACCCTGTTGAAGATCATGGCCGGGGTCGACAAGGAGTTCGACGGCGAAGCGCGAGCGATGCCCGAGCTGAATGTCGGCTACCTGCCGCAGGAGCCGGAGCTGGACCCGAACAAGACGGTTCGCGAAGTCGTCGAGGAAGCTGTCAGCAGCATCAAGGATGCCCAGGCGCGCCTTGACGAGGTCTACGCCGCCTATGCCGAGCCCGATGCCGATTTCGACAAGCTGGCCGCCGAGCAGGCCAAGCTCGAAGCGATCCTGCAGGCCAGCGATGGCCACAACCTCGAGCGCCAGCTGGAAGTCGCCGCCGACGCCCTGCGTTTGCCGCCGTGGGACGCCAAGGTCGAGCACCTGTCCGGTGGTGAGAAGCGCCGCGTAGCGCTGTGCCGTCTGCTGCTGTCGGCTCCCGACATGCTGCTGCTGGACGAGCCGACCAACCACCTGGACGCCGACTCGGTCGCCTGGCTGGAGCACTTCCTCCACGACTTCACCGGCACTGTCGTCGCGATCACCCACGACCGCTACTTCCTCGATAACGTGGCCGGCTGGATTCTCGAACTCGACCGCGGCCAGGGCATCCCCTATGAGGGTAACTACTCCGGCTGGCTGGAAGCGAAATCCAACCGTCTGGCGCAGGAATCCAAGCAGCAGTCGGCCCACGAAAAAGCCATGAAGGAAGAACTGGAGTGGGTGCGCAAGGGCGCCAAGGCCCGCCAGGCGAAATCCAAGGCCCGCCTGCAGCGCTTCGAAGAACTGCAGTCGCAGGAATTCCAGAAGCGCAGCGAGACCAACGAAATCTACATCCCTGCCGGCCCGCGTCTGGGTGACAAGGTCATCGATTTCCACAATGTGACCAAGGGCTACGGCGACCGTGTACTGATCGACGACCTTTCGTTCAGCATGCCCAAGGGTGCCATCGTCGGCGTGATCGGTGGCAATGGCGCAGGTAAGTCGACATTGTTCCGCATGATCATGGGCAAGGAGCAGCCGGATTCAGGCAGCATCGAGATCGGCGACACGGTGCAGGTGGCCTGCGTCGACCAGAGCCGCGATGATCTCGATGGCAGCAAGTCCGTGTGGGAAGCGGTGTCCGATGGCGCCGACATGATCCGCATCGGCAACTATGAGGTGCCCTCGCGCACCTACGTGGGGCGCTTCAACTTCAAAGGCGGCGACCAGCAGAAGTTCGTCAAAGACCTTTCCGGCGGTGAGCGTGGTCGCTTGCACCTGGCATTGACGCTGAAGGAAGGCGCCAACGTGCTGCTGCTCGACGAACCCTCCAACGACCTCGACGTGGAAACCCTGCGTTCGCTGGAAGAGGCCTTGCTGGACTTCCCTGGCGCGGCCATCGTGATCTCCCACGATCGCTGGTTCCTCGACCGTGTCGCCACGCACATCCTCTCCTATGAGGATGACGGCAGCATCGTATTCTTCGAAGGCAACTACACCGAGTACGAAGCCGATCGCAAGAAGCGCCTCGGCGATGCAGCTTCTCAGCCGCATCGGGTGAAATACAAGAAACTTGCCCAGTAGCAAACCATAGCGGAGCCGAAAGGCTCCGTTTTTGTGTGGCGAAGCGCCTCTGGTGGCAACTGGCCTGATGCCGGATAATCCCGGTTTTCGACGCTTGGCACGACACTTGGATGTCAGGCAGCAATTGCAAGGGAAGTCAGGATCACCATGGCAGCACTGGGAATACGCGGCAAGTCACTGCTGGCGTTGCTATTGACCTTCCTGCTTGCAATCGGCGTCACCGTGCTGGTGGGCCGCGAAGCGTTGCAGGGCGTGCAGAATCGTTTTGGCGAAGCCTATGCGCGAAACGTGGTTCAGCTCAACCGCGAACGGCTGTTCGCACCGGTCACCCGCGAATTGGCCTTGGCGCAACGCCTTGCCGAATCTCAAATCACCCGTGCCTGGCTGCTCGATGAGAACGATCCGGCCAAGCGTGCTTTGTTCTTCCGCGAAGCGGCCGGTTATCAGCGCGCGCTGAGTGACCATTCCTACTTTGCGGCATCCGCAGCGAGCAACCGCTACTACTCCAACGGCGACCAGCAACCTCCCAGCGAGGCGCCCCGCTATGAGATGAAGCCCGACGCGCCGCAGGATGAATGGTTTTACGTCACCCTGCGTTCGGATGCGCCCTACCATCTCAACGTCGACCGCTCGGCCGTCACTGGCGACCTGAAGATCTGGTTCAACATCCTGGTCCGGGATGGTGAGCGCCCGCTCGGCATCGTCGGCTCCGGCATCAGCCTCAAGGCGTTCGTAACCCAGTTCATCGAAGAGGACAAAACCGGCGTCGAGTCGATGGTCCTCGACAGCCACGGCTCAATCCTGGTCCACCCTGATCAGAACCTGGTTACCCTGAACGCTGACACCTCCCAGGGCCGCTCGCTGTCCACCAGCCTGCTTGGCCAGCTCGACGATATCGACCAGGCCAACGCACTGCGGCAAGCGATGCGCTACAGCCGCGAACACCCTGGCGAGACGACCACGGTGGAGGCGAGTCTCGATGGCGAGCCACGCCTGCTGGCGCTGACCTGGATTCCGGAACTGCAATGGTTCGTCGCCAGCGCCGTGGATCTGAGAACTGCCCAGGTGATCGAACTGAGGCCCCTAATGCCTGCGCTGGGTGCCGTATTGCTGCTATTGCTGCTGCTCATCGCGGGCGGCGCCTGGCTGGTCGACCGTCGCGTACTCAGCCCGTTGCGGCAACTGCGCAAGAGCGCTCAGGCCATCGCTGCCGGACACTACAACGCGCCGCTGCCGAGTGAACGGGACGACGAGATCGGCGAACTCAGCGCTGCGTTTCGCAGCATGGCGCTGAAAATTCATAGCCATACCAGCGAGCTGGAGAGCCGCGTCGACGAACGCACACGTGAACTGCAGCAGGCCAACCGCGACATGGCCGCCGCACACAAGAAAATCGAGGACTCGATCGATTACGCCAGCCTTATCCAGCACGCCATCTTGCCCAAGCGCCAACTGGTGGCCGATCTCGATGAGCGCTACGCGGTGCTCTGGCACCCCCGCGACGTGGTCGGCGGCGACTTCTACGTCTATCGCGCCACCGAACAAGGCTGCCTGCTCGGCGTGGTCGACTGCGCCGGCCACGGGGTGCCCGGCGCCCTGATGACCATGCTCGCCCACGCTGCCATCGAACAAGCCATCGCCGATGCGGGCCTGCACGACCCGGCGGCTATTCTTGCGCGCACTGACGGCATCGTGCGCAGGATGCTGCGCGACGACACGACCCAACAGGCACTCGCCACCAACATGGACGTAGGCCTCGCCTACGTCGACTTCGGACGCCGCCTGGTGGTCTACGCTGGCGCCAAGGTTGCGCTCTACTACAGTGATGGCGAAAGCCTCGAGGAGCTGCCGGCCGGACGCCGCGCCATTGGCGACCGACGCGTAGGCGAGTACGGGAATGCCGAAGTCGGGCTGAAGCCGGGCCGCACCTTCTATCTGGCCACCGATGGCTTCCTTGACCAGGCAGGTGGCGAGCTCGGTTATGGTTTCGGCAATAGCCGCTTCGCCGATATGATTCTGCGTCATGCCCGCCTGCCCATGAACGAACAGGGGGCGGCGTTCAAAGCCACCCTGGACGAATACCAGGGCGATTACCCCCAGCGTGACGACATCACGATGTTGTGTTTCCGTTTCGATTGAGCGCCATTCACCGGAGTCGAGTTGCCCCATGGAAACCCTTGACCTGTTCGCCATGCGCGAAAGCTACAACCGACAGCAGATCATGCTGTGCTTCAACGGCCCGATTTCGCGCAGCCTGATCGAGGAAATCGGCAACGCGCTGCGTAACTACCTCGCGGCTGATCATGCCAACCCGTCGTCGGCGATGGATGTGTTCGCCGTGTACATCGAGATGACCCAGAACATTCGCCATTACGCCAAGGTGCGTAACTGGGCTGATCAGGAGGCCGGCGCGACAGTCGTGGTCGCCCGCAACGATGCCGACGGACGCTACGTGGTATCCGCCGGCAACCTGATCGAGACCGCGGACGGCGAAGCGCTGATCGCCACCATCGAAGAGCTGGCCCGCCTGGACAAGACGCAGCTCAAAGCTCGTTACAAGGAACAATTGCGCAAACCGCGCGAAGACAACACTGTCAGCGGCGCAGGACTCGGCCTGATCGACATCGCCCGCAAATCCAGCGAACCGCTGAAAGCGTCGCTGCAAACCGTCGCCAACGGCCGCTCGTTCATCAGCCTGAGCGCGGTCATCTGACTTACAAGAGCCAACTGCACATGAATGATTTCTCCATTGCCGGCAGCCAGTCATCGCCCGCCATTCAGTCCGACTGGGAAACCGGCGTGCTCGCCATGCAAGGCGACTCCTACCCGGAAAACTCCTATGAGCTTTTCCATCAGGTCATCGAGTGGATCGAACGTTACCTGGCCGAAGCCGGCCGCCCGCTGCGCCTGGAACTGCACCTGCTCTACCTCAACACCAGCAGCATCAAAGCCGTGATGGACATCTTCGACCTGCTCGAAGCGGCCCATCAGGAAGGCAAGGCAGTGGCCGTCAACTGGCACTACGACCGTCGCAACGAACGTGTGGTAGAGCTGGCCGAAGAGTTCAAGGAAGACTGCACCTTTCCATTCATGATCCTCAGCCACGATTAGAAGGTCCTTATGCGCGGGCAGAATCCGCTGGAAAGTCAGGTTTTGGAGTCGCTGTCCGACCCCGAGAACCAAGGCCATCCACTGCATGAAACGCTGGGTCAGCTGTGGGAGGCACACCACAGCCTGCTCAACCGCATCGAGCGAATCGCCCGGGTCTCCGACGGCTACCAGAGCATCGTCCGCGACCGCGAGATGACCCTTTCGGCCCGTTTCGACAAGCAGCTGCGGCAGCTGGAAAAGGTCGCACGCATTTCAGATCGTTATCAGACAATGCTGCGTGACCTGAACATCGCACTGAAAGAAGCCTCCACCCATGACGCCCTCACCGGCATCGCAAACCGCCGCTTGCTTACCGAGCGATTGCGCGAAGAAACCGAACGGGCCAAGCGTTATTCACGTCCGCTGTGTGTGGTCATGGTCGACATCGACCGTTTCAAGGCCATCAATGACGACCATGGTCATGAGGTCGGTGACAATGTGCTGATGGAAGTGGTGCGGGTGATGGAAGCCGAGATCCGCGAGCATGACCTCTGCGGCCGCTGGGGTGGCGAAGAATTCCTCCTGCTGATGCCGGAGACCTCGACCGAAAGCGCAGTGCGGATAATGGAGCGGTTGCGTCAAGCCGTCGCCAAGCTGCGGGTACGGGTCAATGACGACTCGCTGTCGGTAACGGTGAGCCTGGGCATGGCGCAGCTGCGACACGATGAAAACTACTCCAGCGCCATCAACCGAGCCGATGTGGCACTGCTGCGCGCCAAGCGCAACGGCAGGGACCGCTACGAGCTGGCGGACTGACCGTACAACACCTCGCATCGTCAGCGCTCAGTCGCTGAAAACGCCGGTTTTGCCGCTCAGCCCGGCGTTCCCCATCGCCCAGCGCAATAACGCTGGCGACCTTCTGTTCACATCGGTGCGATGAATCTCATCGCACCCAGCAAGTACTGGTAACGCACCCGCCTGCAAGCGGGCGCGCCACCGGATAACGCCGGCGCTTAGTCGTTGATCTGCTTCAGGTAGCTCGCAGGCTCAGCGCCGAGGTTGTTCAGCATGCGCTCGCTGTACCAGTCGATGAAGTTGACCACACCGAACTCATAGGTCTTCGAGTAAGGGCCGGGCTGATAGGCCGTCGAGTTGATCCCGCGCTGGTTCTCTTCCGCGAGGCGACGGTCCTGGTCGTTGGTCGCGTCCCACACCTGACGCAGGCGCGCCACGTCGTAGTCGACACCTTCGACCGCATCCTTGTGAACGATCCACTTGGTGGTAACCATGGTCTCCTGCGCGCTGATCGGCCACACGGTAAAGACGATCACGTGATCACCCATGCAGTGGTTCCAGGAATGCGGCAGATGGAGGATACGCATGGAGCCGAGCTCGGGATTCTGAATGCGGCCCATGAGCTTCTTGCTGCCCTGCTTGCCGTCCATGGTCATCGAGACCGTGCCCTTGAGCAACGGCATGCGCACGATGCGGTTACGCAAACCAAAGCTGGCGTGGGCATAGGGAATCTTCTCCGCCTCCCACTTGGCGGCGGAATCGGCAACGTGATCCTTGAACGCCTGGCTGGCCCGTGGATCGGTGACGTCGTCCCACTCCAGCAAGGTATTGAGCAATTCCGGATGCGCGCCGTTGCAGTGGTAGCACTCGCGGTTGTTTTCCAGCACCAGCTTCCAGTTGGCCTTTTCCACCAGGGTGCTCTGTACCGCCACCTTGGTGTTCTCCATGTCGTACGGTTCCATGTAATGCGACAGGGTGGCCAGGAAGTCGTCGATCGCTGGCGGGTTCTCGGCCAGGGAGATGAAGATGTAGCCGCCAGCCGTCTTGCACTGCACCGGCTTCAACCCGTACTGGTTGAGATCGAAGTCAGCGCCCATCTCGGTGCCGGCGAACAGCAGCCGACCGTCCAGCTCGTAGGTCCACTGATGGTAGGGGCAGACCAGCTTGGCAACCTTGCCCTTGTCGCTGGTGCACAGCCGTGAACCACGATGGCGACAGACGTTATGGAAGGCATGGACCGCACCTTCCGCACCGCGGATAACCAGAATCGGGTTAGTGCCGATCTGTAAGGTCAGGAAATTGCCCTTGGCGGGTATTTCGCACGTCATGCCGGCGATCAACCATTCCTTATGGAAGATCTCCTGCATGTCGATCTGGAACAGCCGTTCATCGCTATAGAACGGCTGCGCCAGAGAAAAATTCGGCTCGCGTGCCTGCAACATCTCGGCCGTGGCTTTGCGCGCGGCTTCGAGTGGATCGCCCAGGCTCAGGTTGGAAGTGACATCCATCGGTTGCTCCTCAAGCCGGCCGCGCCTTGCAGGCGTCTGTGGCTGGCGACAAAAGTGGCTATTCGGTTACGACGCAAGGCGGCGAGCCGGACGGCATCAGCGCCGTCAAATAGAGAAGCGGCTCCAGCGAATCACCCCCCTGCTCGGCTGGAACCGAGTGTGTCGCGGCGCAACAGGCAAACCTTATCCATGGGCGACAGGCGCGCATCCGTTTCCGACGCGCAAACGCCCATGACATCGGCCTGGTCGCGATAAGCATGCCGATGTCGCGGGTAGGTAAGTGACGCCGCGACGTGTTACGCACAATTCTGTGCCATAAGGGCTATGCGGCGTGGAGTCGCAGTCCCGGAAAAGGGGCCCAACGGGTCGATGTAGCAGCGCGCAATCGAGGTGAGCATGTCCAGTAATTTCCTCAATCCGGTCAATACCCAGACATGGACCAACGGCCGCCATCTGGTGCGCTGCGTGAAGGTGATCCAGGAAACCTGGGATGTCCGCACCTTTTGTTTCATGTCCGATCAACCCATCATGTATTTCTTCAAGCCGGGCCAGTTCGTGACCCTCGAGCTTGAAATCGAAGGGCAGCAGGTGATGCGTTCCTACACCATCGCCAGCTCACCCTCGGTGCCTTACAGCTTTTCGGTGACGATCAAGCGCATCCCCGGCGGCAAGGTATCCAACTGGCTGCATGACAACCTCAGTGAGGGTGACCAGCTACCGGTGCACGGCCCCGTCGGGCTGTTCAACGCCATCGACTTTCCTACCGAGAGAGCCCTGTTTCTGTCCGGTGGCGTCGGTATCACACCGGTCATGTCGATGGCCCGCTGGTACTTCGACACCAACGCCAACGTCGACATGGTGTTCGTCCACAGCGCCCGCTCGCCAAAGGACATCATCTTTCACCGCGAGTTGGAGCACATGGCCTCGCGGGTCAACAACTTCAGCCTGCACATCATTTGCGAGAAACACGGCATGGGCGAGGCCTGGGCCGGTTATCGCGGCTACCTCGACCAGCGCATGCTGGAGCTGATCGCGCCGGACTTCGCCGACCGGGAGATCTTCTGCTGCGGCCCGACCCCGTACATGAACGCGGTCAAGCGACTGCTGCAGGCCAATGGCTTTGACATGCAGCACTATCACGAGGAGTCCTTCGGTGCGACGCCGGCAGACGTGCGCGAAGACGTCAAGGAACTGGCCGAACAGGCAGCCGAGGCGCCCGATGTACCGCTAGCCGACCTGAATCAGGTGGAATTCACCGCGACCGGCAAGAGCATTCGCGTCGGCCCGCGCGACACCGTCCACTCGGCTGCCGCGCAGCTCGGCCTGCACATTCCCAAGGCCTGCGGCATGGGCATCTGCGGTACCTGCAAGGTATTGAAGACCTCCGGCGAGGTGGTCATGGAGCACAACGGCGGCATCACCGATGAGGACGTGGCCGAGGGCTACATCCTGTCGTGCTGCAGCGTGCCACAGGGCGACGTGGTCATCGACTACTGAGCCAGGGCTGCACGGGCGGAGCCATTCCCCCGTGCAGCATCCCCAGCGCCACCCATCTCAACCGCTGCGCTGCATTGACAGCGTGCGTAGCGCAGGCTCATCGCGCATGTCGCCCAACTGAGAAGCGACATGCTCGACTGGCTGATTTGCCGGCCACAGCCAGCGCATCGCCTCGCCATCGACCCCTCTGACACCTCATCCCCGCCCCGTCGCGACCCTTATCGCCCCTGCGTTACCCCATCCGGCCCAACGCGCAAGCGACTTCTGCGCTGCGGAATCGGCGTGCGCAAACGGCCAGCCGGCGCGCGCGACCGATTACTTGCGCGAGATTTCCGAGAGCGACGACAGCATGTCGCAAACGAACTCCCGCAAGACGCAGGCAGGCATCTTCCCACCAAGGCCCAGCCCTACCATCGCATCCAGACACACCAAGGCCTTCACCGAGGCGAATGGCGCCGTTGCGCCTTTAGGAGATCCGCGATGTTCAGCAAGCAAGACAAAATCCAGGGCTATGACGACGTACTTCTGGCGGCGATGGATGCCGAGGAAGCGCGTCAGGAACATCACATCGAACTGATCGCCTCGGAGAACTACACCAGCAAGCGCGTGATGCAGGCCCAGGGCAGCGGGCTGACCAACAAGTACGCCGAAGGCTATCCGGGCAAGCGTTACTACGGTGGTTGCGAGCACGTCGACAAGGTCGAGCAGCTGGCCATCGATCGCGCCAAAGAGCTGTTCGGCGCCGATTTCGCCAACGTCCAGCCGCATTCGGGCTCCTCGGCCAACAGCGCCGTCTACCTGGCGCTGCTCAACGCAGGCGACACCATTCTCGGCATGAGCCTGGCCCATGGCGGCCATTTGACGCACGGCGCCAAGGTCAGCTCGTCCGGCAAGCTGTACAACGCCGTTCAGTACGGCATCGACACCGACACCGGCCTGATCGACTACGACGAGGTCGAGCGCCTGGCGGTCGAGAGCAAGCCGAAGATGATCGTTGCCGGCTTCTCTGCCTACTCGAAGACTCTGGATTTCCCGCGCTTCCGCGCCATTGCCGACAAGGTCGGGGCGCTGCTGTTCGTCGACATGGCGCACGTGGCGGGCCTGGTCGCGGCCGGCTTGTACCCGAACCCGATTCCGTTCGCCGATGTGGTCACCACCACCACGCACAAGACCTTGCGCGGCCCACGTGGCGGCCTGATCTTGGCCAAGTCCAACCCGGACATCGAGAAGAAGCTCAACGCCGCGGTCTTCCCGGGCGCCCAGGGCGGCCCGCTGATGCACGTCATCGCAGCCAAGGCCGTGTGCTTCAAGGAAGCCCTGGAGCCTGAGTTCAAGGAATACCAGCAGCAGGTGATCAACAACGCCAAGGCCATGGCCAAGGTGTTCATCGAGCGCGGCTACGACGTGGTCTCGGGCGGCACCGACAACCACCTGTTCCTGGTCAGCCTGATCAAGCAAGGCATCACCGGCAAAGATGCGGACGCGGCCCTCGGGCGCACCGGCATCACCGTCAACAAGAACGCCGTACCCAACGACCCGCAATCACCGTTCGTCACATCCGGGCTGCGGATCGGCACACCAGCCATCACCACCCGCGGACTCAAGGAAGACCAGAGCGTCGAGCTCGCGGGCTGGATCTGCGACATCCTCGATCACCTCGGTGATGACGATGTCGAGGCCCAGGTGGCTCGCCAGGTCGCAGGGCTGTGCGCCGACTACCCGGTGTACCGCTGATTCGAAAGGTGGAAGGCGCTGCTGTCTTCCACCGCCAGTTGTTGGTGGATCGCTGAGGGGGTGACCCCGCTACGAGTCGCAAAACCGCTTCGAGGCGGTCGTTTTTCCAGGAGCATTCGACATGCAACGTTATTCCGGCTTCGGCCTGCTCAAGCACTCATTCAGCCATCACGAAAACTGGCAGCGCATGTGGCGCAACCCCAAGCCCAAGCCGGTCTACGATGTGGTCATCGTCGGCGGTGGCGGCCATGGTCTGGCCACGGCGTACTACCTGGCGAAGCAGTTCGGCGTAAAGAACGTCGCCGTCATCGAGAAAGGCTGGTTGGGCGGTGGCAACACCGCGCGCAACACCACCATCGTTCGTTCCAACTACCTGTGGGACGAATCGGCACGTCTCTATGAACACGCGATGAAGCTGTGGGAAGGCCTGTCCCAGGACATCAACTACAACGTAATGTTTTCCCAGCGCGGCGTGTTCAACCTCGGTCACACCCTGCAGGACATGCGCGACATCGAGCGCCGGGTCAGCGCCAACCGCCTCAACGGCATCGACGGTGAAGTGGTCGATTCCCGGCAGGTGGCGGAGATGATCCCTTACCTGGACTGCTCTAAGAACACCCGTTATCCAATCCTCGGCGCCTCGCTGCAGCGCCGCGGCGGCGTTGCCCGTCACGACGCAGTGGCCTGGGGTTATGCCCGCGCCGCCGACGCCCTGGGCGTCGACCTGATCCAGCAGACCGAAGTGATCGGCTTCCGCAAGGAAAACGGCGTGTGCATCGGCGTGGAAACCAACAAGGGTTTCATCGGCGGCAAGCGCGTCGGCGTGGTCACGGCCGGTAACTCCGGGCACATGGCCAAGCTGGCCGGCTTCCGCCTGCCGCTCGAGTCGCACCCGCTGCAGGCGCTGGTCTCCGAGCCGATCAAGCCGATCATCGATACCGTGATCATGTCCAACGCCGTGCATGGCTACATCAGCCAGTCGGACAAGGGCGACCTGGTCATCGGCGCCGGCATCGACAGCTACGTCGGCTACGGCCAGCGAGGTTCCTACCCCACCATCGAGCACACCCTGCAGGCGATCGTCGAGATGTTCCCGATCCTCTCGCGGGTGCGCATGAACCGCCAGTGGGGCGGCATCGTCGACACCACTCCGGACGCCTGCCCGATCATCGCCAAGACCCCGGTCAAGAACCTGTTCTTCAACTGCGGTTGGGGTACCGGCGGCTTCAAGGCCACGCCGGGCTCGGGTCACGTCTTTGCCGCCAGCCTGGCCAAGGGCGAGATGCACCCGCTGGCCAAGGCGTTTTCGATCGAGCGTTTCTACAACGGCGCGCTGATCGACGAACACGGCGCGGCTGGGGTCGCACACTGATTTTGTGCCCCTCCGCCGACGGCGGAGGGATGTAGGTTTTCTGGAGGTACCCGACCATGCTGCATATTTTCTGCCCTCACTGTGGCGAATTGCGCTCCGAAGAAGAGTTCCACGCGGGCGGCCAGGCCCACATCCCCCGCCCGCTGGACCCGAACGCCTGCACCGATGAGGAATGGGGCGAGTACCTGTTCTTCCGCGACAACCCGCGCGGCATCCATCACGAGCTGTGGATCCACGCTGCCGGTTGCCGCCAGTACTTCAACGTCACCCGTCACACGGTGAGCTACGCAATTCTCGAGACTTACAAGATCGGCGAACAGCCCAGCGTCACCGAGGCATCGCTCGCCTCGAAGAAGGCTGCCGAGCAAGGAGTAAAGGCATGAGCCAGGTCAATCGTCTTTCCCAGGGCGGCCGCATCGACCGTAACCGGCCCCTGACCTTCACCTTCAATGGCGAGACCTATCAGGGCTACGCCGGTGACAGCCTGGCCGCCGCCTTGCTGGCCAACGGTGTCGACGTGGTCGGCCGCAGCTTCAAATATTCGCGTCCGCGCGGCATCGTTGCCGCCGGTTCCGAAGAGCCCAATGCCGTGCTGCAGATCGGTAGCACCGAAGCGGCGCAGATCCCGAACATCCGTGCCACTCAGCAGGCGCTGTACCCAGGCCTGACCGCCAGCAGCGTGAACGGCTGGCCGAGCGTCAACACCGACCTGATGGGCATTCTCGGCAAGGTCGGCGGCGGGATGATGCCGCCCGGGTTCTACTACAAGACCTTCATGTACCCGCAGAACCTCTGGCTGACCTACGAGAAGTACATTCGTAAAGCCGCTGGTCTGGGCCGCGCGCCCACGGAGAACGATCCTGACCGCTACGATCACCTCAACCAGCATTGCGATGTTTTGGTAGTCGGTGCTGGCCCGGCAGGACTGGCAGCCGCGTTGGCCGCCGGTCGCAGTGGCGCCCGTGTGATCCTGGCCGACGAACAGGAAGAATTCGGCGGCAGCCTGCTCGCCACCCGCGAGACCCTGGACGGCAAGCCAGCCGCTGAATGGGCTGCCGGCGTGATTGCCGAACTGGAAAAAATGCCGGAAGTGACGCTGCTGCCACGCTCCACCGTGAACGGCTACCACGACCACAACTTCCTGACCATTCATCAGCGTTTGACCGACCACCTCGGTGAAGTCGCGCCCAAGGGTGCCTTGGGCCAACGGATGATTCGTCAGCGCATGCACCGCGTTAGAGCCAAGCGCGTCGTGCTGGCCACGGGAGCTCATGAGCGTCCGCTGGTGTATTCGAACAACGACGTGCCCGGCAACATGCTCGCCGATGCGGTCTCCACCTACGTGCGCCGCTACGGCGTGATCCCCGGCCGCCAGCTGGTACTGTCGACCAACAACGACTACGCCTACCGGGCAGTGCTCGACTGGCTGGACGCAGGCCAACAAGTGGCTGCGGTGGCCGATGCACGCAGCAATCCAAAGGGTGCCTGGGTCGAGGAAGCACGTCGTCGTGGCGTTCGCATTCTTGCCGGCAGCGCGGTGGTTGAAGCGCGCGGCAGCAAGCGGGTCACCGGGGCGCGCATCTGCGCCATCGACCTGGCCAGCCACAAGGTCGTCAGCCAGGGCGAAGTGATCGATTGCGATCTGATCGCCAGCTCCGGCGGTTATAGCCCGGTGGTCCACCTGGCCTCGCACCTTGGCGGTCGTCCGGTCTGGCGTGAAGACCTCCTGGCCTTCGTGCCCGGCGAGGGCTTCCAGCAGCGCACCTGCGCTGGCGCAGTGAATGGCGTGTTTGCCCTTGGCGATGCGCTCGCCGACGGCTTCGAAGCGGGTGCCACAGCGGCTGCCGAGACCGGCTTCAAGGCTGTCAGCGGCAGCGTGCCGCAGGCCGAACAACGCGTCGAGGAAGCCAGCGTCGCGCTGTTCCAGGTCCCGCACGACAAACCTACCGAGCGTGCGCCCAAGCAGTTCGTTGACCTGCAGAACGATGTCACCGCGGCCGGTATCAAGATCGCTACTCGCGAAGGCTTCGAGTCGGTCGAGCACGTCAAGCGCTACACCGCACTGGGCTTCGGTACTGACCAGGGCAAGCTCGGCAACATCAATGGCCTGGCCATTGCCGCCCATTCGATGGGCATCAGCATCGCCGAGATGGGCACCACGATGTTCCGGCCGAACTACACGCCGATTACCTTCGGTGCGGTCGCCGGTCCTCACACCTACGAGCTGTTCGAGCCCAAGCGTTACACCGCCATGCAGGCCTGGCACCTCAAGAATGGCGCCGAGTTTGAAGACGTCGGTCAGTGGAAGCGCCCCTGGTATTTCCCCAAAAAGGGCGAAGACCTGCATGCCGCCGTGGCCCGCGAATGCCTGGCCGTGCGTAACGCGGTGGGCATCCTCGACGCTTCCACCCTTGGCAAGATCGACATCCAGGGTCCGGACGCACGCGAGTTCCTCAACCGCGTCTACACCAACGCCTGGACTAAGCTGGATGTGGGCAAGGCCCGTTACGGCCTGATGTGCAAAGAAGACGGCATGGTCTTCGACGACGGCGTGACCGCTTGTCTGGCCGACAACCACTTCGTGATGACCACCACCACCGGCGGTGCGGCACGGGTGATGGAATGGCTGGAGATCTACCACCAGACCGAGTGGCCTGAGCTGAAGGTGTACTTCACTTCAGTCACTGACCACTGGGCGACCATGACCCTGACCGGCCCCAACAGCCGCAAGCTGCTGGCCGAGGTCACCGACATCGACCTGGACAAGGATGCGTTCCCGTTCATGACCTGGAAGGAAGGCAAGGTAGGCGGCGTGCCAGCACGGGTCTTCCGCATCTCCTTCACCGGTGAGCTGAGTTACGAAGTCAACGTCCAGGCCGACTATGCGCTGGATGTGTGGGAGCAGGTCATCGAGGCAGGCAAGAAGCACGGCCTGACGCCTTACGGCACCGAGACCATGCACGTTCTGCGCGCTGAGAAGGGCTTCATCATCGTCGGTCAGGACACCGATGGGTCGGTGACCCCGGACGACCTGAACATGGGCTGGTGTGTCGGCCGTACCAAGCCGTTCTCCTGGATCGGCTGGCGTGGCATGAACCGCGAGGATTGCCTCAAGGAAAACCGCAAGCAGCTGGTCGGCCTGAAGCCGCTGGATCCGAAGAAGGTACTGCCTGAGGGCGCGCAGCTGGTATTCGATCCCAAGCAGCCCATCCCGATGACCATGGTGGGCCACGTGACCTCCAGCTACATGAGCGCGGCCATGGGTAATTCCTTCGCCATGGGCCTGGTCAAGGGCGGCCTCAAGCGCATCGGCGAGCGAGTCTACGCACCGCTGGTCGATGGCAGCGTGATCGAAGCGGAGATCGTCAGCTCGGTGTTCTACGACCCGAAAGGCGAGCGGCAGAACGTGTGAGGTGAACGTGAGGCTGGCGCGCCAGCCTCACGCTCGGTACACCCGGAATTCTACGGCGCCGCACGGCGCCAGGCAGGTAAACCATGACCGCAGTGAACGTGTACAAACAACGCCCGGACAACATCCAGGGGCAATCGCCGTTGCACCATGCCGGCCTGACAGAGCTAGTCGGCAAGGGCCGTGCTGGCGCTGGCATTCGCCTGCGGGAAAAGAAGCTGCGCGGGCACCTGACCTTGCGCGGCGACGCCCACGACCCGGCCTTCGTCAAAGGCGTTAACCAGGCGCTCGGAATGGAACTGCCGGTCGCGCTGACGCTGGTGGCCAACGGCGAGACCTCGCTGCAGTGGATGGGCCCGGACGAGTGGCTGCTGATCGTGCCGCAGGGCGAGGAATTCGCCACCGAGCAACGCCTGCGCGACGCGCTGGCCGGCCAGCACATCCAGGTGGTCAATGTCAGCGGCGGGCAAACCCTGATCGAGCTCTCCGGCGAAAAGGCCCGCGAGCTGCTGATGAAGTCGACACCCTACGACGTGCACCCGAGCAACTTCCCGGTGGGCAAGGCCGTGGGCACCCATTTCGCCAAGAGCCAGCTGGTGATCCGGCGTACCGGTGAGGAAGTATGGGAACTGCTGGTGCGCCGCAGCTTCGCCGACTACATCTGGCTTTGGTTGCAGGATGCCAGCGCCGAGTACGGGATGGCGATCGAGGCGTGATGTCGCCGGGGTGGCCGACGCGTTCGTCCACCCCGGCCAACCAGAAAGGGACGGCTGACGCGTGAGCCACACGCCCACCGATGCCCGCCCCGCTTGGGAGATAACCATGAGCCGCACGCCCGACACCTGGATCCTTACCGCACACAGTCCGAGCCTGCTCGGCACGGTCGATGTGGTGACCCGCTACCTCTTCGAACAGGGCTGCTACGTCACCGAGCACCATAGTTTCGATGATCGTCTGGTCAGCCGATTCTTCATCCGCGTCGAATTTCGCGCGCCGGAGGGCTTCGACGAGTCGCAGTTCCGCATGGGACTGATCGAGCGTGTCACGCCCTTCGGGATGCACACCGAGCTGACACCGCCGGGCTACCGGGCCAAGGTGGTGATCATGGTGTCCAAGTCCGATCACTGCCTGAACGATCTGCTGTACCGCCAGCGCATCGGTCAGCTGCCGATGGAGATCGCCGCGGTTGTCTCCAACCACCCGGACCTCGAACCCCTGGCGCGCTGGCATGGCATTCCCTATCACCACTTTCCGCTCGATCCGCGCGACAAGCAGGCGCAGGAGCGTCAGGTGCTGCAGGTGATCGAGGACAGCGGCGCGGAGCTTGTAGTGCTCGCCCGCTACATGCAGGTGCTCTCCCCCGAGCTGTGCCGCACGCTCGATGGCCGCGCCATCAACATCCACCACTCGTTGCTGCCCGGCTTCAAGGGCGCCAAGCCCTACCATCAGGCCTACCAGAAAGGCGTCAAGCTGGTCGGCGCCACCGCGCACTTCATCAACAACGACCTCGACGAAGGGCCGATCATCGCCCAGGGCGTCGAGCCGGTGGACCACACCCACTATCCCGAAGACCTGATCGCCAAGGGCCGCGACATCGAATGCCTGACCCTGGCCAAGGCGGTCGGCTATTTCCTCGAACGCCGGGTATTCCTGCACGCTAACCGAACGGTGGTGCTGTAGGTCCCGGTCGCAATTTCATAGCTCCACTACAAGCCCGCGTGACCTCCCGTCGCGCCTTGTATTCACAAAAACAAAGGAGAAAGGCAGATGGCTGACAATCGTGGCGTCGTTTACCTCGGCGCAGGCAAGGTCGAAGTCCAGAAAATCGACTATCCGAAAATGCAGGACCCCCGCGGGCGCAAGATCGAGCACGGAGTGATCCTGCGCGTCGTTTCCACCAACATTTGCGGCTCGGACCAGCACATGGTGCGCGGCCGCACCACCGCTCAGGTCGGCCTGGTGCTCGGTCACGAGATCACCGGGGAAGTCATCGAGAAAGGCAGCGATGTTGAGCACCTGCAGATCGGCGACCTGGTTTCGGTACCGTTCAACGTTGCCTGCGGCCGTTGCCGTTCCTGTAAGGAACAGCACACCGGCGTCTGCCTGACCGTCAACCCGGCGCGTGCCGGCGGTGCTTACGGCTATGTCGACATGGGTGACTGGACCGGCGGCCAGGCCGAATACGTGCTGGTCCCCTACGCCGACTTCAACCTGCTCAAGCTGCCCAATCGCGACAAGGCGATGGAAAAGATCCGCGACCTGACCTGCCTGTCGGACATCCTGCCGACTGGCTACCACGGCGCGGTCACCGCCGGCGTCGGCCCAGGCAGCTCGGTGTACATCGCTGGCGCCGGCCCGGTCGGCCTGGCAGCTGCCGCTTCGGCGCGCCTGCTGGGCGCCGCAGTGGTCATCGTTGGTGACCTCAACGCGGCCCGTCTGGCTCACGCCAAGGCGCAGGGTTTCGAGATCGCCGACCTGTCGCTGGATACTCCGCTGCACGAGCAGATCGCCGCCCTGCTGGGCGAGCCGGAAGTCGACTGCGCGGTTGACTGCGTAGGCTTCGAAGCGCGTGGCCATGGCCATGAAGGCGCCAAGCACGAGGCTCCGGCCACTGTGCTCAACTCGCTGATGGGTGTGGTTCGCGTCGCCGGCAAGATCGGTATTCCCGGTCTGTACGTCACCGAAGATCCGGGCGCCGTGGACGCCGCAGCCAAGATGGGCGCCCTGAGCATCCGTTTCGGTCTCGGCTGGGCCAAGTCGCACAGCTTCCACACTGGCCAGACTCCGGTCATGAAATACAACCGCGCCCTGATGCAGGCAATCATGTGGGACCGCATCAACATCGCCGAAGTGGTGGGCGTGCAGGTAATCAGCCTGGACCAGGCGCCCCAGGGCTACGGCGAGTTCGATGCCGGCGTGCCGAAGAAATTCGTCATCGACCCGCACAAGATGTTCAGCGCCGCCTGATCCGTCATCAGCAGTTGTTTCGTCTTGCGGATCGGCCGCAGGACTCTGATGTTGAGCACTTTGGGGAGCCTTTTGGCTCCCCCTTTTTTGGTGAGCATTTTGCCAGCGTTTCAGCGTGGCCGAGGCATAGGTGCCGCTGCACGCCTGATCGCCCTCTCCCGCCCTCAGCCAGGCAAGCCGATGACCCGACCGATGTGAACGGGCTTGGGCAGGTCCTGCTGCAGCTCGTGCAACGCCTGCACCTGCGCCAGCACCGCCTCGTCGAACGGCGCCGAGCGGCCTGCCTGTCGATCGATGTTGATCAGCATCTGCTCGTTGGCCGCCAGCAGGCTGTCCTCACCAGCCCGATAAAGACCGTGGTAGACCTGCAGCCGCTTGCGGTCGTGATTCAGCAGCTGCGTGCGCACCTCTACTTCCGCCCCAAGCTTGACCTCGGCCAGGTAGTTCAGATGGCACTCGAGGGTATACAGGGTGTGCCCGCTGCGCTCGCGCCCGGCCTGGTCGAGGCCGATCCGATCCATCAGCGCATCCGTGGCAAAGCTGAAGATCAGCAGGTAGAAGGCGTCGCGCAGGTGATTGTTGTAATCGACCCACTCGGGCCGGATTGGGGTGCGATAGGTCGTGAGCATCCGAGGGTGTCCTTCGTTGAGTCGGTGTATTCCGAGCGCGACCAATGTGCCGAAAATAGCCTGCCGCCCGCGCTGTAGCCGATAGCCGGTCGCCGCGGCGTGCGCCGGGATCAGCACTATGGCTGCTCCAGCGGCCTGGTTATCGCGTGTTGACGTTTTGAGCAATACCCCAGTCGTTTTTGCATCGGGACGACATCCCCCCCAGGGATAAGCTGCCGCCAAGCATCGACAAACGATTCGATGAGCCGCACTGGGGAGTTACCTGATGAACCCAACCGAACTGCACGCTGACAGCATCGTCATTGACGGCCTGATCATCGCCAAATGGAACCGCGAACTGTTCGAGGACATGCGCAAGGGTGGTTTGACGGCCGCCAACTGCACCGTCTCGGTATGGGAAGGGTTCCAGGCCACAGTCAACAACATCGCCGCCAGCCAGAAGCTGATCCGCGAGAACAGCGACCTGGTGATGCCGGTGCGCACCACCGCCGACATCCGCAAAGCCAAGGAACTGGGCAAGACAGGCATCCTGTTCGGCTTCCAGAACGCCCACGCCTTCGAGGACCAGCTCGGCTACGTCGAAGTGTTCAAGCAGCTCGGCGTCGGCATCGTGCAGATGTGCTACAACACCCAGAATCTGGTCGGCACCGGCTGCTACGAGCGCGACGGCGGGCTGTCCGGGTTCGGACATGAAGTCGTCGCCGAGATGAACCGCGTCGGCATCATGTGCGACCTCTCCCACGTCGGCAGCAAGACCAGCGAAGAAGTCATCCTCGCATCGGAAAAACCGGTCTGCTACTCGCACTGCCTGCCATCCGGCCTGAAAGAGCACCCGCGCAACAAGTCCGACGAAGAGCTGAAGTTCATCGCCGACCACGGCGGTTTCGTCGGCGTGACCATGTTCGCGCCCTTCCTGGCCAAGGGCATCGACTCGACCATCGACGACTACGCCGAGGCCATCGAGTACGTGATGAACATCGTTGGCGAAGACGCCATCGGCATCGGCACCGACTTCACCCAGGGCCACGACCAGAACTTCTTCGAGTGGCTGACCCACGACAAGGGTTACGCCCGCCGCCTGACGCGCTTCGGCAAGATCGTCAACCCGCTGGGCATCCGCACCGTGGGTGAATTCCCCAACCTCACCGAAACCCTGCTCAAGCGCGGCATGCCCGAGCGCACCGTGCGCAAGGTGATGGGCGAAAACTGGGTACGGGTCCTCAAGGACGTCTGGGGCGAATGACGAATACCGGAGCCTGCCGCGCGCACCAATAGCGGCATCGCCCTCAGCGGGCTCGCCAAGGCTCATCAGCACTGTTCAAACAAGCAAGACAACGAATTCTGGAGCTCAAACACATGTCCACCCACGCACCCGAAATGCCCATCCAGGTCGACGACGAAACCGGCGTCTGGACCACCGACGCCCTGCCGATGCTCTACGTGCCGCGGCATTTCTTTGTCAACAACCACATCGGCATCGAGGAAGTGCTCGGCGCTGAAAAGTATGCCGAGATCCTCTACAAGGCTGGCTACAAGTCGGCCTGGCACTGGTGCGAGAAGGAAGCCGAATGCCACGGGCTGGTCGGCGTGGAAGTCTTCGAGCATTACATGAAGCGCCTGTCGCAGCGCGGCTGGGGCCTGTTCAAGATCGAATCAATCGACCTGGACGCCGGCACCTGCGAGGTCCGCCTGGATCACTCGGCATTCGTCTACGTCTACGGAAAATGCGGGCGTCCGGTGGATTACATGTTCACCGGCTGGTTCGCCGGCGCCATGGATCAGATTCTCCAGGCGCAGGGCAGCAGCATCCGCACCGTCGCCGAACAGGTCTACGGCGCCTCGCAGGAAGGCCACGATCACGGTCTTTTCCGCGTCAAACCACTCTAAAAAAAGGTATGTGAGAGGGGCTTCGTGGCGACAGCATCGTCGCGCAAGCCCCCCACAAAGAAAACGCTAGGCTGCTTTTCCGTGAGGGTGCCGCAATGGCTTTCGAAGCAATGTTCCAGCCGATCCAGATCGGCAAACTGACCATCCGCAACCGCGTGATCAGCACCGCCCACGCCGAGGTCTATGCCACCGACGGCGGTATGACCACCGAGCGTTATGTGAAGTATTACGAAGAGAAAGCCAAGGGCGGCATCGGCCTGGCGATCTGCGGCGGCTCCTCGGTCGTCGCCATCGACAGCCCGCAGGAATGGTGGTCTTCGGTGAACCTGGCCACCGACCGCATCATCCCTCACTTCCAGAACCTGGCTGACGCCATGCACAAGCATGGCGCCAAGATCATGATCCAGATTACCCACATGGGCCGCCGCTCGCGCTGGGACGGCTTCAACTGGCCAACCCTGATGTCGCCGTCGGGTATTCGCGAACCCGTACACCGCGCCACCTGCAAGACCATCGAGCCGGAAGAGATCTGGCGCATCATCGGCAACTACGCTCAGGCCGCACGCCGCGCCAAGGAAGGCGGCCTGGATGGCGTCGAGCTGTCCGCCGTGCACCAGCACCTGATCGACCAGTTCTGGTCGCCGCGGGTGAACAAGCGTACCGACGAATGGGGCGGCACCTTCGAGGGCCGCATGAAGTTCGGCCTGGAAGTGCTCAAGGCCGTGCGCGCCGAGGTCGGTGACGACTTCTGCGTCGGCATGCGCATCACCGGTGACGAGTTCCATCCGGACGGCCTCACCCACGAAGACATGAAAGAGATCGCCAAGTACTACGATGCCACCGGCATGGTCGACTTCTTCGGCGTGATCGGCTCAGGCTGCGATACGCACAACACCCTGGCCAACGTCATTCCAAACATGAGCTATCCGCCGGAGCCGTTCCTGCACCTGGCCGCCGGCATCAAGGAAGTGGTCAACGTCCCGGTCCTGCATGCGCAGAACATCAAGGACCCGAACCAGGCCCAGCGCATCCTCGAGGGCGGCTACGTGGACATGGTCGGCATGACCCGCGCCCACATCGCCGACCCGCACCTGATCGCCAAGATCAAGATGGGTCAGGTGGACCAGATCAAACAGTGCGTCGGCGCCAACTACTGCATCGACCGCCAGTATCAGGGCCTGGACGTTCTCTGCATCCAGAACGCGGCCACCAGCCGGGAATACATGGGCCTGCCGCACATCATCGAGAAGTCCACCGGGCCCAAGCGCAAGGTGGTGATCGTTGGCGGCGGTCCGGCCGGTATGGAGGCCGCACGTGTCGCTGCCGAACGTGGCCATGACGTCACCCTGTTCGAGAAGAAGGACAGCCTCGGCGGGCAGATCAACCTCGCCGCCAAGGCACCGCAACGTGACCAGATGGCGGGCATCACCCGCTGGTTCCAGCTGGAAATCGCACGCCTCGGCGTCGACCTTCGCCTGGGTACCGGTGCGGATTCGGAGACCATTCTCGATCTGCGTCCGGACATCGTGGTACTGGCCAACGGCGGCCACCCGTTCATCGAGCAGAACGAGCACTGGGGCGCGGAAGAAGGCCTGGTTGTCAGCAGCTGGGACATCCTCGACGGCAAGGTGGCGCCCGGCAACAACGTGCTGGTCTACGACACCATCTGCGAGTTCACCGGCATGTCGGTGGCCGACTTCATCGCCGAAAAAGGCGCCAAGGTAGAAATCGTCACCGATGACATCAAGCCCGGCGTGGCGATTGGCGGCACCAGCTTCCCGACCTACTACCGCAGCCTGTACCCGAAGGAAGTGATCATGACCGGCGACCTGATGCTGGAAAAGGTCTACCGCGAGGGCGACAAGCTGGTGGCAGTGCTGGAGAACGAATACACCGGCGCGCAGGAAGAGCGGGTGGTCGACCAGGTGGTGGTGGAGAACGGTGTGCGTCCTGACGAGCGCCTGTACTACGCCCTCAAGGAAGGCTCGCGCAACAAGGGCCAGATCGACGTCGAGGCATTGTTCGCGATCCAGCCGCAGCCCTGCCTTTCGCAGAGCGGCGAAGGCTACCTGCTGTTCCGCATCGGCGACTGCGTCGCGCAGCGCAACACCCACGCGGCGATCTATGACGCGCTACGGCTGTGCAAGGACTTTTAAGTCCAGCGCAACGTTGACGGTCTGACCCGGTCTGGCTCCCTCTCCCTTTTTGGGGAGAGGGCTGGGGTGAGGGTCGGTCCCGCGGACCAACTGATCACCCTGACCCTCTTTCCGGAGGGGCGAAGGACTGAAACGCATCATCCCCTGACATTGGCGGTGGGAGCCTCACATGTTGAATACCATTCTTCCCATTCTCCTGTTCGCCGCCCTCGCGCTTGCCGTACTCGGCGCAGGCAGGCGCTTCGCCATGTGGCGCCGCGGTCGGCCGACCAAGGTCGACTGGATCGGTGGCCTGATGGCCATGCCACGGCGCTACCTGGTCGATCTGCACCATGTGGTCGAACGCGACAAATACATGTCCAAGACTCACGTGGCCACGGCTGGCGGCTTTGTCCTGGCGGCTGTCCTGGCGATCATCGTGCACGGCTTCGGTCTGCAGAGCCGGATTCTCGGCTTTGCCCTGCTCGCTGCCTGCGTGCTGATGTTTGTCGGTGCGCTGTTTGTTGCCAAACGCCGCCGCAACCCGCCGGCACGGCTGTCGAAAGGCCCCTGGATGCGCCTTCCGAAGAGCTTGCTGATGTTCTCGTTCAGCTTCTTCATCGCCACCCTGCCGGTGGCCGGCATCCTGCCGGCAGATTTCGGCGGCTGGATTCTCGCGGCCGTGCTGGCGCTCGGCGTGGCCTGGGGTGTGTCGGAGATGTTCTTCGGCATGACCTGGGGCGGGCCGATGAAGCATGCCTTCGCCGGTGCCCTGCACCTGGCCTGGCACCGACGTCCTGAGCGTTTCCGCACTCCGCAAAACGCCAGCGCGGCCCGTTCCAGCGGCCTCAAGGCCCTGGATCTGACCGATCCGAACGCACCGTTGGGTGTGGAAAAGCCCAAGGACTTCACCTGGAACCAGCTGCTCGGCTTCGATGCTTGCGTGCAGTGCGGTCGTTGCGAGGCAGCGTGCCCGGCCTTCGCCGCCGGCCAGCCGCTGAACCCGAAGAAGCTGATTCAGGACATGGTCGTCGGCCTCGCCGGTGGCAGCGACAAGGGTTACTTCGGCAGCCCCTATCCCGGCATTCCAGTGGGCGAGCACGGCGGCAACCCGCACCAGCCCATCGTCTTTGCCGAAGGCAAGGGCCTGGTAGAGGCGGAAACACTGTGGTCCTGCACCACCTGCCGCGCCTGTGTCGAGGAATGCCCGATGATGATCGAGCATGTCGATGCCATCGTCGACATGCGCCGCCACCTCACCCTGGAAAAGGGTGCGACGCCAAACAAGGGCGCCGAGGTGCTGGACAACCTGATCGCCACCGATAACCCCGGCGGCTTCGCCCCCGGTGGTCGCCTCAACTGGGCCGCCGACCTCAACCTGCCGCTGATGAGCGAGAAGAAGCAGGTCGACGTGCTGTTCTGGGTCGGCGACGGCGCCTTCGACATGCGCAACCAGCGCACCCTGCGCGCCTTCGTCAAGGTGCTCAAGGCCGCCGACGTCGACTTCGCCGTCCTCGGCCTGGAGGAGCGTGACAGCGGCGACGTGGCACGCCGTCTGGGTGACGAAGCGACCTTCCAGTCGCTGGCCAGACGCAACATCGAGACCCTGGCCAAGTACCGTTTCAACAAGATCGTCAGCTGCGACCCCCACAGCTTCCATGTGCTGAAGAACGAATACGGCGCACTGGGTGGCGAATATCAGGTACTGCACCACAGCACCTACATGGAAGAGCTGATCCGCGGGCAGAAACTCAGCCTGGGTCAGCACAAGGGCGGCAGCGTGACCTATCACGACCCCTGCTACCTAGGCCGCTACAACGGCGAGTACGAAGCGCCGCGCAGCGTGCTCAAGGCCATCGGCATCGAGGTCAAGGAAATGGAGCGTTCCGGCTTCCGCTCCCGCTGCTGCGGCGGTGGTGGCGGCGCGCCGATCACCGATATCCCCGGCAAGCAGCGTATTCCCGACATGCGCATGGTGGACATCAAGGAGACCGGCGCCGAACTGGTGGCCGTGGGCTGCCCGCAGTGCACCGCGATGCTCGAAGGTGTGGTCGAGCCTCGGCCGCAGATCAAAGACATCGCCGAACTGGTCGCCGACGTATTGCTGGAGAAACCTGCCCCGGCAAAAAAGTCCGCAGCGGCCAAGCCTGAATCCCTGGAGGTGCACTGATGAGCGACATCATCCGCCGCGACCCTCGCGCCGAGTGGATCGCCCGTAACCGTCTGCATCCGCTGCACGCCGCCATGGCCTCGGCCGCAGCGGGCGGCGAAACCAGCTGGGCTGGCCCCAACGGCCTCCTGCGCAAGAATCCCCATGCGGTCGGCTTCATCGGCCCCAATGGCCTCAAGCGCATCGACCGCAGCGGCGCCCAGCAAGGCGGCAGCGCCAAGCGCAGTGCGGCCAATGCGGTGGTGCAATTGCCGCTGCACGTGGTCGAGCAGCCGGCCTTCCATATCGCGGTGGTGCCGGACATGGTCGGCGGTCGTCTCACCAGTCACGACAAGGATCTGCTCGGCCTGGCCAACAAACTGGCGGGTGATTCCGGCGCCGTGGTCGCCGTGGTCTTTGGCGAGTACAAGGAAACCGCCTTCGATACCGCCGGCGTCGACCGTTTGGTGCACATCGAGGGCGAGGCCTTCGACGGCTACGCGCCGGAAGCGCGGGTGCTGGCCCTCAGCGCGGTGGAAAGCCAGCTGGCGCCACGCCACTGGCTGCTGCCAGACAGCCGCACCGGCGGTGGCGAACTGGGTCGCCGCCTCGGTGCCAAGCTCGGCGAGCGTGCGGCTACCCGCGTCTGGCAGGTCGCCGACAGCCAGTGCATCGGCCGCGCCGGAGCTGGCCAGCAGGACCTGGTACGTCAGGCGCCACGCCTGATTCTCGCCGCCGTCGAGTGTGCCGATCCGGTCAGCGACACCCGCCACGAAGCGCGTGCCCTGCCCCTCGAGCATCCGATCACCCGCTGCCTGCCACGCATCGAAGACCTCGGTGCGGTGGCGGTCGACCCGGCCTTGATCCCCATGGCCGAAGCCGAGTTCATTCTCTCCGGCGGCAACGGCGTCAAGGACTGGGACCAGTTCCACCATGCCGCTGAGGCGCTTGGTGCCACAGAAGGCGCCTCCCGCGTGGCAGTCGACGACGGCTTCATGCCTCGCAACCGTCAGGTCGGCGCGACCGGCACCTGGGTCACCGCGCGGGTCTACCTGGCCATCGGCATTTCCGGCGCCATTCAGCACCTGCAGGGCATCAGCGCTTGCGACAAGGTCGTGGCGATAAACATGGATCCTGGCTGCGACATGATCAAGCGTGCCGACCTGTCGGTCATCGGGGACTCCAGGGAGATCCTCGCTGCGCTGGTCGAACTGGTCACTGAATACCGCCAAGGAGGCGCCCGCGATGCGGCATGAACAGCGAACTGACGAAAAACCCGTAGGGTGGATGACGCTTCACCCATCCGCAGGGAACGACGGCACATTGATGGTGGAAGAGGACAGCGTCTTCCACCCTACGGAGTCGCGCCATGACTGACCTGAACGTCATCACCCTGGTCTCGGTCGGCGCTCATCCGACCTCGGGCCGCCCCCGCCGTGCCGAGCAGGATGCCCGCGCAGTCGAGCTTGGCCTGCGACTGGTGGGCGACCAGCTGCAGCTGCTGCATGCCGGTAATCCGCAAGAGGAGGCACTGCGCGCTTACCTGGGCATGGGCCTGGGCGAGATGACTGTGCTAGAGCAGCCCAGCCATTGTGACGCCCTGCCGCTGCTGAACAATTACCTGCTGGATGCCGGGGTTCATCTGGTGCTGACCGGCAGCCAGGCAGAAACCGGCGAAGGCTCCGGCCTCCTGCCTTACCTGCTGGCCGAGCGCCTGGGCTGGCCATTGGTGGTCGGCCTGGCCGAGGTGGAAAAGGTCGAAAACGGTGTGGCGCAAGTCCTGCAGGCCTTGCCCCGCGGTCAGCGGCGCCGGTTGAAGGTACGCCTGCCGTTCGTTGCCTGCGTCGACAATGCTGCCCCGGCGGCACGCCAGAATGCCTTCGGCCCGGCTCGCCGTGGCGAGCTGCACGCCGAGGATGTGGCTGTCATCGAAGACAGCATGCTGGACGAGGCGCAGCTACAGCCGGCGCGCCCGCGCCCCAAGCGGCTCAAGGTGATCAAGGCCAAGACTGGCGCCGAACGGATGAAAGCGGCCACCGCCAAGACCTCCGGCGGTGCAGGACAGGTACTCAAGGATGTGTCGCCGCAAGTCGGCGCCGAAGCCATATTCAAACTGTTGCGCGAAGAAGGCGTGCTGCGCTGAGCCAGCCGCCTCGCCTATCGAAGCCAAAGGAGCAAGAACGATGATGCATGCCGATCTGATCGACCAGGACGACTTTCGAGACCGCCTGGTGGCGCTGGGCTTTGAGATTCCCTGTGGGTTCTCGGCTGAACAAGCCTGTGAGCGCGCCATTGTCGGCCTGTCCCGGGAACGCGCGCAGGCGCTACGTCGTCTCGTCGAGGAACTGCTGGGCGGCTCTGCCACCCTGCTACCGTCGGTCCGCGAGGCCATCTGCCGCAATCTGCTTCCCGCACTGGTGCGCGCCAACTAGACCGTGCGGATCACCTGTGACGTGGCATGGCAGCGTCACAGGTGCGCCATGGCCACAGCTCGAACAAGCAGTTCCGAAGCCGGCAGTGTCGTCACAAATCAGTGCGCAGCCTCTACCCAAATAAAACTGCAAAAAAAAAGGTGGATGACATCGTCACCCACCTTTATCAACCAGAGCGTGCGCTACGTCAGATGCGCACGCTGGCGAATGTCGATTCACCCTGCGCACGCTGCAACGCGGCGACAGTGGCGGGATTTCTGCTGGCCTCGCCGGGACGCGGTATCAGCGCAACAACCTGCGCCGACTGCTGGCCCGAGCGTTCGTCACGCGGCGGAATGCCGAAGAACTCGCGGTAGCACTTGGAGAAGTGCGGGGTCGAAACGAAGCCGCAGACCGAAGCCACTTCGATGATCGACATCGGCGTCTGCTTGAGCAGTTGGCGCGCACGAATCAGCCGCAGCTTGAGGTAATAGCGCGACGGCGAGCAGTGCAGGTATTTCTGGAACAGTCGCTCGAGCTGGCGCCGCGACACGCTCACGTAGCAGGCCAGTTCGTCCAGGTCGATCAGCTCTTCGAGGTTGGCCTCCATCAGGGCCACGATCTCCAGCAGTTTCGGCTGGTTGGTGCCCAGCATGTGCTTGAGGGGCACGCGCTGAAGATCCTGTTCACTGCGGATGCGCTCGTACATGAACATGTCGGAGATGGCTGCGGCCAGCTCACGTCCATGCCGGGCGCCAATCAGTTGCAGCATCAGATCCATGGGCGCGGTGCCGCCGGAGGCGGTGTGGCGATTGCGGTCGATGGAGAACAGCCGAGGGGTGACGGAGGTCCGCGGGAAGGCTTCCTGCATTGCGGCCAGGCATTCCCAGTGCACGCTGCAGTCAAAACCATCGAGCAAGCCGGCCTTGGCCAGCGCCCAGCTGCCGGTGCATACCGCGCCAAGCTGACGGCCATGACGCGCTTGTGTCTGCAGCCAGTGCAGATGCTCGCGCGTCACGCTGTGCTGAATATCCACACCGCCGCAGACGATGACGCTGTCCAGGCTGGGCGAGGTCTCGAAGCTGGCGTCCGGCGTGATCTGCAGGCCGTCGCTGGCGCTGACGGGCTGTCCCGACTGGGTCACGGTGAACCAGCGGTACAGTTCTTTGCCGGACAGCTGATTGGCCATCCTCAGCGGTTCCACGGCCGAGGCCAGGGAAATCAGGGTGAAGTTGTCCAGCAGCAGGAAGCCGATGGTCTGTGGGAGCCGGTTCGGGGGCTGTGACCCTGGGTTGATCTGTGACATGACGGACCCTCACGGTAGGCAATTATCACGAGCCTTCGAAGAGGCTCTTTTTCTTGTAGTGTGCAGCGCTGGCTAGCGCCTGGTTTTGCTTATAAAGAAGGCAAACAGCGTGCCTACTTTGAATGCGCGTTCAATTAAAAGTTAGCACCTTCTGAAACGCCCCCGTCATGCGCCTCGCGTGACGCAGATAGAACAGTGTAAAGGTCGGGGTTATCTGCCTGTGAGCACTTTGGTAGCAGTGTGGGGCGCCTTTTGGCGCGATCCGCACACTGTCGCTCTCAGGTAACAGGGCTGGGTAACAGTTGGGGTGCAGGTGACTGAATTCGAGCGCCCGCGCTGGGCGAAGAATGCACCGCAACGGGCCGTCACGAAGGGCCCGATGCACCCGTTCGACTCAGCACTCGATGGCATTGACCGCCAGGCCGCCACGGGACGTTTCTTTGTACTTGTCGTGCATGTCGGCACCCGTGTCACGCATCGTGCGGATGACACGGTCGAGCGAGATGAAATGCTCGCCGTCACCACGCATCGCCATCTGCGCCGCATTGATCGCCTTCATCGCCGCGATCGCGTTGCGTTCGATACACGGCACCTGAACCAGTCCGCCAACGGGGTCGCAGGTAAGCCCCAGGTTGTGCTCAAGACCGATTTCCGCCGCGTTCTCCAACTGCTCGGGTGTCGCGCCGAGCAGTTCGGCCAGGCCAGCCGCGGCCATGGCGCAGGCGGAGCCCACCTCACCCTGACAACCCACTTCAGCGCCCGAAATGGAGGCGTTCTTCTTGCACAGAATGCCAATCGACGCCGCGGCGAGCAGGTAGTCGACCACGTCGTTATCGGACGCTTCCGGATGGAATTTCATGTAGTAGTGCAGCACAGCCGGAATGATGCCGGCCGCGCCGTTGGTAGGCGCCGTAACCATGCGCCCGCCCGCTGCGTTTTCCTCGTTGACCGCCAGGGCGAACAGGTTCACCCACTCCATGGCGCTCATAGTCGTGCCAATGACGTTCGGCTTGCCCAGCTCCAACAGGTTCTGGTGCAGCCTGGCGGCACGCCGCCGGACCTTCAGCCCGCCGGGCAATATGCCTTCATGACGCAAGCCATTGGTGACACACAGCTTCATCGCCTCCCACAGGCGCAACAGCCCCTGGCGAATCTCCGCCTCGCTGCGCCAGGCCATCTCGTTGGCCATCATCAGTTCACTGACGCGCATGCCGTGGCGCTTGCACAGCACCAGCAGTTCGACAGCATTGGAAAAATCATAGGGCAGTACGGTGTGGTCCTGGTCCAGCAGCCCGGCAGCGGCCTGCTCGGCGTTGACCACGAATCCACCGCCGACGGAGTAGTAGGTGTCCTCGTGCAGCACACCGGAATGTCCGTACGCGATGAAGGTGACGGCATTGGGGTGATACGGCAGATTTTCCTCGAGCAGGAGCAGGTCTTTGGACCAGTCGAACGCGATCGGCCACTGCCCGTCGAGCCGTAGCTGGCCGCAGGATCGAAGTGCGGCGATGCGCGGGGCGATCTGCTCCGGATCGATAACGTCCGGTCGCTCGCCCATCAGGCCCATGATCACGGCGTTGTCGGTGCCATGCCCGACCCCGGTGGCCGACAGCGAGCCATACAGGCGCACTTCGACTCGACATACCCGCTCGAGCATTTGGCGCTCGCGCAAGGCATCGACAAAAAGCGCCCCGGCGAGCATCGGTCCGACGGTATGGGAACTGGAAGGCCCGATGCCGATTTTGAAAAGGTCGAATACGCTGATCGCCACGCTAAACGCTCCACTGGAAGCCCTGAAGACAGGCGCCATCATGGTGGTTTTGCGAACACATAGAAGTCTGGCACCGACGTGGTCATGCCCAATTCCGTCAGGTTGCCCAGTTTATGACCAGCCGGTCTTGCCCGGTGCAACGGCTATTCAAGGTGCCATCAGCCAAGCTGCAACCACCTTGGACGCGCATGAACGGGGAAGCACGGCCACCGCCACCAACCGGTCGCTGATTACGAGAGCGTTAGCTACAGATAAACGAAGGGCCGCGCCTTTAGCTGCCATCTGACTCAGGTCGCTGCGGCGGCGCTTGCCCCATTCCGCATTGCGCGGCCGCGTCAAGGCCGATGGATGCAGAGCAGATCCCATATGCTCCGAGCCATGGGAACAAGCCGATCCCCACAACATGACCTACGCTCATAGTACGGTCTTGCCAGCGCCTCTTTTACTGGCCGAATGCGCCGTATTGGTTCACTTCATAGCAAACAGCCGGAAATCTGCACCATCATCGTGATGAATTTTTTTCGCTCATGAATAAAAAAGGACGCATGTCGCCGTTCAGTATGTAGGCGTCGTAACTCGACAATTGTCGTGCCCAAAGCGGCCTATCGTTGAGTCATGTTCCACAGCCGGCGCCTGGTGCGGCGGTGATTGGAGGCCTTGCACGACGTAGCTTCAGCCGTCCCCAACGGCTGAGCAGATAACAATAATGGGTACCGGTTCCGCTCCGCAGGGGGCGTACGAACCACGATGGACTTACTAGCACTGCCAAGGGTAGAAGCGGTCACGACACAGCGGTGAGACGCCACGACGCCGAGCCTGCAGACGCGCGAGATGAGTCGCTCATTTCGCCTGGCGACTGCTGCGCGTCGAGCGACCGCAAGATCGCTTCAGCCCGGTACATGACTACCGATTACGCCATTAAGCAGTTGGCAACAGCCGTCGAGCGCTGCGTGCGCTTGCGGCCTCCGTTTAGCTGAGCTGGATGTCTACTGAGGGAACCGTCCCATGCAGTCTGGAAAGATCGTCGTCGAGAACCTGTACAAGGTCTTCGGCCCACACGAACAAGAAGCCATCACCTTGCTCAAGCAAGGCTGGAGCAAGGACAAGATTCTCGCCGAGCGTAACGCGGTCATCGGCGTTAGCGATGTGTCGTTCAGCGTCGAGGAAGGCGAAATCTTCGTCCTGATGGGCCTGTCCGGCTCCGGCAAATCCACGCTGATACGCCTGATCAACCGCCTGATCGAGCCCAGCGCCGGAGACGTCTTCATCGATGGGCAGAACGTCGCCAAATTGCCCCACTCGCAACTCATCGACCTGCGTCGACGTGACATGAGCATGGTCTTCCAGTCGTTCGCCCTGATGCCCTCGCGCACGGTGCTGGACAACGCCGCCTTCGGCCTGGAGGTCGCCGGCGTCGGGCGCAAGGAGCGCGAGCAGCGCGCCATGACGGTGCTCAAGCAGGTCGGTCTCGACACCTTTGCACACAAGTTTCCGCACGAACTCTCCGGTGGCATGCAACAGCGCGTCGGCCTGGCCCGTGCCCTGGCGGTCAACCCTTCGATGATCATCATGGACGAGGCCTTTTCCGCGCTCGACCCGCTCAAGCGCCGGGAGATGCAGGACGTCCTGCTGGAACTGCAGAAGACCCACCGACGCACGATCATCTTTGTCTCCCATGACATCGAGGAGGCCATGCGCATCGGTAACCGCATCGGCATCATGGAAGGCGGCAAGCTGATTCAGGTCGGTACGCCGCAGGAACTGGTCGACAATCCCGCCAGCAGCTACGTGCGCAACTTCTTCGAAACCGTCAACACCAGCCGTTACCTCACCGCCGGCCAGCTCAAGGCCGACAGCGTCCCGCTCTACGTGCATAACGGCAAGGCTCCGGACGCCCTGAAGGTCTGTCAGGACCTGCAGGCGCTGGACAAGCACTACGCCTTCGTCGTCGATGAAGAAAAACGCTTCCGCGGCTCGATCAGCCTGGAACGTCTGGCTTTGCTGGTCGAGAACGGCCGGACCTGTGCCCTCGAGGCCAACCTGCTGAAGCAGATCGCCCCGCTCACCGAAGACCAGCCGCTGGATCAGATCATCGGACGCCTGGTGGATAACGAGGGACCCATGCCCGTGGTGGACAGCCAGGGGTTCTATGCGGGCGCCATCAGTAAAGGCCGCCTTCTAACTCGCCTGCAGGAGGAATGATCATGAGCAAAGAACTCGATCTCGGAAGCTGGGTCAACGACGTCGTCCAGCACCTGCTGGAAAACTACAGCGGCGCCTTCGACAGCCTCGGAGGTGTCGTCAGCGGATTTTCCGAAGGTATCGAAGCGTTGCTGATGCTGCCGCCGGCCTGGCTGCTGATTGCCCTCTTCG
Organism: Stutzerimonas tianxiuensis; assembly: GCF_053470365.1. Taxonomy (NCBI): domain Bacteria; kingdom Pseudomonadati; phylum Pseudomonadota; class Gammaproteobacteria; order Pseudomonadales; family Pseudomonadaceae; genus Stutzerimonas; species Stutzerimonas tianxiuensis. The sequence goes on along the minus strand of NZ_JBPVWS010000010.1, from coordinate 82,052 downwards.
TTGGCCTCGGGTTGTGGCGCATCGGCGCCCGGTTCGCCGCCTTTACCGCTGTGTCCTTCGTACTCATTGTGCTCACCGGCTTCTGGGAGCAGACCGTGGTGACCCTCGGCCTGACCTTCTCCGCGACGCTCATCAGCCTGCTGCTCGGCATCCCGCTGGGCATCTGGTCGGCACGCAGCGAACGCGTGGCGATGATCACCCGCCCGATCCTGGACTTCATGCAGACCATGCCGGCGTTCGTCTACCTGATTCCGGCGGCGATGCTGTTCGGCCTCGGCCGCGTGCCCGGCATCATCGCCACCGTGATCTTCGCCATGCCGCCGGCCGTGCGCCTGACCAACCTGGGCATCCGTCAGGTCAACAAGGAGATCGTCGAAGCTGGGCAATCGTTCGGCTGCAACGGCCGGCAGCTGCTGTTCAAGGTGCAGCTGCCGAATGCCATGCCGTCGATCATGGCCGGGGTGAACCAGACCATCATGATGGCGCTGTCGATGGTGATCATCGCCTCGATGGTGGGTGCCGGAGGCTTGGGCAATGACGTGCTGGCGAGCATTCAGCGACTGGACATCGGCCTCGGCTTCGAAAGCGGCATGGCGGTGGTTCTGCTGGCGATCATCCTGGACCGGATCACCGAAAGCTTTGGCACCGCCAAACGGGCCACGCAGAAAGCTACTTGGTACACATGGGTGACGACCAAGCTCAGACCGCAGGGCCAGTAATCGCAACGACCCCATTCGGAAAAAGGGAAATCAGAATGACCACGTTCAAGACGATAACGGGTATCGGCCTGCTCGCCTGCACACTGCTGCAAAGCGCTTGGGCACAGGAACCCGCAAGCTGCGAGAAGGTGCGTTTCGCCGAGATCGGCTGGGCCGACATTGCCGCGACCACAGGGGTTGCGATGGTCCTGACCGAAGGGCTGGGCTATGACCCGAGCAAAGTGATGGCGTCGGTACCGATCGCCTTTACCGGGGTGAAAAACAAGCAGATCGATGCATTTCTCGGCTATTGGTCTCCCTCCATGGATGCGGTCATCGAGCCGTTCACCAAGGACGGTGGCGTCAAGGTGCTCGAGTCGCCCAACCTGGTGGGCGCCAAATACACCCTGGCGGTGCCCACCTATGCAGCCGAGGCGGGTCTGAAAAGCTTCCAAGACATTGCCAAGTTCAAGGATCAGCTGGGCGGCCGGATCTACGCGATCGAGCCGGGCAACGACGGCAACCTGCTGATCGAGAAGATGATCAAGAACGATCAGTTCGGGCTCGGCGACTTCCGCATGGTCGAGTCCAGCGAAGCCGGCATGCTGGTCCAGGTGCAACGTGCCATTCGGAAGAAGGAGCCGGTGGTCTTCCTCGGCTGGGCGCCCCACCCGATGAACTCCCAGTACGACCTGACCTACCTCGCCGGTGGCGACGAGGTGTTCGGGCCTGACTTCGGTGCCGCCAAGGTGTTTACCGTGGTGCCGCAAGGCTATCTGGAGCGCTGCTCGAACGTCGGGAAGCTGCTGCAGAACCTGCAGTTCAGCGTGCCGATGGAAAGCGAGCTGATGCAGATGGCCCTTGAGCGTGACGATCCGCAGACCGTCGCCAAGCAATGGATCAAGGACAACCCGGACGCCCTCGACCAGTGGCTGGCCGGGGTGACCACTCGGGACGGTCAGGACGGCGTTGCGGCCGTGAAGAAATTCGTCGGTCTCTGAGGGATACCTAGTCAGCCAGGACGCTTCGGCAGACACGCCAGGCTCCTGACCGGCTGGCGCCAATCCAACCCCTTTCTCTATCGGTGCGCAGGTCGCGCATCGGAACCGCGCGTGGGGCCCCACTTTGCAAGTGAGGCGCCAGCAACAACCTTGAGCCCTGATATGGGCCCCGGTCGGCATCACTGCCACTTTTCCTGACATGGAGCTAACACGCATGAGTCTGATCAAGCATCTCCTTTGCGGCCTCGGCGCCGCCAGCATGGCGCTCGGCATGGCGGCCAGCATGGCGGCGGAAAAGCCCGAGCTGAAAATCGGCTACGTCAACGGTTGGGACGACAGCGTCGCCGCCACCCACGTGGCGGGCGAAATTCTGCAAAGCAAGCTGGGCTACACCGTCAAGCTGCAACCGGTCGAACCGGCCATCATGTGGCAGGGCGTGGCGCGCGGTGACCTCGACGCCACCCTCTCCGCCTGGCTGCCAGCCACCCACGGCGAATACTTCGAGAAACTGAAGGACAAGATCGTGGTGCTCGGCACCAACTACGAAGGCGCCAAGATCGGCCTGATCGTGCCGGCCTACGTGGAGGCGAAAAGCATCGAGGACCTCAACCAGTACAGCGAGGCATTCGACGGCAAGATCACCGGGATCGATGCCGGGGCCGGTGTCATGCGGCGGACCGAGGACGCGATCAAGCAGTACGACCTGGACCTGCGCCTGATGCCCAGCTCGGGCCCGGCCATGACCACCGCGCTGACCCGTGCGGAAAAGGCCAAGGAACCGATCGTCGTCACCGGCTGGATCCCACACTGGATGTTCGCCAAGTGGGATCTGCGCTTCCTGGAAGACCCGAAGAAGGTCTTCGGTGACGACGAGCACGTCGATACGGTCGCCAACCCGGGGCTTGCCAGCAAGGCTCCCGAAGCCGAAGCCTTCCTGAAGAAATTCAGCTGGGGCGCCGAGGAAGTTGGCGAAGTCATGCTGGCGATCCGCGACGGCGCCAAGCCTGAAGCTGCCGCCCGCGAGTGGGTGGAAAAGCATCCGGAGCGCGTCGCCGAGTGGCTCGAATAACCGCCCCGCTCTTCACCCATCACGAGCGCCGCCCTTGGCGGGCGGCGCTCGACACCCTACGGTCGTATACGGGCACGCAGTCAGATGGGGTATGGCGCTATCAATAACTCTCTTGCGGCATGCGCTACGCCATGGCGCGCGGGTTCGCGGGTGGCATCGGCCGCGCAGCTGTCCACCGCACTCGATGCGCGACACGAATATGCCGAATATCGACAATCACTCTTTTATTGATTGAGCGTTCAATAAAAAGACTCTAGTCTGTTTGCCAGTCTAAACCTGACCGGATTCTCAAAAAATGCCCAAGCTTGGTATGCAGCCTATAAGGCGCAAGCAGCTGATAACCGCGACGCTCGAGGCGGTGGACCAGGTCGGCATGAGCGACGCCAGCATCTCCATGATTGCGCGCCTGGCAGGGGTGTCGAACGGCATCATCGCGCACTACTTCCAGGACAAGAACGGCCTGCTCGAAGCGACCATGCGGCACCTGATGAAGGCGCTCAACCAGGCCGTTCGCACGCGCCGCGAGCAGCTTGCCGACGACAGTCCTCGCGCACATCTGAAAGCCATCATCGAAGGCAACTTCGACGACAGCCAGGTCAATGGCCCGGCGATGAAGACCTGGCTGGCGTTCTGGGCGTTCAGCATGCACCAGCCCTCCCTGCACCGCTTGCAGCGAATCAACGACCACCGCCTGTATTCGAATCTCTGCTGCGAGTTCCGCCGTGTCCTGCCCCAGGAAAAGGCACGCTCGGCCGCGCGCGGCATGGCAGCACTGATCGACGGTCTCTGGTTGCGCGGTGCGCTGGCCGGCGATGACTTCGACATCGAGCAGGCGCTGCAACTGGCCGACGACTACCTGGATCAGCTCCTGGCTAACCGCTGAGCTGCTCCCCACCTCTCCACACGCACCGCGCGAGGATGACCATGCCCCGTTTCGAGCAGCAGCAACTCTATATCGATGGCCGTTACGTCGACGCCACCAGGGGCGCGACCTTCGAGACGGTCAACCCGGCGACCGGCGAAGTACTCGCCGAATTGCAGCGAGCCTCGCGTGATGACGTCGACAAGGCGGTCGCCAGCGCTGCTGCCGGACAAAAGGTCTGGGCCGCCATGACCGCCATGCAGCGCTCACGCATCCTGCGCCGTGCGGTGGACATCCTGCGCGAACGCAACGACGAACTGGCCGAACTGGAAACCCTCGACACTGGCAAGCCACTGACCGAAACCCGCGCCGTGGACATCGTCACCGGCGCCGATGTACTGGAGTATTACGCGGGTCTGGTTCCGGCCATCGAAGGCGAGCAAATCCCATTGCGCGACACCAGTTTCGTTTATACCCGCCGCGAGCCGCTGGGTGTGGTGGCGGGCATCGGTGCCTGGAACTACCCGATCCAGATCGCGCTGTGGAAGTCCGCGCCGGCCCTGGCCGCCGGCAACGCCATGATCTTCAAGCCCAGCGAAATGACCTCCTTGACCACGTTGAAGCTGGCCGAGATATATACCGAGGCAGGCCTGCCGGACGGCGTGTTCAACGTTCTCACCGGCAGCGGCCGAGAAGTCGGCACCTGGCTCACCGAGCACCCGGGCATCGAGAAGATCTCCTTCACCGGCGGCACTCGCACCGGCAAGCAGGTCATGGCCAGCGCTTCCAGCTCCTCGCTCAAGGACGTGACCATGGAACTGGGCGGCAAGTCGCCGCTGATCATCTTCGAAGACGCCAATCTCAACCGTGCGGCAGACATCGCGGTCATGGCCAACTTCTTCAGCGCCGGCCAGGTGTGCACCAACGGCACCCGCGTGTTCATCCCGCGTTCGCTGCAGGCGCGGTTCGAAGCCAAGGTGCTCGAGCGGGTCAAGCGTATCCGCCTGGGTGATCCGCAGGATGAGCGAACCAACTTCGGCCCGCTGGTGGGCTACGCACACATGGACAGCGTGCTCGATTACATCGAGTCGGGCCGTGCCGAGGGTGCGCGCCTGCTTTGCGGCGGAACGCGGGTGACCGAAGGCGAATACGCCAAGGGCGCCTATGTCGCGCCGACCGTGTTCAGTGACTGCCGGGATGAGATGCGCATCGTGCGTGAGGAAATCTTCGGTCCGGTGATGAGCATCCTGATCTTTGACGACGAAGCGGAAGTGATCCGCCGTGCCAATGACACCGACTACGGCCTCGCCGCAGGAATCGTCACCCAGGATCTGGCACGTGCGCATCGGGTCATTCATCAGCTCGAAGCGGGCATCTGCTGGATCAACACCTGGGGCGAATCGCCTGCCGAAATGCCCGTAGGCGGCTACAAGCAATCCGGCGTAGGCCGCGAGAACGGCCTGACGACCCTGGCGCACTACACGCGCACCAAGTCGATACAGGTCGAACTGGGCGAATTCGTCTCGGCGTTCTGACCGGCAACGTAAGCAAGGGCCGTGCTCTCGTGCCTGCTGATGGCGCGAGACTGCCGGTCTCCATTCGGGAGAATGCGGCTGTGAAGGAATTTGACTACATCATCATCGGCGCCGGCTCGGCCGGTAACGTGCTGGCTACCCGGCTGACCGAAGACGCCGACGTCAGCGTGCTACTGCTCGAAGCCGGAGGCCCCGACTATCGGATGGACTTCCGTACCCAGATGCCCGCCGCGCTCGCCTTTCCGCTACAGGGCCGGCGCTATAACTGGGCCTACGAGACCGACTCCGAACCGCACATGAACAACCGCCGCATGGAATGTGGTCGCGGCAAGGGCCTGGGTGGCTCCTCGCTGATCAATGGCATGTGCTACATCCGTGGCAACGCCATGGACTACGACGGCTGGGCCAAGGCGCCCGGTCTGGAAGACTGGAGCTACCTCGACTGCCTGCCCTACTTCCGCAAGGCCGAGACCCGCGACATCGGCCCCAACGATTACCACGGCGGCGACGGTCCGGTGAGCGTGAGCACGCCCAAGCCCGGCAACAACCCCCTGTTCCGCGCCATGATCGAGGCCGGCGTGCAGGCCGGTTATCCGGAAACCGACGACCTCAACGGCTATCGCCAGGAAGGCTTCGGCCCGATGGACCGCACGGTCACCCCCAACGGCCGTCGCGCCAGCACCGCGCGCGGCTATCTGGACATGGCCCGTGGCCGGCCGAACCTGACCATCGTGACCCATGCGCTGACCGATCGCATCCTGTTTAGCGGCAAGCGGGCCATCGGCGCGGCCTACCTGCACGGCACCAGCGACACACCAGTGACCGTCCACGCCCGCCGCGAAGTGCTGCTCTGCAGCGGCGCCATCGCCTCGCCGCAGATCCTGCAACGCTCGGGCGTGGGCCCGGGCGCACTGCTGCGCGAACTCGGCATCCCGATCGTCCACGAGCTTCCGGGCGTAGGCGCCAACCTGCAGGACCACCTGGAGATGTACCTGCAGTACGCCTGCAAACAGCCGGTCTCGCTCTACCCCGCCCTGCAGATGCACAACCAGCCGCTGATCGGCGCCGAATGGCTGTTCCTCGGCAAAGGCATCGGCGCCAGCAATCAGTTCGAGGCCGGCGGCTTCATTCGCTCACGCGCCGAGTTCGAATGGCCGAACATCCAGTACCACTTCCTGCCGGTGGCGATTAACTACAACGGCAGCAATGCGGTAAAGGAGCACGGCTTCCAGGCCCACGTCGGCTCCATGCGCTCGCCCAGCCGCGGGCGCGTACATGCACGGTCAAGGGACCCGCGCCAGCACCCGAGCATTCTGTTCAATTACATGTCCTGCGAGCAGGACTGGCAGGAATTCCGCGACGGCATCCGCATCACCCGGGAAATCATGGCGCAATCGGCGCTGGACCCTTATCGCGGTCGCGAGCTGAGCCCCGGCGCGGATGTCCAGAGCGATGCCGAACTGGATGAGTTTGTCCGCCAGCACGCCGAAACCGCCTTCCATCCGTCCTGCTCCTGCAAGATGGGGGAGGACGACATGGCGGTGGTCGACGGTCAGGGCCGCGTACACGGCCTCAACGGGCTGCGGGTGATCGACGCTTCGATCATGCCGCTGATCACCACCGGCAACCTCAACGCACCCACCATCATGATGGCCGAGAAGCTCGCCGACCGGATCCGCGGCCGCACGCCGCTGCCCCGCAGCACCGCGTCCTACTACGTCGCCGCAAACGCCCCGGCGCGCAGCGTACCGCAGCCACAACCGGAGGCCGCACTCAGGGCGACAAGCGTCTAAGCGCCGGACTCGCCGCAGTGGATGTTGAGAGATTGCGTTCAACAACCACTGCGATGGCGGCTCGGGTATTGATGGGGAACGCTTAGCGGTGTTCGAAAGATGATGGGCGCGCACGGAGGAGGATACCGAGTGCCCCGCGAGTATTCAGGAATCAGGCAACGCTTAACCAGGCGTCCATAACGTAAGGTGGATGACGCTCTTTTTTCCACCTTTGCCTCCGCCCGGTGGATCGATGAAGCGTGATCCACCCTACAAAGCTGCTCGTGCCCGTTATGGATGAAACGCTTCGCGGTGTTTCTAGGCTGATGGAGGGGCACGGAGGAGAATGCCGAGTGCCCCGCGCATCCAGGGATCAGGCATCGTTGAACCAAGCGTTCATGACGTAGGGTGGATGACGCTCTTTTCATCCACCTCTGCCACCGCCCGGTGGATCGATGAAGCGTGATCCACCCTGCGAACCTGAAGGTTCCGGGACGGTTATATCAGACGCCGGGCTCCGTTTGCCCGCCTTACGCAGCACACCTCAGAGCGAGGCTTTCACCGCGGCCAGTCCGTCTTCACCCTCTCGGGTCGTGACGCCTTGCAGCCAGCCTTCGAGCACCTCGGGATGAGCCTTGACCCAGGCCTTCACCGCCGCGTCGTTGCTGGCGTTTCTGGCCAGCACCTCGTCCATGATGGCGTTCTCCATCTCCTGGGTGAATTTGAGGTTGCTCAGCAGTTTGCCGACATTCGGGCACTGTGCGGCATAGCCCTTGCGCACCAACGTATTGACCGTGCCGCTCTCGCCGAAATAGGCCTCGCCACCCTTGAGGTACTTGATGTCGTACTGCACGTTCATCGGGTGCGGCGTCCAGCCGAGAAAGACCACGCCCTTGTCGCGCTTCACCGCGCGGCCGACCTGCACCAGCATCGCCTGCTCGCTGGATTCAACCAGCCGCCAGTCGCCCAGCCCGAACTCGTCTTGCTCGATCATCTTCTGGATCGACAGATTCGCCGGCGCACCGGCAGCGATCCCGTAGATCGTCTTGTCGAACAGCTCGGCGTGCGTGTCCAGGTCCTCGAAACGTTTTACCCCCTCGCTCCACACCGAAGTCGGTACCGCCAGGGTGTATTCGGTACCGGTCAGGTTGACGCTGTGCTCGTCGATCTCACCGCTGGCCACGAACTTGTCGTAGTTGTCCTGCTGCGCCGGCATCCAGTTGCCCAGGAAGACATCGAGCTGATCCTTGGTCAGCCCGGCGAAGATGATCGGCACGCCGAGGGTCATGACCTTCGGCTTGTAACCGAGGCCCTCGAGCAGCAGGCTCGCGATGCCATTGGTGACGGCGATGTCACTCCAGCCCGGATCGCCCAGACGCACCGTGGCGCATTGTTTGTCTTCCTGAGCCTGAAGCCCCGTGGCGGCCAACATCACGCTGCCGGCAATGACTGCACTTATCGTTTTTCTCATGTCCTTCTGCCTTCTCTCTGCTCGAAAGGGTTCCGTATCGCGCGGCCTGAGGGCAGCGGCGCTGTATGTCAGGGTCTAGGGTAGCGAGCCTGACGCTCGAGATCGTCCAGATCGATGTGGTTACGCATGTATTGCTGGCTGGCATCGACCCAGGGCTGGTGATCCCAGCTGGTCAGTTTGCCCAGGCTCAGCGCTTCGCTGACCAGACGCCGCCGGCGCTGGCTGGCGAGCACCTGGTCATGGATGGCCGGGATATCCCAGCGCTGCCGCGCCTCGGCCAGGAAGGCGTCGGCAAGCACCTGGTGATCGGCGGAGTTCATCAGGTTCTCGCGCTCCTGCGCGTCGTTCACCAGATCGAACAACAGACAGGGATCCTGCTCCGAATAGATGAATTTGTAGGCGCCGCGCCGGATCATCATCAGCGGGCTGAGGGTGCCTTCGGCCATGTATTCGCCGAACACCTCGTCATGCCCCTCGTGGCCGGTCAGGTGCGGCAGCAGCGAGCGACCATCGAGCGGCAGGTTGGCCTCCAGCGTGCCGCCCGCCAGCTCAACCAGGGTCGGCAACAGGTCGGCGGTCGACACCGAGGCGCCGATCCGTGCCGGATCGATTCCCGGGGCACGGATGATCAGCGGCACGCGAGCGGCCATCTCGAACCAGTGCATCTTGTACCAGAGGCCCCGCTCGCCCAACTGGTCACCATGGTCACCGGAGAACACCACGATGGTGTCCTCGGCCAGGCCACACGCCTCGAGCGTTTTCAGCAGCTTGCCAACGTTGTCGTCGATGTAGCTGCAGGCGCCGAAGTAAGCGCGGCGGGCATCCTTGATCTTCTGTTCGGGCAGCGATTTGCCCCACAGATCAATGACCTTGAGCAGGCGCTGCGAGTGCGGGTCCTGCTCGTCCTGGGCGATGCTCTGGCGCGGCAGCGGGATGTCCTCTTCCCGGTAGCGGTTCCAGTACTCTTCGGGAATTGTGTAAGGATCGTGCGGGTGAGTCATCGAGACCGTCAGGCAGAACGGCTGGTGGCTATCGGAGCGCACGAAGTCGTAGAGGTACTGCTGCGCCTTGAACACCACCTCCTCATCGAAATCCATCTGATTGGTACGCACGCTGGGCCCGGCCTGCAGCACCGACGACATGTTGTGGTACCAGCTCAGGCGTACCTCTGGCTCGTCCCAGTTCACTGCCCAGCCATAGTCGGCAGGATAGATGTCGCTGGTCAGCCGCTCCTCATAGCCGTGCAGCTGATCGGGGCCGCAAAAATGCATCTTGCCGGACAGCGCTGTGCGATAACCGAGCCGCCGCAGGTAGTGCGCGTAGGTCGGCACGTCGGCCGGAAAATCGGCAGCATTGTCGTAAGCGCCGATCTTGCTGGGCAGTTGGCCACTGACCAAGGTGAAGCGCGACGGCGCGCAGAGCGGGCTGTTGCAATAGGCCGAATCGAACACCACGCCGCTGGCGGCCAGTTGCGAGAGATGCGGCAGTTTGATCGGCGACGCCGGGTCATGCATCGGCAGGATCGGAGCGGCCATCTGGTCGGCCATGATGAACAGAATGTTGGGGCGCTTCATAGTGCGAACGGTCCATGCCTTGTTTTTATGCGAAATTGCGTCATGCAGAGTCTGGACCCTATAACTCTGCGGTAAACCCGGCCACGCGCTATGACTAGGATAAGCAAAGCTTATGCGTAACCGTCTCGATCACATCGCCCTGGACACGCTGCGGGTATTCGAATCCGCTGCACGTCAACAGAGCTTTACCGCCGCCGCGTTGGAGCTGGGCAGCACACAGCCGGCTATCAGTCAGCAGATCAAGCGTCTGGAACAGCAGCTGGCGGTTCGCCTGTTCGACCGCGTCTATCGCGGCATCGTCCTCACCGAGGCCGGCGAGCTGCTGCTGAGCTATGTACAGCAGGGTCTGGGCACGCTGGACGCTGGCCTTGCCGCGGTCACCGCGCAGCAGCAGCATGAGGTGCTCCAGGTCGCGACCGATTTCGCCTTCGCCGCGTACTGGCTGATGCCGCGCCTGGAGCGTTTTCACCAGTTGCATCCGGAGGTGGACGTCAGCTTGGTGACCAGCGAGCGTGGGCTGGGCGTGCTGCCTTCGGAAACCGACGTAGCCATCGTCTTCGGCGACGGCCGCTCCAGGCATGGCGAGGCGCATCTGCTGTTTCACGAGGAGGTCTATCCCGTCTGCAGCCCGCTGCTGCTGAAAAATGAGACCACGCCTCTGGCGCCGACGGCGCTTTCGCGGCTGCCGCTGCTGCATTTGCGACCGGAAAGCCGCTCACGCTGGGTCGACTGGAACAACCTGTTTCGCGCGCTCGGGATCACCGAGAACCCAAGTTCGGGCATGTTGCGCTTCGACAATTACACCCTGTTGATCCAGGCGGCGATCGCTGGCCAGGGCGTCGCCATCGGCTGGCGTCATCTGGTCGATGAACTCCTGGCGCAGGGTCTGCTTTGCCGCGTCTGCAGCGAAAGCGTGCGAACCGAGTTCGGCTATTACGTCGTGCTGCCCGAGCGCAAACGGCGCCAGCGCCTGATCGGCAGCTTCGTGACCTGGCTACAGGCCGAACTGATCGAAGACGGACCCGAGCGTTGATCCCGCCGGCCTGTCACCAGTAATTCTCCACCGCCACCTGACCCGGCCGCCGGGTCAGGCTCAGGTTGAGGTCGCGTGTTTTCAGCAGAGTGCGGGTGTCCTCGATCATCTGCGGGTTACCACAGAGCATGATGCGCGAGTGCTCCGGCTCCAGCTTCAGATCGGCGGCCCGTTCCAGCTCGCCGCTCTCGATCAGCGTGGTGACGCGACCGTGCAGCGCGCCAGGCACCTGCTCGCGGGTCACCACCGGCAGGTAGGTCAGCTTCGAGCCGAGCCCTTCCAGATAGTCGCGCTGCGGCAGGTCGCGTATCAGCTGTTGATACGCCAGTTCCGATACCGTGCGCGCGCTGTAGACCAGAATGATCCGCTCGAACCGCTGCCAGACTTCGAAGTCCTGCAGGATCGAAAGAAACGGCGCGATGCCGGTACCGGTGCCCAGCAGCCACAGGTCGGGGCCGTCGATGAAGCGGTCGAGGGTCAAAAAGCCGAACGCCTGCTTGTCCACCAGTAACTCGTCGCCGGGTTCGAGGCGGCTCAGCTCGCTGGTGAATTCGCCGCCCGGCACCACGATGGAGAAGAAATCGAGAAACTCATCGTGCGGCGCGGAGACCATCGAATAGGCGCGCCAGACGATGCTGCCGCTCGGCTTGCGGACGCCCAGGCGCGCGAATTGCCCGGCGTTGAAGCGAAACCCCGGGTCGCGGGTGGTACGTAAGGTGAACAGATTGGGCGTCAGCGTCTGCACCTCGAGCAGACGCTGGCGGGTGAACTTCTCTTCGCTGGCGGTCATACTTCACTCCTTCCGAACTTGGGCGAACCACGTGCCCAGGCCGTGGAAAAACGTAGACGAGGCAGGCAAGACAAGGCAGAAACAGCCGAAGAAGCGGAGTTTAGTTTTTCTAAATGAGCATGACTCACTTCGTTCGCCCTCCGGGCCGCGCTGAAGCGCGTTAGTCGCAAGCGACTTTCTGGAGGCTGGTTCTAACGCAGTATTGCCAACGCAGTTAGTTTTTCCGCGGCCTGGGACCTTGATACTCCATTCCGACGCCTATAAACACCGCCAGTTCTTATGCCTATTCTCGAATCACCCTACGCCCGCCTCGACCTGGTCCGCCAGCCCGAACAGCCCAACGAACCCTTGCAGGCGTTCGATGCGGCTGACGAATACCTGTTGGCGCAGCTGCACGAGCAAGGCTTGGCTGCGACAACGCGGGTACTGATCCTCAACGACAGCTTCGGCGCCCTGGCCTGTGCGCTGGCGCAGCATGTACAGGTCACCAGCAGCGGCGATTCGCACCTGGCACACCTGGCGCTGGAAAAGAACCTGCAGCGCAACGCGCTGGCCGACGACGCCGTGACGTTCGTTCCAGCCAGTGAAGTGGCGCAGGGTCCGTTCGACCGCGTGTTGATCCGCGTACCGAAGACCCTTGCCTTGCTGGAGGAACAGCTGATCCGGCTGCACGGCCAGCTGGCGCCAGGTGCTCAGGTGATCGCCGCCGCGATGATCAAGCATCTGCCACGCGCGGCCGGCGACCTGCTGGAGAAATACATCGGCCCGGTGCAGGCCTCGCTGGCGGTCAAGAAAGCGCGTCTGCTCACCGCAACGCCCGAAGACAAGCCCGTACCCCACTCGCCCTACCCGACCCGCTATCGCCTTGATCAGCCAGCCCTCGAGCTGCTCAACCACGCCAACCTGTTCTGCCGCGAAGACCTCGATATCGGCACTCGGGCTTTTCTTCCGCATCTGCCCAAGGCGCTCGGCAACCTGCGCGCCGCAGATCTGGGCTGTGGCAATGGTGTGCTCGGCATCGTCTACGCGCTGGGCAATCCGCAAGCACAGATGACGCTGGTGGACGAGAGCTACATGGCGGTGCAGTCGGCGCGGGAAAACTGGCAGGCCATCCACGGCGATCGGCCCGCCGACATCCGCGCCGGCGATGGGTTGGCCGAGCAGCCGATGGATTCGCTGGATCTGGTGCTGTGCAATCCCCCTTTCCATCAGCAGCAGGTCGTCGGCGACTTTCTCGCCTGGCGGATGTTCACCCAGGCCAAAACGGCACTGTGCAAAGGCGGCGAGCTATGGATCGTCGGCAACCGCCACCTCGGTTATCACCTCAAGCTCAAGCGGCTGTTTGGCAAGGTCGAGCAGGTCGCGGCGACGCCGAAATTCGTGATCTTGCGGGCGATCAAACCATGAGCGACACGCCGGTTCGGATGAGCGTGCAGCAGTTTGCCGCTCGAACCGGCCTGTCCGCCCACACCCTGCGTTACTACGAAAAGATCGGCCTGCTGCGGCATGTCGCTCGGGATGCCCGCGGCTGTCGAGTGTACGGCCCGCGCGATCTGGAATGGGTCGGTTTCATCTTGCGTCTGAAAGAAACGAACATGGCGCTGGACGACATCATCCGCTACGCCGATCTGCGCGAGCTTGGCGATTCCACGCTTGAGGCGCGTCAGGCACTGCTCGTAGCCCACGCCGCGAAGCTGCAGGAACGTCTCCAGCGCGACCGTGAGCACCTTGATGCGCTGCAGAAAAAGATCGAGTTGTATCGCCAGCAAACAACCGCTTGACTTAGAGTCGACTCCAACCCGCAGGCTTTCCTCTCACCCAACCGAGAGGACTGATTCATGCCTGCATCGATCCGCTATACCGAAGGCCTGGCCAAACTCGAAGAAATCGACGGCGAAGCCGGCCGCAAGGTCATTGACAGCCTGCAAGCCATCGCCCCGGATCTGGCCCGTTACGTCATTGAATTCCCCTTCGGCGATATCTACCAACGCCCCGGCCTCGACCTGCCCCAGCGTGAGCTCGCCACGGTCGCAGCACTGACCACGCTCGGCCATTGCCAACCGCAGCTGGCCGTGCACATCCACGGCGCGCTGAACGTCGGCTGCACGCCGGAGCAGGTCGTTGAGGTGATCATCCAGATGGCGGTTTATGCCGGTTTCCCTGCAGCATTGAACGGCATGGCGACCGCCAAGGCGGTGTTTGCAGAGCGCGGGTTGTTGCCTGAATGAAGCCCGACGCCTGATTGCATGCGCATTGGTGAACCCAGTCCGCCACGGACACCAAAACTCGTCTACGGTGGGCTAAAGCCCACCCTACGGCGGAAAGTCGACGCGTATTCTTCTAAGTAGGGTGGGCTTCAGCCCACCAGCGCAACCTGTCTCGACTGCTGGCGGGCCAGGCAAAACCCCGTTCGTCTCCCCTGTGCGGCTTTCAACAGGCAGATTCCCTCAAAGCGCCACCGCGACTGAATGCTAATCTGCGCCACTGCCCACCTTGCGCCTCGACCTGATGTCCATACACGCCAAACTCCTGCTGCGCCACCAACGCCCCTTCATCAAGTTCTGGTTTGCTCGCGTGTTCACCGCCAGCGGCTTTCAGATGCTGGCCGTGGCCATTGGCTGGCACATGTACGAGCTGACCGGGAGCGTGCTGGATCTCGGGCTGGTCGGGCTGGCTGAGTTCTTTCCCCGTCTGCTGTTCATCCTCTGGACCGGACACGTCGCCGACCGCTTCGACCGCCGCCGTGTCGCGGCACTGTGTCAGGCCCTGCAAGGCCTGATTGCGTTGGCCTTGGTGCTCGGTGCCGGTGGGCTTGGCGTCACCCGCGAGATGATCTTCGTGCTGGCCTTTCTGTTGGGCAGCGCGCGCGCTTTTGAAGGGCCCGCCACCCAGGCACTGTTGCCCAGCCTGGTGCCCACCCAACTGTTTCCCGCTGCCGTGGCCGCCTCATCCTCGGCCATGCAAACGGCGACCATCGTCGCGCCGGCATTGGGCGGCCTGCTCTTCGCCATCGGTCCGCTGTGGGTCTATGTCCCGGTCGCGCTGCTGTTCGCCCTCGCCTGCAGCCTGATGCTGAGCCTGCCGAAACGCCCGGCACCGCCCAAACAAACCGGCCCGGCGATGGACAATCTGCTCGCGGGGATGCGTTTCATCCGTAGCCGACCGGACATCTTCGGCGCCATCTCGCTGGACATGTTCGCCGTGCTGCTGGGTGGCGCCACTGCGCTGTTGCCGGTGTTCGCCAAGGACATCCTGCTCACCGGCCCCTGGGGGCTCGGGCTGCTGCGCTCGGCACCCGCGGTGGGTGCGTTGCTGATGTCGTTCTGGCTGGCGCGTTACCCGATCAACAAGCGCGTCGGCCGAGTCATGTTCGCCGCTGTCGCGGTGTTCGGCCTGGCCACCATCGCCTTCGGCCTGTCGACCTCGTTCTGGCTCTCGATGGGCGTGCTCGCCGTTCTCGGCGCGGCGGACATGATCAGCATGGTGATCCGCGGGGCGTTCGTGCAGCTGGAAACGCCGGACGCGATGCGCGGCCGGGTGAGTGCAGTCAATGGGCTATTCATTGGCGCGTCCAACCAGCTCGGTGAATTCGAGTCAGGCCTGACGGCGCACTGGTTCGGCACGGTGCCGGCAGTAGTGCTCGGTGGCGTCGGCACGCTGATTATCACCGGTACCTGGATGAAGCTGTTCCCGACGCTGGCCAACCGCGACCAGCTACATCGGGATCTGGATTAGCGGTTTCGGTGGAAGACGCTTCGCGGTCTTCCACCCTACAGCCGTTGCCTGCCAACCGTAGGGTGGAAACGGCGCAGCCTTTTCCACGTGGCTGGCCGGTTACAACACCTTGTCCAAGGTAATCGGCAAGTCCCTCACCCGCTTGCCGGTGGCATGGTAGATGGCGTTGCCCACCGCCGCCGCCACGCCGACGATGCCGATTTCGCCGACGCCCTTGGAGCCCAGCGCGTTGACGATTTCGTCCTTCTCCTCGACGAAGAACACGTCGATGTCATTGATATCGGCATTGATCGGGACGTGGTACTCGGACAGGTTGTGGTTCATGTAACGACCGAGGTTGTGGTCGATCATGGTTTCCTCATGCAGCGCCTGGCCGATGCCCCAGACCACACCGCCGGCGATCTGGTTACCCGCGGTCTTCGGATTGACCACGCGCCCGGCCGCTACGGCACTGACCACGCGACTGACTTTCACCGTGCCCAGCGATTCGTCCACACGCACCTCAACGAAGATCGCCGAATGCGTAGAGATCGAGTATTCACTGCGTTTTTCGCCCGGCTTGGCACTGACTTCCGACTCGATCACGCCGTTGGCGGCGATGATCTCCGCCAACTCGACCCAATGTTCTGGCGAGGCCTTCAAGCGCATCTGACCGTCGACGAACTCGACATCCTCGAGCTTGGCCCCGGTGAAAGGCGATACCGGCGCCTGCTGCGCTGCGTCGAGCAATTTCGCCTGCAGCCCTTCACACGCCTGCTGCACGGCTGTGCCAACGGAAGACACCGTGAAGGAGCCACCCTCAAGCGGCGCCTGCGACAGGTTCGAATCACCCAGGCGAAACTCGACCTGCTCCATGGGCAGGCCCATCGCCGCGGCGGCAATCTGGGTCATGACGGTGTAGGTGCCAGTACCGATGTCGGAGGTGGCGCTGCTGACCACCAGCCGACCGTCGGGCTCCATGCACGCCTTGGCGGCGGCTGGCATCTGCATGGCCTCCCACACCCCGGTAGCCATGCCCCAGCCGATCAGCTGGTTGCCATCGCGCATGGAGCGCGGCGCCATGGAACGGCGTGACCAGCCGAAGCGCTCGGCGCCCTGCTCGTAGCACTGACGCAGCTCCTTGCTGGAATACGGCTTGTCTTCGTTGGCGTTGCGCTCGGAGTAGTTGGTCAGGCGCAACTGCAGCGGGTCGATGTTCGCTGCGTAGGCCAGTTCATCCATGGCGCTTTCCAGGGCGTAAACGCCAATGGTCGCGCCCGGCGCACGCATGTCCAGCGGCGTGTAGACGTCCAGTGGCACCAGTTGATAGTCGAGCCTGGCGTTCGGGCACTTGTAGAGCATCCCGGACCACTCGACCTCATGCTCGGTGAAATCCTCGAAGCTGGACGTCTGACCGATCGCCTGGTGGGTGATGGCCTGCAGTTCTCCGCTGGCGTTTGCGCCAATCGACAGCCGCTGCACAGTGCGCGGACGATAGCCAAAGGTGAACATCTGCTGGCGTTTGAGGGTGACACGCACCGAACGCTTTAGCTTGAGCGCCGCCATCACCGCCAGCGTCAGCTGGTACTGAGGACGCAAGCCGGAACCGAAGGCACCGCCAACAAACGGCGAGAGGATGCGGATCTTGCCCTCCATGTCGAACACGCCTTCCAGATAGCGCATGCAGTTCTGCACGCCCTGGGTCTTGTCGTAGATTTCCAGGTTGCCTTCGGGAAAGTAGTGAACGGTCGAGGCATGCGGCTCCATCGGATTGTGGTGCTCGACCGGCGTGGTGTACTGCACGTCCACCTTGAACTGCGCGCTGGCCAGGGCGCTGTCCACGTCACCGCGCGGCTCCGGCAGGTCAGCCGGTGCCTTGTGCATGGTTTCCAGTTCGCTGAGCAGGTCGGTGTGATGGGGCTCGCGCTCGTACTCGACGCGCACCAGGCTGCCGGCATAACGGGCCAGCTCGAGATTTTCCGCCACGACCAGCGCGATCGGCTGGCCGCTGTAGAGAATACGGTCGTTGAACAGCGGTCGGAACGGCGAGCCGTCGGCGGCATCGTCGTCCTCGTAAGGATCGTCGTAGCTCGCAATGGGCGGACGGTTCTGGTGGGTCAACACCAGCGCAACGCCCGGCACCGCTTCGGCCGCGCTGGCGTCGATGCTGATGATTCGACCACGCGCGATACTGCTGTTGACCACGCTGCCATAGAGCAGGCCGGGCACATCGAACTCACCGGCGTAATGCGCCTGACCCGTGACTTTCAGCGGGCCATCGACGCGGTTGAGCGGCTGCCCGAACGGGGAATTGGCTGGTTTCATTGGGCGGCTCCTTTGGCGGCGTCTGTCAGGGCGCGGACGATGGCGCGGTGGCCCAGTTCGATCTTGAAGGCGTTGTGTTCGAAACCGCTGGCACCCTCGAGCAGAATGTCGGCAGCGGCGCTGAACGCAGCCTCGTCAGCCGTCTTGCCAACCAGCGCCGCCTCCGCTTCCTTCTTGCGCCAAGGCTTGTGCGCCACGCCGCCCATGGCGATGCGGGCACTGCGAATGCTGTCGCCGTCCATCTCCAGTGCAGCAGCGACCGAAACCAGGGCAAACGCATAGGAGGCACGATCACGCAGCTTGAGGTAGCTGCTGTGCGCGGAGAAGTCCTGTGGCGGCAACTCGACCGCAGTGATGAGCTCGCCATCGACCAGGGTGTTGTCCTGCTCGGGCGCATGGCCCGGCAAGCGGTGGAAGTCGGCCATGGGAATGCGCCGTTCGCCGCGTTGCCCTTGCACATGCACCACCGCCTCCAGTGCCGCCATCGCCACGCACATGTCGGAGGGATGGACGGCGATGCAGGCGTCGCTGTGGCCGAGAATCGCGTGGATGCGATTGAGGCCCTCGCGCGCCGAGCAGCCGGTACCGGGCTCGCGCTTGTTGCACGGTGTGGTGGCATCGTAGAAGTAGTAGCAACGGGTGCGCTGCAGCAGATTGCCGCCGGTGGTGGCCATGTTGCGCAACTGCGGCGAGGCGCCCGCCAGGATGGCCTGTGACAAGAGCGGATAGCGTGCTTCCACCAGCGGATGCCAGGCCAGATCCGCATTGCTGACCAGCGCACCGATGCGCAGACCGCCCTCGGGCGTCTCCTCAATATCCGCCAGCGGCAGCTGGGTGATGTCGATCAGCTGCGACGGACGGGTGACGTTTTCCTTCATCAGATCGAGCAGGTTGGTGCCGCCGGCGATGTAACGGCTTTCCGGCCGGAACTGCCCGATGGCTTCTTCGACGCTGCTTGGGCGTGCGTAGCTGAAGGGATTCATGGCGTCACCTCCTTCGCACCGGCAAGCCGCTCGCGTGTCTCTTCGGTCGCATCCTCGATGGCTGCGACGATGTTCGGATAGGCGCCACAGCGGCAGACGTTGCCGCTCATCTGCTCACGCAGGTCATCGCGCGATTGCACCCGTCCTTCGGCCACCATGCCCACCGCCGAGCAGATCTGCCCGGGCGTGCAATAGCCGCACTGAAAGGCGTCGTGTTTGACGAAGGCGGCTTGCATCGGGTGCAGCTCCTCGCCCTCAGCCAGCCCTTCGATGGTGGTCAGCTGGGCGCCGTCGTGCATCACGGCCAGGGTCAGGCAGCTGTTGATGCGCTTGCCGTTGAGCAGCACGGTGCAGGCGCCGCACTGGCCGTGGTCACAGCCCTTCTTGGTGCCCGTCAGGTGCAGTTGTTCGCGCAGCAGATCAAGCAGTGTGGTCCAGGGATAGACCTCGACTTCGCGGCGCTGGCCGTTCAGTTGGAGGGTAATGGAACAGGCGGAAATCCCACCTGCAGCGGTAGATGTTTCGCTCATGGCAGCCTCACGGTTTGGGAGTCTTCGGCTGCCTGTTCTGTGCAGGATCGCCGAAAACTTCAGGCATTAGGTGCGCTGTCCGTGCGCTTAGGGGTACGACTGCCACGTCGGAAAAAACGTTCAGCTGATGGGCCGGAAGGAACCGGAAGGGGCCGACAGGTTTGTGCTGGGCCCTTCAACCGCAGCCCGCGAGGCACCGACCGCTGATCGGCACCGCGCCGGCCTCAGGCGTCTCGGCGATCCTCTGGTCGGTCGATGTCCTGCAGCACACCAACATCATCAACCTCGACTTCGGTGACTGGGCCCGCGCTGAACAAGGCTTGCGCGCCGCGATCGCCGTCGAGTGCCATTACCTGAGAGCGGTAGCAACTACCGATGCCTCGCGGATGACCAAGCTGCCCGACATGGCGCGGCACCACCAGCCGCTCCTGGCGGATTTCAGCGGCAATGCCACGGATGGTTTCGCGGCGGATATAAGGCATGTCCCCAAGCGCAACCAGCCAGCCCTGCTCGGCCGGATACTGCGCAATGGCCTGCGCCAGGCTGTGGCCCAGGCCGTTGCTGCGCACCGTAAAGACCTCGGCACCGAACGATCCGGCCCGCTGATCAAGCCACGCGCGCAGCGCAAGATTATCCTCGCGGGTGACCACCACCAGTCGCTCCGTGACCCCTGCCAGCGACTCGAGCGTCGAGGCCAGCACGCCGGGTGCAGCAGGCGCATCACGGCTGGGCGCGAGCAGCTTGTCTTGATCGACAAGCTCGCGGTAGCGGCTGCCCTGGCCGGCTGCCAGCACCAGCGTGCACAGCCCCATGATCGGCTCAGGCATAGACAGGCTCCTTTGCGGTGGTTCCGCCCCAGCCGCGGCCTCGACTACCTGGCTGCCCGAACTCTTGGCTGCATCTTTTGAACATCTCACCCTCGAAAACCGCAGTGCAGACACAGGCGCGTGATGCACCCGTTGGCTCTTTGGACAGGCGCCAGCCTCAGAGGTGGCAGAGCCCAACGTAGCAGAACCGACGGGTCACTCTAATCACATTCAACCGGCTGGAACGACGGTGTAAGATGCGCCGCTTTTGCGGGCATCGCCCGGATAAGCTTTGCTGTAACGAGCAAGTCGTCCAGAGAGACAACCCCAACGCATCATCGACCGGCAAGAAGAGGAATCAAAATGCTGGAGAAGCTGTTCCAACTCAAGGCGCACAACACCACGCTGCGCACCGAGATCCTCGCCGGTCTCACCACCTTCCTGACGATGGCCTACATCCTCTTCGTCAACCCGAGCATCCTCGCCGAAACCGGCATGGATCACGGCGCGGTATTCGTCGCCACCTGCCTGGCCGCGGCCATCGGCTCGGCGATCATGGGCCTGGTTGCCAACTACCCGATCGCCCTGGCGCCGGGCATGGGCCTGAACGCCTTCTTCACCTACACCGTGGTGTTGACCATGGGCTACACCTGGCAGACCGCGCTGGGTGCGGTGTTCCTGTCGGGCGCGATCTTCTTTCTGCTGTCGATCTTCAAGATCCGCGAGTGGATCATCCACAGCATTCCGCTGGCGCTGCGTTCGGGCATCGCAGCGGGTATCGGCCTGTTCCTGGCGATCATCGCGCTGAAAAACGCCGGCATCGTGGTCGACAATCCTGCCACGCTGGTCGGCCTGGGTGACCTGACTGCCGGCGGCCCGCTGCTGGCCTGCCTGGGCTTCTTCCTGATTGCCGCCCTGGCTTACCGCAAGGTCACCGGCGCGGTGATGATCGGCATCCTGGTGGTCACCGTGCTGTCGATCGTCCTCGGCCTCTCCGAGCTCAACGGCGTCATGTCGATGCCGCCTTCGCTGGTGCCGACCTTCATGCAACTGGACATCATGGGCGCGCTGGACATCGGCCTGATCAGCGTGATCTTTGCCTTCCTGTTCGTTGACCTGTTCGACACCTCCGGCACGCTCATTGGCGTGGCGCAAAAGGCCAATCTGCTGGACAAGGACGGTCGCATGCCTCGCCTGGGCCGCGCCCTCCTGGCTGACAGCACCGCGACCATGGCCGGCGCAGCCCTGGGCACATCAACCACCACCAGCTACATCGAATCCGCCGCCGGCATCAGCGCCGGTGGCCGCACCGGCCTGACCGCGTGCGTGGTCGCCCTGCTGTTCCTGCTCAGCCTGTTCTTCGCCCCGCTGGCCGGCGCCGTTCCGGCTTACGCCACCGCACCGGCACTGTTGTTTGTTGCTGTGTTGATGATGAGCAGCCTGGTCAACATCGACTGGGAAGACCTCACCGTCGCCGCACCGGTGGCCATTGCCGCCCTGGCCATGCCGCTGACCTTCTCCATCGCCAACGGCATCGCCTTCGGCTTTATCGCTTGGACCGCGATCAAGCTGCTGGCCGGCCGCTGGCGCGACCTGAGCCCGGCGATGTGGATCCTGTCGATCCTGTTCGTGATCAAGCTGGGCTGGTTCGCCGGCTGACAGCCGCGTCCTGCCGTTGGAGCGGAACCCCGTCCGGCCGCACCCTGCGTTCGGGACGACCTTAGGGTGGGCCGGGCGGCTTTCCGCCTCAGCCCACCAAAGCAGCCCCGAGCAGGACCCGAGCGGTCCTGACAACCCGAGCTGACGACCGTACAATCCGCGCCCTCCGGTTGCGTGGGTGGATGGCGTTTTTTTCATCCACCTTTCATGCGGAGACGGTGGATGGATGAAGCGCCAGCTGCGCGCCCCGATCCACCCTACGATTTACCTACTACTCCAAGGGTCCCCATGAGCGCTCCGCAGTTCGATCCCGCCACTTACGACGCCCAACTCGCCGAGAAAGCCGCGCGGCTGGTAGAACTGCTGACGCCCTTCGACGCACCCGCGCCGGACGTCTTCGACTCACCGCGTGAACACTATCGCCTGCGCACCGAGTTCCGCCTGTGGCGCGAAGACGGCCAGCGCCACTACGCGATGTTCGAGCAGGGCGACAAGCACACGCCGATCCTGATCGACAGCTTCCCTATCGCCAGTCGCCGCATCAATGAGCTGATGCCGCAGCTCAAGGCCGCCTGGCAAGCCAGCGAGACGCTGAGCTTCAAGCTGTTCCAGGTCGAATTTCTGACCACGCTGTCCGGCGACGCGCTGATCACCCTCGCCTATCACCGCCCGCTCAACGACGCCTGGCAGACCGAAGCTGAACAGCTCGCGGAGAAGCTTGGCGTGAGTATCGTCGGTCGCTCCAAAGGCAAGCGCATCGTCATTGGCCGCGACTACGTCACCGAGCAGCTGACCGTTGCGGGGCGGACCTTCAGCTACCGCCAACCCGAAGGCGCTTTCACCCAGCCCAACGGCGAGGTGTGCCAGAAGATGCTGAACTGGGCCTACGACGTCCTTGGCGAGCGAAACGACGACCTACTCGAACTCTATTGCGGTAACGGTAACTTCACCCTTCCGCTGGCAACCCGGGTGCCCAAGGTGCTCGCGACCGAGATCAGCAAGTCCTCGGTGAACGCGGCGCTGGCCAACCTCGATGACAATGGCATCGACAACGTCAGCCTGGTTCGCCTGTCGGCCGAGGAACTGACCCAGGCACTGAACGAAGTGCGCCCGTTCCGCCGCCTGGCGGGGATCGACCTGAAGAGCTACACCTTCGGCAGCGTGTTCGTCGATCCGCCCCGCGCCGGCATGGACCCGGACACCTGCGAACTGACCCGCCGCTTCGAGCGCATCCTCTACATTTCCTGCAACCCGGAAACCCTCGCGGCGAACATCGCCCAGCTGCACGACACCCACCGCATCGAGCGCTGCGCCCTGTTCGACCAGTTTCCCTACACGCACCACATGGAGTCGGGTGTGTTGTTGGTTCGCAAATGACCACCGGGTAAACGCCGACACTCGTCGGCGTTCTACTTCTGTCACCATCCGGCCGTTACGGAGATGCATAGGTGCTGATGCTCGAGCCGATCGGCAGCCCCGGCCCGACGCGCGAAAAAGGCCTGCGCATCGTCTATGACATCGAGACCCGGCTCGTGGACAGCCTGGCAGCCACACGAGCTGCCGATGACGGAGCGTTGACCCCGCCTCGCCACACCGCGCCGCAGGGTGGCGAGCGACCAGCGATTTCCGCGCCGCCAGGCCGCGGCATGGTCTTGGCCTTTGCGGCCGGCCAAGTGGACAAGGCTGAGGCGTAACCCGCCTTAGGACTCGCAGATCCGCTCGTCAGTACTCAACCTGCAGTTCGGCGCTCCTCGGTTCGGCCTGGCAAGCCAGCGCCCAACCCTGATGTACTTCCTGCTCGCTCAACACCTGATTGCTGCGCATCCTTACGCTGCCTTCCACCACCCGGCATTTGCATACGGCGCAGACGCCCGAGCGGCAGGCATTCGGTGGTTGCAGGCCAGCCTGTTCCATCGCCTCCAGCAGCACCTCACCGCGCCGTACATCCAGCTCATAATGACGGCCGTCGAGCGCCACCTTCAGGCGACTCCGCCGTGCGCCCGGCGCGGCGGCCGACACAGCAGTACCAAAACGCTCCAGATGGATGCGAGCGGCCTCCACGCCCAGTTCACTCAGCGCGGCGCTGGCGGCGTTCATGAACGGTTGCGGCCCGCAGACAAAGGCGTCGGCGGCAGCCCAACCGGCAATCATCGCGGCAATGGCCGGGCCGCTAGGCACGCCCTGTTCTGCATCCAGCCAGATGCAAAGCTGTAGGCGCTCGGGATATCGCGCGGACCATTCAGCCAGCTCCTCGGCAAAGATCAGCGAAGCGGCATCGCGGCTGGCGCAGAACAGGCACACCCGCCCGCTACCCTCGACCAGCGCCGCCTGCAGGATCGCCATCAGCGGCGTGATACCGCTGCCTGCACCGAGCAGCAGCAGATCGTCATCCAGGTTGCGCGGCACAAACAGGCCGGCCGGCGGCAGCGCCTCGATACAGTCGCCCGCCTGCAGGGTATCCAGCAGCCAGTTCGATGCGCGCCCGCCAGGCACGCGCTTGACGGTGATGCGCAGCGCGCCATCACCCTGCGGCCGCTGCGACAGCGAATAGCAGCGCAGCAGCGGCATCTCGCCACAGGGCACCTTCAGCGTGAGGAACTGCCCCGGCTGCGCGGCAAAGCGTGCGCGCTGGGCGGCCGGGACCTGCAGGATGAATGAGCAGCTGTCGGCGGTTTCGGCCTGGCGTGAGGCGATGCGCAGCCGGGTGAACTCCCCTGAGACGGGAGCTGGTGCGGGTGCAGTCAACGTCGTGCTCGGGCTCCGAGCCGGTCCTGCCGAGGACGGGCCGCGCAGCATCGGCCACACCATCTTGCGGCGAAACAGCAGCACGTAACCGACATGCAGGCCGATCAGCCACAGTCCCAGGTTGGCGAATAATTCGTGCATTTCGTCGGGTTCATCCAGCCAGACGATGAAGTCGATGTCGCTGGCGGCGCCGAACACCTCCGCGCCGACGCCGGGCAATGCGCCAAGCACGTCGCCGTTATCGACCATCCCCAACCCAATCAGGCTGGCCAACGCAAAGCTCGCCAGCGCGCCGACCGTCAGCCACTTGCCGATTGCCGACAGGCCGGGCTTACGGCGCTGCCCCTTCGGCGGCAGCAGCTTTGGAAAACCGCGCAGGCGCAGCGGCACAATCAATAGGCGCCACATCAGCAATGCCACCAGGCCATAGCCCAGCCAGATATGCAGCAGCTCTGCGTCGTCGCCGCTCAGATAGACGCCAAGAAAGAAACCGGCCAGTAACCAGTGAAACAAGCGAAAGCGGTTGAAGGCAGCCACGGCGGCAATCCTCGGTATAGGGAATGCCTCCCTTGTATGCCCCGCAGCTGAAGCCAAGCTGAATGCCATCACCTGGCTAGATTCAGCTTGGCGTAAGGCGGGGCGCCTAGGCTGCGCTCATCCATCCTGGAGGACCGCACCATGAAAGCCCACCTCATCGCGCTCGCCTGCTGCCTGAGCCTGCCAGCGCTAGCTGGTTCCGAACATCCTCTGCTGGCCGGCTACGCCGCGCAAGCCCGTCAGCAGGATTCGAACTTCAACGGCTTTTCCACCGAGCGCGGCAAGGCGCTGTACTTCGCCGAGGAGCAGCGCAACGGCAAGACCATGAGCTGCACCACCTGCCACACTGCCGACCCACGCCAGCCGGGCAAGACGCCCGCTCACCGCAAGGTCGAGCCGCTGGCGCCAGCGACCAATCCCGAGCGTTTCACCAACCTTAAGAAGGTCGAGAAGTGGTTCCGCCGCAACTGCGACGACGTCTTCGCCCGCGAATGCACGGCGCAGGAAAAAGGCGACTTCATCAGCTGGATCGACAGCATCCAATAGGAGCGCGCCATGAAGATCGCATCCATGGTTGCCGTCGCCGGGCTGACCTCGGCTCTGGCGTTGGCCGGCCTCAGCTTCGCCGATGACGACGACCACGACCGCAAGCGCTACAAGCGACCCAAGCGCCTGGCGATACCGAGCGACGCGCCGCTGGTGTGGAAGGAGGAATGCGCCGCCTGCCACATGCTCTACGCACCGGGCCTGCTGCCGGCCGAGGCCTGGCGCCAGCAGATGCAGACCCTCGATGAGCACTACGGCAGCAATGCCACGCTCGATGCCGAACAGGCGCGCGAAATCCTCGACTTCCTGCTGCGCGCCTCGGCGGCCAACCGCTTGCCGGTCGAGCCCTCGCCGACTGCCGGCGAACCGCCGCGCATCAGCCAGACGCGCTGGTTCGACCAGAAGCATGACGAGGTCAGCGAAGCCAAGTTTCGCCGCGAGTCAGTCGGCGGTCGCGCCAACTGCGTGGCCTGCCACCGCGACGCCGAGCGCGGCGACTTCGATGACGACAAGGTGAAGATCCCGCGTTGAGCGCCACCCCCTTTTCCATAAAGCCAAGCCGTAAGTCGTTTGTCACCGGAACATCGGCTCAGCCTTCGGTCGCCTGGCGCACCAGGATCGGCGGCCTGGACGACTCTGCCGGCACCACCGCTCTGGCCAGCGGAACACCGCCGGGCACTGCCCCGCGCTCACGATCCGCGCTGCGATTGCCCAGCAGACTGGCCGTCGCAGTCTGCAGGTAGGCTTCCAGTTGGCGCTGCAACTGTGCCGTATCGCTATCCGGCGCAAGACGCTCGCCGTGCGGGTTGGCGCCCAGACGATAGCGATAGAGTCGCGCCGATTGTTCCTTCGGCTGCACCAGCACGCGGTCGCCGCGAATCATCGCCACCGTCTGGTCGCTGCCCGAGGGTTTAATGATGCCGAAGCCGGGGTCGTTCGCCGCCAGGCTGAGCAGATCGCGCCCCCAGCACTGGTGCCGGACCTCGCCACCAAGCCGGCCCATGATGGTCGGCACCACGTCGACCTGCGTCCCGACCACATCACGACGGCTGCCGAAACGCTCGGTAATGCCCGGCGCAATCAACAGCAGCGGCACGTTGAAGCGGAACAGGTCCATCTCGGTCACCTCCTCCGGCACCCCGAAGCCGTGGTCGCCGACCACCACGAACAGCGTCTGTGCGTACCAGGGCTCGCCACGCACCCTGTCGAAGAATTGCCCCAGCGCCCAGTCCGAATAGCGCATCGCGGTCAGGTGCTGATCCAGATTGCCATGCCCCTGTACCGGAGCGACCGGCAGCTGTTCCGGCAGCGCATAGGGCGTGTGGTTGGACAGTGTCTGCAGCAGCGCATAGAACGGTTTGCCGCGGTCCAGCTGACCCAGCTCCTCGGCCGCGCGGGCGAACATGTCCTGATCGGAGACGCCCCAGGTCGGATCCGCGACGACCGGATCGACGTAGTCTCCACGGCCGATGAAGCGGGTCATGCCCTGATTGCTGAAGAAGCCGGACTGGTTGTCCCAGGCGAAATCGCCGTTGTAGACATAGACGTCGTTGAACTGCCGCGCGCTGAGCAGTTGCGGCAAGCCGGAGAAACGGTTGCCGCCCTCAGGCGTCTGCATCAGGTACTCGAAGCCCGGCAGGTTGGGGAAGCAGGCCATGCTGGCGAACATGCCCTGGTGAGTGTGCGTCCCGTTGGCGAAGAAGCGGCTGAATAGCAGACCATCCTCAGCAAGCCGGTCGAAATTGGGTGTGATGCCTTCCCCGCTGCCCAGCGCGCCGACGAAGCGCCCGGCGAAGCTTTCCATCAGGATCACCACCACATTGCGCACCGGCAGCTGCCCGTCCACTGGCGGCCGGAAATCGCGGCGTACCGGCGCCAGCTCGGCATCCACCAGTTGGTCGTTGTCGGTCAGCAACAGCTCACGGGTGATCGACTGCGCCTGATCGCTCGGAAGCGTCGCCTTCCAGCTGTTGTCGCGGTGGCTGGACAAGCGGTTCCTGGCGGCATCATAGAGCGACAGTGTCGCATTCAGACCGAGGTGATTGGCGAACATCGATTCGGTAGTGAAGGCATCGCCCCAGCGCAGCGGCGGCCCCTGGCGCAACGTCCCGCGCGCGGCCACCACGCAGACCAGCACCAGCAGGGTGAAGACTGCCGTGCGGGTATACCAAGCCGCGCCGCCGCGGCTCGCGCTGGTCGAATGAAGCACCGGCGCACCTCGGGTCAGCCGCTCCAGCCACCGGAACAGGGCGAACATCGCTGCGCTCACCACGCCCCAGGCCGCCAGCAGCTGCAGCACCGGGAAGCCGTGCCAAAGCATGCTCAGCACGGTGGCCGGATCTTCCTGCAGGTACTGGAATACCAGGCTATTGAGGCGCTGATGAAACTCGCGATAGAAGTTCAGCTCGATCAACCCGAGTAGGATAGCCAGGCTGGCGCACACACTGACCCACAGCCGCAGCAGCCCGCGGGCGGCCATCACGCGCACGCTCAGCACGCCGAGCAGCAGCGGTAGCAGGATGTATACCGTCACCCGCAGGTCGAAGCGCAGGCCGTTGCCGAATGCCTCGAAAAAACTGCCCAGCGGTGTGCTGCCGATCAGCTCGCGGTTGAACAGCAGCAGCCCCAGGCGCAACAGAGCAAACAACGCCAGCAAGGCCAGCGCACTGGCAGACGTGAACCGCAGGTGCGCAGCCAAGCCATAGAAACCGGGCAGCGGGCGCTGTCGACCGGGTCGCCGCATTGAGGAAAGCATGGGGTACGTCCTTCAGGGAATCAGAATCACGGCCCAGACCAGGCCGATCAGGCACAGCGCCAGCAGTTGCGCGGCGCTGCCCATATCCTTGGCCTGTTTGGAAAGCGGGTGCAGTTCGAGGGAGATGCGATCGACCGTCGCCTCGATGGCCGAGTTGAGCAGTTCGATGATAAGGCCGAGAAATACCACGGCGATCAGCACCGCACGTTCGACGCGGCTGACATCGAACAGAAACGCCAAAGGAATCAGCAGCAGATTCAGCAGCACCAGCTGGCGGAATGCCGCTTCGCCCATATAAGCGGCCTTGAGACCTGCCGCCGAATAGCCGGAGGCGTACCAGATCCGCGCCAGTCCGCTGCGACCCTTCAGCGCCGCACCGTCAACTGGCACGTCAACGCCGCTTATGGCATCGGTAACCACGCAAGTCGGCTCAGACATCGCAGTGCAACTCGCTGAAGGTGCGGTGGGCGGCCAGCAATCGTTGCCAGTCCAGTTCAGGCATGGCCTGGCGATGACGTCTGAGCTGGCGCAGGTCATGCCGTGCCGCGGCGCTGCGACGAAGCCGGCGACGGCTCTTCTCCAGATCGAGCAGGGCAACCTCGACTCCAGCCGCGTCACCTTCGCCGTGAACCTTGACGAAAATGTGCTTGGGATAGCAGCAACCATGCTGCCAATGCGCCTGATGGATGCACCCGAGGCTAATGCCGACCGCAGCCAGCATGCGTTCCTGTACCGCCGTACCAAAGCGCTCGCCCAGGCCCTGTTGATACCAGTCTTCCAGGCTGATGAAGCCTTCCAGTTCCGCCGTCACCAGCAGCGCCTGCCACTGGCCGGCCAGTTGCCGGGTGCCGCAGTAGACAACTTCGGGTACCCGCACGCCGAGTCGGCCGATGGCCTGTAGCGCCTGAAGTTCACGCAGCACCGTGGGCCTGCCGAACGGATGCAGCCACGAGCGATACAGATGGCCGATCTGGCGTTTGCAGTACAGCAGTGGCTGCTGCGGATCGCGCAGCCGTATCCGTTGCACACCGCTTTCGCCGGCGCGGCGCTGATTGGGCTCCTCGACCCATTCGCCCTGGGTGTTCCACCAGCGTTGAAAGGTGCTGGTGCTCGCTTCACGAGCCGGCAATACGAGTGGTCGGCTCATGCTCACCCCCGCTTGCGCAGCACGTAGACCCGCCACATGGCGTAGCCCGGAAGGAAGTCACTGCGATCGAGGATATCGAAGCCGGCCTCGGCGAATTCCGCCTCGATCACTGAACGCTCGACAACGAAGCGGTTCTGGTTGTCCTTCGCCGGCCGACGACGCTCCAGGCGCTTGCGCTTCCAGGCCTTGTAGTTGCCATCGACCCACAGCGAGACGATCAGCGTGTCGCGTGTGACGCGGTGGAATTCGCGCAGCATCGCCAGCCGGTGCGCCGGATCGGCGATGTGGTGCAGCAGGCGCATGCAGAAGATGCTGTCTACCGCGTTGTCGCCCATGTCGATGGCGAAGGCCGAGGTCTGAAAGCTCTCGACCCGATAAAGGATCTCGCGCGGCTGCGCAGCCTCGGCAATCGCCAGCATGTCAGCCGAGTTGTCGGCGGCAAAGATCATCCGGCTCGGGTGCTCGGCCAGCAGCGGCCAGAAGCGCCCGGCGCCGCACGGCAGGTCGAGTACCAGATCGGGGTCGCCGGCGATCTTCAGCGCGCGCCGCGCCATCTGCTCATCACGCCAGTGCGACAGGCGCCGGGCAGGGCCGTCATGGTGTTTATGCAGGTATTCGTAGGCGTGCTGGCGGTCGTACTTGCGCGAGAACTCCAGTTCGATGGGGCTCGATGTCGTCATGGCGGGCATTCCGATAGGTAACGAAACACCACGCTATCGAGACGCGCATCAAGGCTCTGTCAAATGGATGTGAAAAAAACGTCAAACGCCATCGCTTTTCAGACGCACCTGGAAGCAGCTGCCCTTGGGCTCGCAAGGGGCTACACCCACTGACCACCCCTGATGTGTGCAGATACGCTTGACCAGCGACAGCCCTAACCCCAGGCCCTCCCCCCGGCTGTCGGCGCCGCGCACGAAGGGCTGGAACATGCGTTCCTGCTGCTCCAGCGGAATGCCCATGCCAGTGTCTTCGACGCGAAAGCCGGCGTTTTCGAGAATCAGCCGCACCGAGCCGCTGTCGGTGTAATGCAGGGCATTGCGCAGCAGATTGGACATCACCGAGCCAAGCAGCGTGAGGTTGTATTCGCCGCTGTCCTCGCCTTCGCTGACCACATTGAACGTCAGCCCCTTTTCAAGAAACAGCGGCGCCCAGCGCTCGCTCTGCTCCTGCGCCACGCTGCGCAGGCTGGCGGTGCCGGCAAAGGCGGTCTGCTCCGGCCGGGTCCGCGCCAGCATCAGGAACGTCTGCACCAGCTCGTGCATTTCCTGCGCGGCGCGCTCGATGCGCTGGGCCTGGGTACGCGACTTTTCCGGTAGCTCGGTCTGATCGAGCAGTTCGCAGGCGCCGAGGATGACCATCAGAGGGGTGCGCAGCTCATGGCTGACATCGCTGGTGAACAGCCGCTCGCGCTCCAGGCTCTGGCGCAGTTGGCCAAGGGTACTGTCGAACGCCGCCGCCACATGGCCGACCTCGTCGTCCGGATATTGCAACGCCAGTGGTGGCGCCAGCGGATGCAGCTGATCGCGATGACGAACCTGCTGCGCCAGGCGTGACAGCGGGGCCATGACTTTCCTCGCCATCAACCAGCCAAGCCCCCAGGCACCAAGGATGCTCAGCACGAATCCGGCCAGCACCACCATGAACAATGCGTTCTCGCGCGCCTCGAATTCATGCTGTTCCTCGACCAGCAGATACTTGGCGCCGTCGATTTCGCGTTGATAGACGTAGTAGGCATCCTCGTTACGGACCAGCTCGGTGAACCCATCGGCGAGTCCCCTGAACGCCTCGGGAATGGCGTAGCCAGGCAGGTTCGAGGCGAAGAATCGGGTGACCGCGTCGAGCCGTGGTGCGTCCCCGTGCACCAGGACGTCATTGAGCACACTGTCCAATTCGTGCCCCAGCTCCTGGGTCACCAGATGCTCCTCGATGAAATGCACGACCGCGACGATTCCGAGGGAAAAGGTCCCGCTGACCACCAGCGTCATCAGCGTGAAGGCGATGACGATGCGTCGCGCGAAGGGTTGCTTAGCCAGCATGCTCAGGCTCCGCGAGACGGAAACCGACGCCATGCACGGTGTGCAGCAGTGGTGCCGCGAACGGCTTGTCGAGTACCTGGCGTAGCTGGTGAATATGGCTGCGCAGGCTGTCGCTGTCGGGAACATCATTGCCCCAGAGCGCTTCCTCCAACTGCTCGCGCCGTACCACCGCCGGGCTTTTCTGCATGAGGATCGCCAGCAGTTTGTGGCCGATGGGATTCAATCGCAGCGGCTGCCCGGCGCGGGTTGCCTGGAGGGTATCGAGGTCATAGTGCAGATCACCGACATGCAGTTTGTGTTTGCGCGAGCCCTGGCTGCGCCGCAGGATCGCCTCGATACGGGCGACCAGCTCCGACAGCGCGAACGGCTTGATCAGGTAGTCGTCGGCGCCGGCACCCAGCCCTTGCAGCCGATCATTAAGCGCATCACGGGCCGTTAGCATGATGATCGGGGTGTCCCGCCCGGCATCGTCCCGCAGCCGTTTGCAGACCTGCAGCCCATCGATGCCAGGCAACATGATGTCCAGCACGATCAGGTCGTAGTGCTCGGTGGCAGCCAGATGCAGGCCGCTTAGTCCGTCCTGAGCGCAATCGACCACATAGCCTTTGAGCTCCAGGTAGTCCAGGACGTTAGCCAGGATGTCGCGGTTGTCTTCGATGACCAGAATGCGCATATCGGTTCGCTAGCAGGCAAATGACGGAATTTTCACGCCCTCTTTACGAAGGGCTCACAGGCGGGTGCGCAGACTTCGGCGCGTTCAATCTTGCCTGTGGATCATACGATGACACTCCTGCGCCATGCTCAACTTCGTTATCTGTCCCTGCTGCTCGGCCTCTGGCTGGGCATCTTCCTGATCACCCGTAGCGCCCTGCTTTTTGCCCACTGGCAGGAAGCCGCCAGCGGCCCCATCGGTCTATTGCGCGTCTATGGCCTCGGTATGGTCTACGACCTCACTTACCTGGCATTTGCCGCGCTTCCCCTTGGGATTTATCTGCTGCTGTGCCCAAAACGGGTCTGGGCCAGCCGCTGGCACCGCCGTTGGCTGACGGTGCTGATGGGCCTGAGCCTGTACGCCATGCTGTTCACCGCCGTGGCCGAATGGCTGTTCTGGGACGAGTTCGGTGTGCGCTTCAACTTCATCGCGGTGGACTATCTGGTCTACTCCGATGAGGTGGTGAACAACATCCTCGAGTCGTACCCGGTCTACGCGTTGCTCGCTTTGATCGGGCTGGTGGCATTGATCGCCACTGCCGCGTTGCAGCGCCCACTTAGTCGCGCACTGGAGTCACCGAGCCTACCCTGGCGCGGACGCGCGACGGCATTCGCCGGACTGCTGGCGACGGCCCTGGGCGCGGGATTGCTCGTGGGTCAGGACTTTCCGCGCGGCACTGGCGGTAATCCGTATCAGCGCGAGCTGGCGAGCAACGGCCCGTTCCAGTTCTTCGCCGCGTTTCGCAACAATGAGCTGGATTACCAGCAGTTCTACTCGACGTTGCCCGAGGTCGACGTTGCCGCAAGCTTGCGCGCTGAGGTGAGCGAGCCCAACGCCCGCTTCATCGGTCAGGACCCGTTGGACATCCGCCGCGTGATCGACAACCCCGGCCAGCTGCGCAAGCTCAACGTGGTGCTGATCACCGTTGAAAGCCTCAGCGCAAAATACCTCGGCAGCTTTGGCGACACGCGCGGGCTGACGCCCAACCTCGACCGGCTGCGCCAACAGAGCCTGTTCTTCAACAAGTTCTACGCCACCGGCACCCGCACCGACCGCGGCCTTGAAGCCATCACCCTGTCGGTGCCGCCCACGCCCGGTCGCTCCATCGTCAAGCGCATCGGCCGTGAAAGCGGTTTCGCCAGCCTCGGCCAACAGCTGCGGGCGCAGGGCTACGACAGCGTGTTTCTTTACGGCGGGCGCGGTTACTTCGACAACATGAGCGCTTTCTTCAGCGGTAACGGCTATCGCGTAGTGGACCAGAGCAGCGCGGACGAAGCCGACATCCACTTCAAGAACGCCTGGGGCATGGCCGACGAGGACCTCTATCAGCTGGCGATTCGCGAGGCGGATGCCGATTACGCCGTCGGCAAGCCTTTTCTCCTGCAGATGATGACTACCTCCAACCACCGGCCCTACACCTACCCGGACGGTCGCATCGATATTCCGTCCGGCGAGGGCCGTGAAGGCGCGGTGAAATACACCGACGCGACCATCGGCGAGTTCCTGCGCAACGCCCAGAGCAAGCCCTGGTTCAAGGACACCCTGTTCATCATCGTCGCCGACCACACGGCAGGCAGCGCGGGCTCGCAGGATCTGCCGGTCGCCAACTACCACATTCCTCTGTTCATCTACGGGCCGGAACTGGTCGAGCCTCGCGAAATCAACACCCTTGCCAGTCAGATCGACATCGCGCCAACGCTGCTCGGGCTGCTGAATTTGGACTATGCATCGACCTTTTTCGGCCGCAACCTGCTGCGGGACGACGCCAAACCGGGACGGGCGTTGATCGGGAACTACCAGCACCTTGGCCTGTTCGATGGCAAGGACCTGGCCATCCTCAGCCCCCGCCGCTGCGTACGCCGCCACGACGACGCGCTGCAGGCGAGCAACGAGTCCTCTGCCACGCCGGACGACCCGCTGGTGCGCCGCGACATCGCCTACTACCAGGGCGCCAGTTACGACTACGGCCACGCCCTGCTCGGTTGGAAACGCCCACAAACCACCGCCACCCAACTCAGCCAGCGCTGAACCTGTCGGCGCCCTTCGCGGCGCCTCTGGAGTAAAGATGTCCGTCGCGCCGAACACGCCTGCCGCGAGCCGCCCGTTCAACTTCGCCCTTGGCTTCGGCTTGCCGGGATTGTTGATGGTAGCGCTGCTGGTGGGCGAGCCGAGCAACCTCGACTTTGCCCTGTCGCACCTGTTCTATCAGCCCGGCGTCGGTTTCGTCGGGCGCCACAGCTGGCTGCTCGAAGACGTCCTGCATGACCGGATCAAGCAAGCGGTCATCGCGCTTGGCGTACTCGCCATCGCTGGTTTCCTGCTCAGTCTGCTGCCGACGCGGCTGGCCCCGTGGCGCCGGCCGCTGGGCTATCTGGTGCTGGCGTTGGGCCTGTCGACCAGCATCGTCACACCGCTCAAGGCGCTCACAGGCGTGCATTGCCCGTGGAGCCTGGTGGAATTCGGTGGTGCTGAAACCTTCACGCCGCTGCTCAGCGAGCGCGCGCCGACGCTCAAGCCGGGGCGCTGCTGGCCCGGCGGCCACGCCTCGGCAGGCTTTTCGCTGCTGGCGTTGTTTTTCATGCTGCGCGACCGCAGCCCGCGTGCCGCCCGGATCGCCCTGGCGACGGCGCTGGGGTTGGGAACGGTGCTGTCGATTGGGCGGGTGATGCAGGGCGCGCATTTCTTCTCGCACAACCTGTGGACGCTGCTGTTCGACTGGACGATCTGCCTGGCCTGTTACCGGCTGGTGCTGTATCGAGCGACACCGGTCGAGCGGCCGCTGCTCGCGGCCGAACCCGCGGGCTAGTCACCCGCGGCTGGCCTTGAGGCGCACCGGCTTGGTTTCGTGCGCCTTCCATGGACCACGAATGCGCTCAGCGGTGAAAAGCTTCTGCCTTGGCCTGATCCACATGGTGGCGCCATGCCCGGTCGCGATCACGTTCCAGCGCATTGCTGCGCCAGGCTGTCAGCCCACCGGTGTCAATTTGCATCGCCTGGCATTGGCGATAGCCGTCATTCCAACCCTCGGCGTACAACGGCTGGTCCATGTAGCGCGGGACGTCCTTGCGAAACTGAGCCAGCGCGCCGGCAGCCTGGCGGCCGCTGCCGCACCCGGCACGAAAGCCATCGGCATATGCGGGCGGGTATTCGTCGGCGACCAGCAGCTCCGATGCGTTCTGGCAACCGGTCAGGGAGAGTCCGGCGAGCATCATGGTTAGCAGTGCCCGACGGTGAGGTGAAGAACTGTTACGCCGATTACTGGCGCGTTGTGGACGCAAATGGCGAGAAGACATGAGATCACTCGGGCATGAGAAAACGAAGCCCTCGGCAAGCGCCAAGGGCCACCACGGCACGCTTCGAAGTCTGATCTGCGTGCTGTCAGGGTTTCGTCAAGCGGGCGTGAACGAAGTGTGAAAGCGCTGTCCGGCGTTAGCCCCCAGTACGACGGAAGCTGTAGAACAGATTGGGCTCGCTGACGACGAACAGCGTGCCATCGTTATCAAGGGTGACGCCCTCGGGATGCGGCGCAGAATGCCGCAGACCACCGAACCAGCGATTGAGGCTGCGATAGCTGAGCATGCGCCCGCTGTCGCTGAGTTCCATGAGCAAGCGCGACTCGTCGCTGAGCAGGATCAGGTGACCGGTAACGGCATCGAAGTGAATGTCTGACAGATCGGTGGCGAACACCTGGTCCGCGATCCAGTCGCTGCGGTCGCGAATGGTCAGCTGCAGCGGCCCCTCGAGGCTGGCAGCGACTCCACCGACCTCGTACAGCTGCCGAGGGTCGCGTTCCTTGACGATAAACAGCCGGTCGCCCGCTGCATCGTACGTCAGCCCTTCGAAGCCCTTGTTGCCGTTTAGGTTGATCCCGAGCGAGAAGAACTGCGCCTCGGACGCATCAATGGGTCGTGGCTGCGTCGGCAAGCGGAAGATGCTGATCTGTTGCGCTCGCTCATCGGACACGGCCACGCGACCGTGCCCCATGTAGGTCACGCCTTCGATGTCGCCGAAACCCTGCAGCGGATAGCGCTCGAGCAGCTCGCCGCTCTTGCTCAGCGCCACCAACTCAGTCGGCCCGCCGTTCACCACCGCTAGCAGGCGATCCAGATCCGCGTCATAACTGACCGCCGAGAGGTTCCGGCTGATGCCTTCTACCGGCTTGCCATCGATGGATACCGCATAGCCAGGCAACCAGCGGTTCGCCAGATCATGTTGAGTGACGTTCATCTGCCGGGTCAGGTTGAAGTACCAGCGCTCGTTCCAGTGCAGCGCTATTGCTGTGGCACCGAATGCGAACAATAGAGCCGTCAGGCCGACCCAGCGGTAGCGACGGCGGACCATCGCGCCCAGGCGTTGTCGGGTGTAAGAGCCTGCTTGCATCATCTCGGTTCTTTCCTCATCGCTAGCGCTGCCGCCTGTTCTGCACAAAGGAGCAATCGAATGTTCAGCCTGTCTCGCCTCACGTCGCGCCTGCAGCGCTGGGCACGCCAGCTCAAACGTGACGTCATGACGCTCTGGTGCTGTGCTCGCCACCCGGATACGCCCTGGTGGTTGCGGGGGTTACTGGTCTGTGTGGTCGCCTATGCCCTGAGCCCGATCGACCTGATTCCGGACTTCATCCCAGTGCTCGGCTACCTCGACGATCTGCTGCTGTTGCCCCTGGGCATCTGGCTGGCCATACGCCTGATGCCTCCCACCATCCTCAGCGAGTGCCGCGCTCAGGCACTTGACTGGGAAAACACGCCACGCCCGAACAGCCGGGCGGGCGCTGCAGCAGTCGTGCTCATCTGGGTGTTAGCCGCCAGCGCCCTGGCCTACTGGCTGAGCGAGGCGTGATCCACGCGGCCGAGCATAGCCAGGCACATGTGAAAAAATCGTCGTCAGCACGGATCGTTGCACCACGGCAACCGGCTTAAGGCTGCCTTAAGTTTGCGACCCAACAATCGCCCCAGGCTTCTAACCGAGGTTCCCCGATGGAACTGCCCTGGGTTGATCAAACTGACGTACTGGCGCGTATCGGCCGTGAGCCATCACTGACGCTGCAACTGGCGCAGGCCGATGCAGGCGAGCGGCGCACAGCGCTGGAAGACTTCATCCGCCAGCGTTTCGCCGAGCACTATCAGGCGCGGGTGCGTCATTTCATGCCCTGCCTGCTCGGCCTGCATGGCGACAATGGCGAGGTGCAGGGCGCGGTTGGCCTGCGCAGCGCCCGGCGCCGGCCGCTGTTTCTCGAACGCTATCTGGACGAGCCCATCGAGCAGGCCGTGAGCCAGCGCCATGGGCGTACGGTGCCGCGCGAGGAGATCGTCGAGGTCGGCAACCTCGCCGCCTTCGGCAATGCCTCGGCGCGCCTGCTGATCGTCGCGCTGACCGATCTGCTGGTCGCTCAGGGCTTTCGCTGGGTGGTGTTCACCGGCACGCCGGCACTGCTTAACAGCTTCCAGCGCCTGGCGCTCGATCCGCTGCCGCTGGGTCTGGCCGATCCGGCGCGCATGGGCGAGGAGCTGGCCGACTGGGGCAGCTACTACGCCTGCCGGCCGCAGCTGATGGCCGGCGAGATCCTGCCCGGCCACCAGCGCCTGCTGCAGCTCGGCCTCTATGCGCGACTCGGCTATCAGCCGCTGTTCGACACCACGGAGGCGCCCCATGCAGCCTGCAGCTGAACGCTTCTGGACGACACTCGACCAGCACGCCGGCATCGCGCTGAGCGAAGGGCCGCGCCAACTGAGCTACGCCGAACTGCGCCATGAGGTGGCCGCGCGCGCCAGCCATCTGCAACAGCTCGGCGTGCAGCGCGTCGCCTTGGCGCTGGATAACGGTGTGGAGTGGGCGCTGTGGGACCTGGCCCTGCTGCGCGCCGGGCTGGTCTGCGTGCCGCTGCCGGCATTCTTTTCCGCGGCGCAGCAGGAGCACGTGCTGCAGCACGCCGGCACCGACTGTCTGATCGGCACCGCCAGCCCGCTCAGCGAGCGCTGCGGCTTCCAGCAGACCGCCACTGGCCTGCTGCAGCGCCAGCCGGATGCCGTCACGCCGGTGCCGCCTGGCACGCTGAAGATCACCTATACCTCCGGCACCACCGGCCAGCCCAAGGGCGTCTGCCTGGATGCCGAGGCGCAACTGGCGGTGGCCGAGAGCCTGCGGCGGGCCAGCCTGCCGTGTGATGTGCGCCAGCATCTCTGCGTGCTGCCGCTGGCGACCCTGCTGGAAAACATCGCCGGGCTTTATGCGCCGCTGCTGGCCGGTGCACGGATCGAATTGCGCCCGCTGGCCGAGATCGGCTTCAGCGGCGCGGCGGGCTTCGAGCTGCCGCGCCTGCTCGCCACGCTAAACGCGAGCCAGCCGCACAGCCTGATCCTGCTGCCGCAGCTGCTGCTGGCGCTGGTCAGCGCGGCTGAGCAAGGCGTGCCATTACCCGCATCGCTGCGCTTTATCGCGGTGGGTGGCGGTCGCGTGGCGCCGCAACTGCTGGAGCGCGCCGAACGCCTCGGGCTGCCGGTGTTCGAGGGCTACGGCTTGTCCGAATGCGCCTCGGTGGTCTGCCTGAACACACCCGAGGCGCGGCGCATCGGCACGGTCGGCCGGCCGCTGCCACACGTCGAGCTGCGCTTGGCCGACGATGGCGAGGTACTGGTGCGCGGCCCGCATATGCTCGGCTACCTCGGCGAACCTCCGCAGGTCGGCGAGTGGCTGCCGACCGGCGACCTCGGCCACTTCGAGGACGGCTTCCTGATCCTGCACGGGCGCAAGAAGCATCAGTTCGTCACCGCCTACGGACGCAACGTCAATCCCGAGTGGGTGGAGGCAGAACTGGTACAGCAGGCAGCCATCGCCCAGGCCTGGCTGCATGGCGAGGCGCTGGCGCAGAACGTCGCCGTGCTCGTACCTCGCCGCCCCGAGCTGAGCGATGCCGAGCTTCAGGCAGCGGTCGATCGGGTCAACGCCGGCCTGCCCGACTACGCCCGCGTGCACCACTGGCTGCGCGCCGCTGAGCCCTTCAACGCCGGCAACGGCCTGGCCACCGCCAACGGCCGGCTACGTCGGAACGCCCTCTTCAACCATTACCAATCGGCGACCAACGCCGTTCCGTCCTGACTTTCGAGGTTCACCATGGATTTCTTCGACCAGTTGCAACACCAGACCAATACCGAACGCGAATACCTGCTCCGCGCACCGATCATCCACGCTGCGCTGGCCGGAACCGCGACACGCGAGCAGTACATCGCTTTCCTGACTCAGGCCTACCACCACGTCAAGCACACCGTGCCGCTGTTGATGGCCTGCGGCGCACGCCTGCCGGAGCGGCTGGAATGGCTGCGCGAGGCCATCGCGGAGTACATCGAGGAAGAGATCGGCCATCAGGAATGGATCCTCAACGACATCCGCGCCTGTGGCGGCGATGCCGAGGCGGTGCGCCACGGCCAGCCGGCACTGCCCACCGAACTGATGGTCGCCTACGTCTACAACCGCATCGCGCGACACAACCCGGCGAGCTTCTTCGGCATGGTCAACGTCCTCGAAGGCACCAGCATCGCCCTGGCGACCCAGGCCGCCGGCGTGCTGCAGGAAAAGCTCGACCTGCCGGCCAAGGCGTTCAGCTACCTGACCTCGCACGGCAGCCTGGACCTGGAGCACATCGAGTTCTTCAAGAAGCTGATGAACCGCCTCGACGACGAGGACGACAAGGCCGCCGTGGTGCACACCGCGCGCGTCGTCTACCGCCTCTACGGCGACATCTTCCGCAGCCTGAGCGCGCCGGAGCACAGCCATGCAACTGCGTGAAGCACGCATTCTGCTCACCGGCGCCAGTGGTGGAATCGGCCAGGTGCTGGTGGAGCAGCTTTGCGCGGGCTGCGCCCGGCTGCTGCTGGTCGGTCGCGACAGCCTTGCCCTGGAGGCGCTGACACGCCGCTATCCGGCGCAGGTCAGCGTGGTCTGCGCCGACCTCACCCAGCGCAGCGGCCGGCATACCGTGCTGGATGCCGCGCGGCGTTTCGGCGGCCTAAACGGCGTGATCAATGCCGCCGGGATCAACCAGTTCAGCCTGCTCGAACAGCAGGATGAGGACGCCATCGCCCGGCTGATCGGCGTCAACGTCACCGCCACGCTGCAGCTGACCCATCTGCTGCTGCCGCTGCTGCGCCAGCAACCGCAGGCGCTGCTGGTCAACCTTGGCTCGACCTTCGGCTCCATCGGCTACCCGGGCTTTGCCGCTTATTGCGCCAGCAAGTTCGCCCTGCGCGGCTTCTCCGAGGCGCTGCGCCGCGAGCTGGCCGACAGTCACGTCAAGGTGCTCTACATCGCGCCACGCGCCACCCGCACGGCGATGAACAGTGCCGACGTGGTGGCGATGAACGACGCGCTGAAGGTGGAGATGGACGATCCGCAAGAAGTCGCTCGACAAATCGTCCATGCCATCGCCACCGAGCGCAAAGAGCTTTACCTCGGCTGGCCGGAAAAACTCTTCGTGCGCCTCAACGGCCTGTTGCCACGGCTGGTCGACCAGGCTCTGCGCAAGCAGTTGCCGGTGATCAAGCGCTTCGCCCGTGCCGACCAGTCGCGGCCGCCCTCGTCCCAACCCACCTCTACCGGAGAACACCCATGAAGCGTCTGTTTGGTCTGTGCAGCGTCCTGCTGGCGTTGGCCAGTCAACCCTCCTTCGCGCTCAGCCCGGCCGGCGAGTCATCGCTGCGCCAGATCCAGACACGCTGGGCGGAGATCAACTACCAGCTGCCCGCGACACAGCGCCAGGCGGCCTTCGCCAGGCTCGCCTCGGAGGCCGAAAGCGCGGTGGCCGGCGAACCCCAGGCTGCCGAGTTGCACATCTGGCACGGCATCGTGCTCAGCACCTGGGCCGGCGCCAAGGGCGGGCTCGGCGCCCTGGGGCTGGTCAAACAGGCCAAGGCCGAACTGGAAACAGCCATCGAACTTGAGCCACAGGCGCTGGATGGCTCTGCCTACACCAGCCTCGCCAGCCTC
The DNA here is from genome assembly GCF_053470365.1 of Stutzerimonas tianxiuensis. Taxonomy (NCBI): domain Bacteria; kingdom Pseudomonadati; phylum Pseudomonadota; class Gammaproteobacteria; order Pseudomonadales; family Pseudomonadaceae; genus Stutzerimonas; species Stutzerimonas tianxiuensis. The sequence continues at coordinate 40,776 of NZ_JBPVWS010000010.1, read as the reverse complement.
TACTACCAGGTGCCCGGCTGGCCAATCGGCTTCGGTGACGAGGACAAGGCCAAAGCGCTGTTCAAGCAGGCGCTGGCGCTGAACCCGAACGGCATCGACCCGAATTACTTCCACGGTGATTTCCTCTTGCGCCAGAAACGCTATGACGAAGCGCGCACGGCACTGGAGAAGGCCCTTGCCGCCCCCGCCCGCCCTGGTCGCGAAACTGCCGATGCTGGCCGTCGCGACGAAGCCCAGGCCCTGCTGGCGAAGGTCAAGGAAAAGCTGGAATAACCGGGTGCGGCGGCGTTGAATGCACAGCAATGCCGCGAACCCTTCAAGACGACAGGAACGACATGCGCATTCTGCTGGTGGAAGATGATCGTGCTCTCGGTGAGGGCATCCGCACCGCGCTGAAGCCCGAGGGCTACACGGTGGACTGGCTGCAGGACGGCGCCAGCGCGCTGCACGCATTGAGCCACGAGAGCTTCGAGCTGGCCATTCTCGACCTCGGCCTGCCGCGGATGGACGGGCTGGAAGTGCTCAAGCGTCTGCGCGCCAGCGCTAACCCCGTCCCGGTGCTGGTACTCACCGCGCGCGATGCTACCAGTGACCGCATTGCCGGGCTGGACGCCGGCGCCGACGATTATCTGGTCAAGCCCTTCGATGTCGCCGAGCTCAAGGCGCGCCTGCGCGCCCTGCTCCGGCGCAGCTTCAATCGCCCGGAACCAGTGCTGGAGTACCGCGGCATCCTGCTCGACCCGGTCAACCAGCAGGTCAGTTACCAGGGCACGCCGATCAACCTGCCGCGCAAGGAGTTCGTCCTGCTGCATGAGCTGATTGCACAGCCCGGCCGCGTACTGACCCGTGATCGCCTGCAGCAGGTGCTCTACGGCTGGGACGAGGAAGTCGAGAGCAACGCGCTGGAGGTGCACATCCACCACCTGCGCAAGAAGTTCTTTCCCGAGCTGATCCGCACCGTGCGCGGGGTCGGCTATCTGGTGGACAAATGCTGAGGCGTTCCATCCGCAACCGCACTCTGGTGCTGGTACTTGGCATCCTGCTGCTGTCGCTGAGCCTGATCTCCTGGCGCAGTTACCGCGACGCTCGCCACGAAATCGAAGAGCTGTTCGACGCTCAGCTGGCGCAGAGTGCGCGGCTGGTGCAGGGGCTGGTGATGCATGAGATGGAGCCGTCAGCGCGCCAGGCACTGCAGACTGCCTTGGACGCAGCGGTGAACGCGCGGCGTGATCAGGGGGTGCCCGGGCACGATTACGAAACCAAACTCGGCTTTCAGGTCTATGCCGCAGACGGCAGCAGCGTGCTGCAGTCCGCCGGTGCGCCGAACGGCGCCTTGCAGGAGCTGGCCAAGACGGATTCGGCGCCGCCCTTCAGCGGCCTGAGTGGCGGTTATCACGACGTGCAGCTCGATGGGCATGCCTGGCGCCTGTTCCTGCTGCAAGACCGTGAAGACGATCTGTGGATTCTGGTCAGCGAGCGCGATGACGTGCGCGGCGAGCTGGTCGGCAAGATAGCCGGGCGCAGCCTGCTGCCCGACCTGATCGGCCTGCCGTTGCTGGCGCTGCTGATCTGGCTGGCGGTGGGCTGGGGCTTGCGCCCGCTGGCACACATGGCGCAACTGCTGAAGAGTCGCGATCCGGACAACCTCGCGCCACTGCTGCTGGCACCGCTGCCGCCGGAACTGGAGCCGGTGGCCGCCTCGCTCAACCGCCTGCTGCAGCAGGTCAATCAACTGGTCGAGCGGGAAAAACGCTTCATCGCTGACGCGGCACACGAGCTGCGCACGCCGCTGGCAGTACTTCGGGTTCATGCTCAGAACGCGCTGCAGGCCGGCAGCGACGCCGAGCGTGACGAGGCGATCCGGCAGCTGCTTGCCGGGGTTGACCGTACAACACGTGTAGTCACGCAATTGCTGACCCTCGCCCGGCTTGAGCCCAGCGCTCAGCAGCTGCGCCTGGCGCCGCTGGACCTGTGCCGGCTGACACGCGACACCCTCGCCGAGTTGACGCCATTGGCGATTGCCCGCGAACAGGAGCTCGCGCTGGAAGTTGATGAGCACGCCGACTGCACGCTGACCGGCGATGCCGCGAGCCTGGCGACGCTGTTGCAGAATCTGGTCGGCAACGCACTGGCCTACACGCCCACAGGCGGGCGGGTCGAGGTACAGCTGCGCAGCACCGCCGAGCACTTGATCCTCGAGGTCGCGGACAGCGGGCCCGGCATTGCGCCCGACTTGCGCGCGCAACTGTTCGAGCGCTTCGTTCGCTTCGGCGACGGCCGGGGCGCGGGGCTCGGCTTGTCGATTGTCGCGCGCATCGCCGAGCTGCACGGCGCGACTGTCGAACTGCTCGATTCGTCATTGGGCGGACTGCGCGTGGTTGTACGTATCCCCCGAACCTGAGCCTGTTCCCGATCCAAAACCAGGCCCTTCGCGCAGCGCCGACCTTCCATCGACGCGAGCCATATCAGCCGCCGCTACCATGCCTTGAAGCAGGCTAGGCAGCGGCACCGCGTCGAATCGTCGCGACGCTTGCCCGGATAAGCTTCGCTTAAGTTTCGAGGCCTAGACTCGCGGCAAGTATCCACACGCGGAGTAGGTGAAATGAACGAGAAACTGATGCCAAGACGCTACGGACGGCTGTCCATTGGCCTGCACTGGCTGATGGTGCTGCTGATTGCAGCGGTCTACGCAACGATTGAACTGAAGGGTAATTTCGCCAAGGGCAGCGAGCCGCGCGAGTTGCTCAAGCAGTGGCACTTCATGCTCGGCTTGTCGGTGTTCATGCTGGTCTGGCTGCGTTTGCTGGCCAGATGGCTGCGCCCGGCGCCGCTCGCCATTGCCAGCGCAGCCTGGGAGCAACGTCTCGCCAAGCTGGCGCACCTGGCGTTGTATGGCCTGATGATCGGCCTGCCACTGCTGGGCTGGCTGACACTGAGTGCTGCGGGCAAACCGATTCCCTTCTTTGGCCTGGAACTGCCGGCCCTGCTCTCGCCGGACAAGAACCTGGCCGGCGATATCAAGGAAATTCACGAAACCGTGGCCGAGCTTGGTTACTGGCTGATCGGTTTGCATGCCGCAGCCGCGCTGTTTCACCATTACGTTCGCCGCGACGACGTTCTGCGACGGATGCTGCCGCAGCGACAAAGCTGACCCAGGCACGAAAACGCCCGGCCGACTCCTCATCGACCGGGCGTTTTCGTGTGTCAGCCGAGCAGTTCGCTGAACGGCAGATACTCCACCACTTCACCCGCTTCCAACGTGCGGTTGCGTTCGACGAGGGCCAGGCCTTCGGCCCAGCTGGCCGAGGTCAGCATCGCCGAGCCCTGCCGCGGGTGCAGGCACACGCGCAATTCACCGTCGACCTGCTCCAACCGAGCGCGCAGGTACTGGCGGCGGTTGTTCGGCTTGCGCCAGGCGAAGCCCGCGGTCAGGCGCAGCGGCTTAGGCAACACCTCGGTGCAACCCTGGGCACTGAGCAGGAACGGCCGGGCCACCACCAGCGAGGTGATCAGCGCCGCCGCAGGGTTGCCTGGCAGGCCGATCCACGGTTTGCCATTGACCTCGCCAAACGCCAGCGGCTTGCCCGGCTGGATCGCCAGACGCCACATGTGCAGCTCGCCCAGTTCGCGGATCGCCTGTTTGAGGTGATCCTCCTCGCCGACCGAGACGCCACCGGAGGTGATCAACATGTCCCATTCGGAGGCTGCCAGCGCCAGGGCGTCACGGCTGGCGGCCAGCTCATCGACGAGGATTTCGTAGTCGTGCACTTCCATCCCGAGACTGCGCAGCACGCTGAGCAGGCAATAGCGGTTGGAGTTGTAGATCTGTCCCGGCGCCAGCGGCTCGCCGGGCTCACGCAGCTCGTTGCCGCTGGACAGCAAGCCGATGCGCAGCCGCCGATAGACCGCGACGCGGGCCACGCCGAAGCTCGCCAGCAATCCGATTTCCTGCGGTCGCAAGCGCTTGCCGGCTTGCAGCACCGCCTCGCCGGTCTTCACCTCTTCGCCCTGCCGACGCACATGGGCGCCTGGGGTAACCCCGGGCAGATGCACGCGGTCCGCCTCGACCTGGCAGTCTTCCTGCGCCACCACGGTGTCGGCACCCGGCGGCAGCGGCGCGCCGGTAAAGATGCGCACAGCGTGGCCGGCAGGCAGTTGCTGGTCGGCCGCATCACCGGCGGCGATGCGCCCGGCCAGTGGCAGCCAACCGCCGTCGGCCGGCAGGTCGGCCGCGCGCAGGGCGTAGCCGTCCATTGCACTGTTGTCCCAGGCCGGCACCGGAAAAGGTGCGTCGAGCGATTCGGCCAGCACCCGGCCAAGGGCATCGGACAGCGCCACATGCTCCACCGGCGGCAGCGCCGGCACCCGCGCCAGCAGTTCGGCGATGGCCTCGTCGACCGGCTTCAGGCCGCTGGTGTCGCAGCCACCGGCGCTCATGAGCGTGGCCCGCAGTATTCGACCGCGGAAGCCTTGAGGTGCGGCACAAAGTTGCAGGGCTTGGTGCGGCTGTCCAGCTGCTCGACGAGGATCTTGTTCCAGGCGGTACGGCAGGCGTTGGTCGAGCCCGGCAGGCAGCAGACCAGCGTGCCATTGCTCATGCCGGCCAGCGCGCGGGACTGCACGGTGGAGGTGCCGATCTCGCCCAGCGAAACGTAGCGGAACAGTTCGCCGAAGCCGTCGACGTCCTTGTCCAGCAGCGGCTGTACCGCCTGTGGAGTGTTGTCGCGGGCGGTGAAGCCGGTACCACCGGTCACCAGCACAACCTGAACGTTCTCGCTGGCGATCCAGCTGCAGACGCGGGCGCGGATCTGCCAGATGTCGTCCTTGACGATGGCCCGTTCGGCCAGGGTATGGCCGGCGCTCTGCAGGCCGTCGATCAGCGCCTGACCGGATGTGTCGGAATCGATGTTGCGGGTGTCGCTCACCGTAAGCACCGCGATGCTCAGGGCCTGAAATTCGGTGTTGGACAAATGAGCCATGGCTCGAAACTCCTTTGAAGATGTGTGCACAGGCTGCACCCGTGCCATATGCGAACCCATTCCCCTTTGGAGGTATGCGCGCGCTGAGTGGTGCCGCTGAGTGGTGCCGTGAGCGTTGCAGGCGATGGCACCAGCGGTTTCGGCAACAAGCTCCGATCGCCGCAGCTGGGCATGTGGGTCAGACCGGCAATGGCGTTCGATGGTAGCGAATTAAGCGGTCGGCTCGTAGCCCATGGGTCGTTGGCTCAACCGCCGCTGACGTTCATGAAACGCAATACCTGGACCTCCCCGCCACTGGAGAATTCGTGGCGCAACGGCTTGCGCTGCAATGCGGCGTGAATCGCATCGATCGCCGACTGATCACTGGTCGGGTGGCGACGCAGCAAGGCACGCAGGTCAATGGCGTTCTCGTGGCCCAGGCACAGCAGCAGGCGCCCTTCCACCGTCAGCCGCACGCGGTTGCAGGTGGCGCAGAAATTGTGTGAATGCGGCGAGATGAAGCCGATGCGCGTCTGCGGATGCTCCGGCAGGCGCACGTAACGTGCCGGGCCGCCGCTCTGCTCGGCCGAGTCGATCAGCGTGTGCCTTTCGGCGATCAGCGCCTTGACCTCGTCACTGGAGCAGAAACTCTCGCCGCGCGAACGACCGACGTCACCCAGCGGCATTTCCTCGATGAAGCTCAGGTCCAGCCCACCGGCGATGGCGAAGTCCACCAGGTCGGCGACTTCCTCGGCGTTGCGGCCCTTCATCACCACAGCATTGAGCTTGATCCGCTCGAAGCCGACATCGCGCGCCGCCTCGATGCCGTCGAGCACCTGCTGCAGCTGACCGGTGCGGGTGATGGCGTGAAATTTGGCTGCATCCAGACTATCCAGGCTGATGTTCAGCCGCTTGACCCCGGCGCGTGCCAAGGGTGCAGCGAGCTTGACCAGTTGTGAGCCGTTGGTGGTCATCACCAGTTCGCGCAGACCGGGCAGTGCCGCGATGCGTTCGCAGAGGCCGACGATGCCCTGGCGCACCAGCGGTTCGCCGCCGGTGAGGCGAATCTTCTTGACCCCCAGGCCAACGAAGATCCGCGCGATGCGTTCCAGCTCCTCCAGGCCGAGCACCTGCTGGCGCGGCAGGAAAGTCATGTCCTCGGCCATGCAGTAGACGCAGCGGAAGTCGCAGCGGTCGGTCACCGACATGCGCAGGTAATCGATCTGGCGGCCGTGGGCATCGCGTAGTTCAGTCATCGAGAACACCTCTGAAACCTCGTAGGGTGGATGACGCTTTTTTCATCCACCATTGGCCCCGCCCGGTGGCGCGACCCGGTGGGGTGGTGCGAGTCCCGCCGCTTCGATCCACTTCCAGCCCGCAAAGGTGGATGGGTGAAGCGTCATCCACCCTACGTGAGCTAAGTCTCCGCTATTGCATCAATGGCGTATCGGCGCCCTGCATCTGGATGCCATCGATGTGCGCCGCCCCCACCAGGTTCTGCAGGTACTGGCTGACGCCGATCTGCCAGACCCGCTGGTTGAGCTCGGCGCGGATCGAACCGGCGACGACCTCGTAGGGCAGCTGCTCGCCTTCGATGCGCTGGTCGACGAACACCAGGTGGTAGCCGTAGCGGCTTTCCAGCGGTTGCTGGCACAGGCCTACCGGCAGACGGAACAGCTGACGCTCGAACTCCGGCACCGTCTGGCCCTTGCTGATCTGCCCCAGCGCGCCGCCCTGGCCCTTCGACGGACAGGCCGAGTGCTGCAGCGCCAGTTCAGCGAAGCGTTGCGGGGCGGCCTGCAGCTGCCTGATCAATTCCAAGGCCTGTTCACGCGCCAGACTGCGGGCCTCGGCATCGTCCGCCGGACAGGCCAGCAGAATATGCCGTGCGGCCAGCAAGGGTGCGCTGAAGAAGCGCTGCTGGTTGCCGTTGTAGTACTGCCGGCAGGCGGCCTCATCAGCCAGCGGCAGTGGCACTTCCTGCTCGATCAGGGTGCGAGTGGCCGCTTCTTCCTCGCTCTCGCCGGACTCGGCTCGCACCACCAGCCCCAACTCGCCGATGCGCTGCTGCAACAGCTCGCGCAACACCAGCGCCTGGGTCGCCAGGTAGACGGCCTCATCACGGCTTTCGGCCGGGTGATATTGCAGTTCCTGAGCGATGGCCTGAGAGGCGATGGCCACGCCGTTGACGTGGACCCGCGGCCACTCCTGTTCACTGCTGGCGATCAGCGAGGGTTCGCCGGGCGCCTGTTCAGCCGCAGTATGGGTTTGAACTTCGTTCGCCAGCGCCTCGAACAACGGGGCATCGACCGGCACTTCGATCTCCGGACGCGCGCCGCCACCGCAGCCGCCTCCGCCTGTGCTTCCACCACATCCACAACCCATGATGATCACCTCGCTAAAGCCGTATGTAAGGTTTGGTCGATTCAGCCAGAACGGCTGACGCAAAGTGCGCCAGCCGCCAAGTCATCACGCCGGGGTCTTGCTCTTCGCCGTGGCGTAACCGGGTACAGCCGTAGGCGCGGACGTTTCGCGGGCCGGCGCTTCATAGGTACGCGGACGCTGCGGGCGTGGCATGGCCGGTTTGACGCCCTTCTGCCGAACGATCTGGTAGCGCCGTCCCAGGTACCACACCGGCGCGCTGACGATGTGCACCAGACGGGTGAAGGGGAACAGCACGAACAGGGTCACGCCGAGGAACACGTGCAGCTTGTAGATGATGCCGACCGACTCGATGGCGCCCGCAGCCTTGACTGGCTGCAGGGTGACCAGGCTCTGCGCCCAGGTGCCCAGCAGCACCATCACCGAACCGTCCAGATGGCCGGTGGAGGCGACGATGGTCAGCAGACCCAGCACCAGCTGCGCCAGCAGCACGAAGAGAATCATGATGTCGCTGGAACTGGAGGTGGCCCGCACGCGGGCGTCGGTGAGGCGGCGACGGATCAGCATCGACAAACCGATCAGGCAGAGAATGCCGAAGAAGCCACCTGACACCATCGCCACAACCTGCTTCTGGCCGCTGCTGATGAAGTGGTGGTACAGCGCCTCGGGCATCAGCAGGCCTACGAAATGGCCGGCCAGGATGAAGAGGATGCCGACATGGAACAGGTTGCTCGCCAGGCGCATGCGGTTGTTCGACAGCATCTGGCTGGAGCCAGCCTTCCAGCTGTATTGCGACAGGTCGAAGCGCGCCCAGCTGCCGATCAGGCAGATGGCCAGGGCGATGTAGGGGTAGGCCCCGAACAGCAGGAAATTGAAGTTAGACATTGCGCACCTCCTGGGCGAGCGCGGCGGCCTGCCCGTCATGCTTGAAATCGGTCCAGTGCAGCGGCACCGGGCTTTCCTCGCGGGCCTTGCCCGGCCCGCTCGGCATGGATGGGCAGCGATCCTGCTGCTCGGCCTTCAGGAAATCGACCTGTTCCTCCTCCCAGATCCTGTCCAGCGCTTCCAGCGAGTCGTCGCGTTCCTCGGCGGCGACCTGCTCCTGCAGGCCGGCCAGGGTTTCCTGTACCGGCTCGCCAGCGATCTGCAGCAGTGCGCCGAAGCACGCGGCATGCGGGCTTTCGCGCTCCTGCAGACGCGCCGCCAGCAGCGCCAGCAGGTGCGACACGTCGGCCAGCCCCTCGCGGGCTTCGAGGTCCTCGCAGGTGGCGAGGTATTCGAGGTACAGCGGGATGTAGTCCGGCAGCTCGCGGACGCCGATGTCGAAACCGGCCTCGGTGTACTGCGCCATCAGGTCGACCATGGCCTGACCGCGGTCACGGGATTCGCCGTGCACGTGCTCGAACAACAGCAGTGACAGGGCGCGGCCGCGGTCGAACAGGTCGGTGTAGCGCTCCTGCACGTCCATCAGGTCGCCCTCGGTCAGCTCATCAAGCAGGCGCCGCAACGCGATGCGCTGCGCCGGGCTGATCTCGCGGGCCGCGCCGATGGCCTGAGCCAGCTCCGCGTGGCCGTCGCGCAAGTGCTGGTCGGGATAGTCGAGCAGCAGGGATATCACTTTAAGGATGCGCATGGCTCAGTCCTCCCACAGCTGGACGGTCTGGATGATGTCGCGGCGGTTGGCCTTCTTGGCGCCGAACATGTTGGTGTCCGAGGCGCCCGAGCACCCGCTGCCAAAGCTGAAGCCGCAACCGGAGCGCTCGGCGAAGGCGTCGCTCATGGCCTCCTCGCGGTGCGCGGTCGGGATCACGTAGCGGTCTTCGTAGTTGGCGATGGCGAGATAGCGGTACATGTCCTCGACCTGGGCCACCGACAACCCGACGCTGTCCAGTACTTCAAGGTCCTGCACGCCATCGACCTGCTCGGCGCGCTTGTAGGCACGCATGGCGAGCATGCGCTTGAGGGCCAGCTTGACCGGTTCCTCGTCGCCCGCGGTGAGCAGGTTGGCCAGGTAGCGCAGCGGAATGCGCAGGCTGTCGACGTCCGGCAGCACGCCGTCCATGCTGACGTGGCCGGCTGCGGCGGCGTTCTGGATTGGCGACAGCGGCGGCACGTACCACACCATCGGCAGCGTGCGGTATTCAGGGTGCAGCGGCAGGGCCAGCTTCCAGTCGACGGCCATCTTGTATACCGGCGACTTCTGCGCGGCTTCGATCACCGACATCGGCACGCCATCGTTGAGCGCCTGCTCGATGACCTTCGGATCGGACGGGTCGAGGAAGATCTCCAGCTGCTTCTTGTAAAGGTCCTGCTCGTTGACCGTGCTGGCCACTTCATGGATGCGGTCGGCGTCGTACAACAGTACGCCGAGGTAGCGGATGCGGCCGACGCAGGTCTCGGCACAGACGGTGGGCATGCCAGCCTCGATGCGCGGGAAGCAGAAAATGCACTTCTCGGATTTGCCGCTCTTCCAGTTGAAGTAGATCTTCTTGTACGGGCAGCCGCTGATGCACATGCGCCAGCCGCGGCACTTCTCCTGGTCGATGAGAACGATGCCGTCCTCCTCGCGCTTGTAGATCGCCCCGCTCGGGCAGGACGCGGCGCAGGTTGGGTTCAGGCAGTGCTCGCACAGGCGCGGCAGGTACATCATGAAGGTGTTTTCGTACTGCCCGTAGATGTCGGCCTGGACCTTGTCGAAGTTCTTGTCCTTGCGCCGCTTGGCGAACTCGGTGCCGAGGATTTCCTCCCAGTTCGGGCCCCACTCGATCTTCTCCATGCGCTGACCGGAGATCAGCGAGCGTGGCCGGGCCACCGGCTGGTGCTCGGAGATCGGCGCGGTGTGCAGGTTCTGGTAGTCGAAATCGAACGGCTCGTAGTAGTCGTCGATGGTCGGCAGGTCCGGGTTGGCGAAGATGTTCGCCAACACGCGGAACTTGCCACCGATGCGCGGGTTGATGGTGCCGTCGCCATTGCGCACCCAGCCGCCCTTCCACTTGTCCTGGTTTTCCCACTCTTTCGGGTAGCCGATGCCGGGCTTGGTCTCGACGTTGTTAAACCAGGCGTATTCCATGCCTTCGCGGCTGGTCCAGACGTTCTTGCAGGTGATCGAGCAGGTGTGGCAGCCGATGCACTTGTCCAGGTTCAGGACCATGCCAACTTGTGAACGAATTTTCATTGTGCAGCCTCCACAAATGGCGCCTCGATCTTCAGAGCGGGCAGGGTCCGGGGACCATGCGCTGCCACCTTGGGTGAACGAATTTTCATTGTGCAACCTCCACAACCGGCGCCTTGATCTTCAGAGCGGGCATGGTCCGGGGACCATGCGCTGCCACCTCGGGTGAACGAATCTTCATGGCCTATTCCTCAGATGTCTTGCGGCAGGGGTTGTGGCAGGTCGTTGCCATTCGGGCCGTCGAGCCAGTCGACCTTGGCCATCTTGCGTACCACGACGAACTCGTCGCGGTTGCAACCCACGGTGCCGTAGTAGTTGAAGCCGTACGCCTGCTGGGCGTAGCCACCAATCATGTGGGTGGGCTTGAGCACCACGCGGGTCACCGAGTTGTGGTGGCCGCCGCGGGTCTTGGTGGTCTCGCTGCCGGGCACGTTCACGATGCGTTCCTGGGCGTGGTACATCATCACCATGCCTTCCATCACGCGCTGGCTGACCACCGCACGGGCCGTCAGGGCGCCGTTGGCGTTGAAGCACTCGATCCAGTCGTTGTCCTCGATGCCGGCCTTCTTGGCGTCGACTTCGCTCATCCACACGATCGGGCCGCCACGGCTCAGGGTGAGCATGATCAGGTTGTCCGAGTAGGTGCTATGGATGCCCCACTTCTGGTGCGGGGTGATCCAGTTCAGGACGATCTCGGTATGGCCGTTGCTCTTCTTGCCCTTCACGTAATCGATGGTGCGGGTGTTGATCGGCGGCCGGTAGCTCATCAGCTGCTCACCGAAGGCCTGCATCCAGGGGTGATCCTGGAAGAACTGCTGGCGGCCGGTGATGGTGCGCCACGGGATGAACTCGTGGACGTTGGTGTAGCCGGCGTTGTACGACACATGCTCGTCTTCCAGGCCTGACCAGGTCGGGCTGGAGATGATCTTGCGCGGCTGCGCCTGGATGTCACGGAAGCGGATCGCTTCATGCTCCTTGGGCAGCGCCAGGTGGCTGTGGTCGCGGCCGGTGAATTCCGACAGCGCGGCCCAGGCCTTCACCGCCACGTGACCGTTGGTTTCCGGCGCGAGGCTGAGGATGACCTCGGCCGCGTCGATGGCCGACTCGATCTGCGGACGCCCCTGGCTGACGCCCTCGTCACGCACCTTGTAGTTCAGCTCGCCGAGGAAATCGACTTCAGCCTGGGTGTTCCAGTTGATGCCCTTGCCGCCGTTGCCGAGCTTGTCGAGCAGCGGGCCGAGGGAGGTGAACTTCTTGTAGGTGGCCGGATAGTCGCGCTCGACCACCGCCATGTTCGGGCAGTTTTTGCCCGGCTGCGGATCTGTGCCAGCAGTTTTCCAGTCGGTGCCGCCGAACGGCTGAGCCAGTTCGCCGGGGCTGTCGTGCAGCAGCGGTACGGTGACCAGATCCTTCTCCACCCCTAGGTGACCTTCGGCCATCTTCGAGAAGGCCTTGGCGATGCCCTTGTAGATCTCCCAGTCCGAACGCGCTTCCCACGCCGGGTCGATGGCCGCCGACAGCGGGTGGATGAAGGGGTGCATGTCCGAGGTGTTCATGTCGTCCTTCTCGTACCAGGTCGCGGTCGGCAGGACGATGTCGGAGTACACGCAGGTCGAGGACATGCGGAAGTCGAGGGTGGTGACCAGGTCGAGCTTGCCGATGGCGCCGTCGTCCTGCCATTCGGCCTCGAGCGGCTTGAAGCCGTCGCGCTTGCCGAGGTCCTCGTTCATCACGCCGTTCTTGGTGCCCAGCAGGTACTTGAGCATGTACTCGTGGCCCTTGCCCGAGCTGCCCAGCAGGTTGGAGCGCCAGATGAACATGTTGCGCGGGAAGTTTTCCGGGCTGTCCGGCTGCTCGCAGGAGAAGCGCAGCGAGCCGTCCTTGAGCGACTGGGTGACGTAGTCCACCGGCGACATGCCGGCCGCTTCGGCATCACGGCAGATCTGCAGCGGGTTGCGGTTGAGCTGCGGCGCGCTGGGCAGCCAGCCGGCGCGTTCGGCACGGATGTTGTAATCGAGCATGTGCTCGGGGAACTGCGATTTGTCGGCCAGCGGCGAGAGCACTTCGTGAATGCTCATCTTCTCGTGGCGCCACTGCGAGCTGTGGTTGTAGAAGAAGCTGGTGCCGTTCATCTGCCGCGGCGGACGGCTCCAGTCGAGGCCGAAGGCCAGCGGCAGCCAGCCGCACTGCGGACGCAGTTTTTCCTGGCCGACGTAGTGGGCCCAGCCGCCACCGGTCTGACCGACGCAGCCGCACAACATCAGCATGTTGATCAGGCCGCGGTAGTTCATGTCCATGTGGTACCAGTGGTTCATCGCCGCACCGACGATGATCATGGAACGGCCATGGGTCTTGTCGGCGTTATCGGCAAATTCGCGAGCGATCTGGATCGCCTTCTCACGCGCCACGCCGGTGATGACTTCCTGCCAGGCCGGGGTGCCCGGCACGCTGGCGTCGTCGTAGCTCTTGGCGACGTTGCCGCCCCCCAGACCACGGTCGATGCCCAGGTTGGCGGCCATCAGGTCGAACACGGTGGCGACCTTGGTAGTGCTGCCGTCGGCCAGGGTGATGCTGCGCACCGGGACGCGGCGCAACTGGATGCTTTCGCCTTCGGCGTGCTGGAAGTGCTCGTGGAGGATGCCGCCGAAATACGGGAAGGCAACATCGGCCGTCTCGCCGCCCTCGATCTGGGTCAGGGCCAGGTCAACGTCGCGGCCGTCCTTGCCTTCACGGGCTTCGATGTTCCACTTGCCCTTCTCGCCCCAGCGGTAGCCGATGGAGCCGAGCGGCGAAACCAGCTCGCCGGTGCTGCCGTCGACGGCGATGGTCTTCCACTCGGGGTTGTTGTCCTGGCCGAGGTTTTCGGCGAGGTCGGAGGCGCGCAGGAAGCGGTCGGCAATGTAGCTGCCGTCCTTCTCGTTCAGGCGCACCAGCACTGGCATGTCGGTGTAGCGCTTGGCGTAGTCGCGGAAGTATTCGCTCGGCGTCTCCAGGTGGAATTCCTTGAAGATGACGTGGGCGAAGGCCTGGGCCAGGGCGGCATCGGTGCCCTGCTTGGGGTTGAGCCAGAGGTCGGTGAGCTTGGCGACTTCGGCGTAGTCCGGGGTAATGGCGACGGTCTTGGTGCCCTTGTAACGGACTTCGGTAAAGAAGTGCGCGTCCGGGGTACGGGTCTGCGGGACGTTGGAGCCCCAGGCGATGATGTAGTTGGAGTTGTACCAGTCGGCCGACTCCGGCACGTCGGTCTGCTCGCCCCACACCTGTGGCGAGGCCGGCGGTAGGTCGCAGTACCAGTCGTAGAAGCTCAGGCACACACCACCGATCAGCGACAGGTAACGGCTACCGGCCGCGTAGGAAACCATCGACATGGCCGGGATTGGCGAAAAGCCAATGACGCGGTCCGGGCCGTACTGCTTGACGGTGTAGACGTTGGCCGCGGCGATGATCTCGTTGACCTCTTCCCAGCTGGAACGGATGAAACCGCCCATGCCGCGCTTGCTCTTGTAGGACTCAGCTTTGGCCTTGTCCTCGACAATACTGGCCCAGGCGTCTACCGGGCTCATGCTGCGCCGCGCCTCACGCCACAGTTTGAGCAGCGGTTTGCGCACCTTGGGGTATTTCAGGCGGTTGGCGCTGTAGATGTACCAGCTGTAACTTGCGCCGCGCGGGCAACCACGCGGCTCGTGGTTGGGCAAGTCGTTGCGGGTGCGTGGGTAGTCGGTCTGCTGGGTTTCCCAGGTGATCAGGCCGTTCTTCACGTAGATCTTCCAGGAGCACGAACCGGTGCAGTTCACCCCGTGGGTGGAGCGCACGATCTTGTCGTACTGCCAGCGCGAGCGGTAGACGTTCTCCCAGTCGCGGGATTCGATGCGGGTTTCGCCATGACCGTCGGCGAACTCGCCTTGCTTCCTGTTGAAGAAGCGCAGTTGATCGAGCAAGTGGCTCATTGGTTATTTCTCCTCACTCCGGTTGCGAACCACGGGCCCGACCGGTCGGCTTATCAATCTCGGCTGGCCGATCTCTGGGACCGGCGCATCAGGGTAGAAACGTCAGGACGCAAGCTTCTGGCGGGCCTCCAGTTCGCGGTCCACGCTGGACACGTAGTACTCGTCGGAGAACGCACCCTCGGGCTCCTTCAGCCAAAGCAGGCAGAGCCCGAAGCTGACGAACGCACCGGCGGCAATCACCATGAAGAACTGCGAAGGGGTCACGAAGGTGTAGAGGGTCAGGTAGCAGACGGCGCCAACGTTGCCGTAGGCCCCGGCCATGCCGGAGATCTGCCCGGTGACCCGGCGCTTGATCGAGGGGATGATGCCGAAGGTCGCGCCCTCGGCGCCCTGGACGAACATCGAGCAGGCCACGGTGATGGCGACGGCGACGATCAGCGGCCAGGACGCGTTCATCAGCCCCATCAGGAAGAACCCGACGGCGATGCCGAGCATGTAGGCGAGCATGACGAAGCGGCGGTTGCCGAAGCGGTCGGAGACCAGCCCGCCCATGGGCCGCGCCACCAAGTTCACGAAGGCGAAGGAGGCGGCAATGATGCCCGCCGTGGTCGGGGTCAGGCCCCAGGTCAGCTCGAAGAACATCGGCAGCATCGACACCACCGCCAGCTCCGCACCGAAGTTGGCGAAGTAGGTGGAGTTCAGCGCAGCCACGGTGTTGAAGGGGTACTTGTCGTCTTCCGGCACGCCCTTCTTCAGGATCGGTATGTTGACCCGCAGGATCTGCACCACCTGGAAGATCACCACCAGCGCGATCACCGAGTAGCAGATCGCCGCGCCGGTCGCACCCAGGTAACCCAGCCCCTCGATGCGCCAGACCAGGATCCCCAGCACGCCGACCATGGGGATGGTCCAGATGATCAGCTTGACCATGTCGGCCCAGGTGCTGACTTCCAGCGCACTGGCCTTGTGCGGCTTGCGGTGGATGGTGCCGACCGGGCCGTCGGTGAGCGCGAACCAGTAGTACACGCCGTAGACGGCCATGATGATCGCCGAGCTGGCGATCGCCCAGCGCCAGCCTTCCGGCCCACCGAAGGCATGGATGGCGATGGCCGGCAGGCTCATGGCGGCAGCGGCGGAACCGAAGTTGCCCCAGCCGGCGTAGAAGCCTTCGGCGAAACCGATGTCCTTTGGCTTGAACCACATGGCGGTCATGTGGATGCCAACCACGAAGCTGGCGCCGATGGAGCCGAGGATCAGCCGCGACACCAGCAGCTGGGTGCGGCTATCACCAAAGGCGAAAAACAGCGCGGGCGCCGCCATCGTCACCAGCAGCACCGAGAACACCCGGCGCGGCCCCCAGTGGTCGAGCGCCATGCCGACCAGGATGCGCGCCGGGATGGTCAGCGCCACGTTGGCGATGGCGAACAGCTTGAGGTCCTCGGGCGTCAGCCAGTTCACGCTTTTCAGCATGCTGGAGGCCAGCGGCGCCATGCCGAACCAGACGAAGAAACAGATGTAGAAGGCAATCCAGGTCAGGTGCAGGGCCCGGATCTCGGGGCGCTTCCATTCGAACAGCGTAGAAACTCTCATGTTGAGCTCCTCACTCAGGGGCAGGCTTGAATCAGGACCGGGCAAGGCGCCCGGCGGGCCAGGAAGGCGCTGACGCTGCCGAAGGTCATGTAGTCGAGCTCGTCGACCAAGAGATTCAGCGAGCGGGAGATGAAGCCGCCGTCCGGTTCGTTGGAATGCCGCGCGATGACCAGCAGGTCGGGCTTCTTGTGCTCGGCGGCCTTGAGAATCATCTTGCGGGCGTCGCCTTCGGCGAGCATCACGTCGACGTCCAGGCCGAAAGCGCTGACCTTGGCCGCCGCCTCCTGCAGGAAGGCCTGAAATTCGCGGCGTTCACGCTCGTAGAGCTCGGCCGCCGAATCGCTGGTATCGCGGGTGTCTTCCACCACCCCGATCAGCATGATCAGGGGGTTGAGCGGACCGAACATCTCGAGGGTGGCGTCCAGGGCTTTCCTGGCGTTACGCGAGTTGTCGTAGGCAAGCATGATGTTCATGGCGGCTCTCCGGACTTAGGGGTTCTTCACGTAGGCGTTGGGGCGCAGGTAGAACCACCAGTTGAGGATCAGGCACAGCGCGTAGAACACCGCGAAGCCGTACATGGCTACTTCCGGGGTGCCCGCCTTGACCTGCTCGCCGATCACGATCGGCGCGACGAAGGAGCCGTAGGCGGCGACAGCGGAGGTCCAGCCGAGTACCGGGCCGGCCTTCTCGCGGTCGTAGATGACGCCGATGGTGCGGAAGGTCGAGCCGTTGCCGATGCCGCTGGCGGCGAACAGCACCAGGAACAGCACCAGGAACAGGAAGAAGTACTCTTCAGGCTGGGCCGAGCTGTAGGCCTGCTGCATCACGTAGCCGGCCGCGACCGAGGCACCAACCATGACCACCGAGATCACTTGGGTGACGATGGAGCCGCCGACCTTGTCGGAAATCCAGCCGCCCAGCGGGCGGATCAGGGCGCCAATGAACGGCCCGATCCAGGCGTAGGTCAGCGCACTCGGTGCGTTGGGGTTGGCGACGCGGGTCACCACGCCATCAGCGCCGACCTCATTCATGAAACCGAAGATCACCGTGATCGACAGCGGCAGCGCCATGGAGAAGCCGATGAACGAGCCGAAGGTCAGGATGTAGAGAACGCTCATCGACCAGGTGTGCTTGTCGCGGAAGATCGCAAACTGGCGCTTGATGTTCGGGCTGATGCTGCCCGGCAGCAGGCGCAGCATGCCGAGCGTCGCGCCGATGGTCAGCAGCATCACGCCCCACATATTCAGCACGCCGAGGCCGGTCGGCGCAGGCAGGTACAGGTACAGGCCGACGGCGGCGGCAAAAAAGGCCACGGCGTAGAGACCAAGAATCTTGCCGAACGCGTTCAGCGGGTAACCCGGCGTCGGCGAGATCACCAGCAGGTTGTTCATGCCGAACCAGCCGGCGAAGGCCAGCGGCACCAGGAACAGCAGCCAGACCCAACCGCCATTCTGAATCCAGGTATCGGTTCCGGCAGGAATGCCGCCGATCAAGGTGCCGCTGTCCTTGACCAGTGTCATCGGGTCACCGGCGATAAAGCCGAACACACCGGCAGTCATCACCAGCGGGATCAGGATCTGCATGGTGGTGACACCGAAGTTACCGAGGCCGGCGTTGAGGCCCAGGGCCAATCCCTGCTGGTTCTTCGGGAAGAAGGTGCTGATGTTGCTCATCGAGCAGGCGAAGTTGCCGCCACCGATACCGGAGAGGAAGGCCAGCAGCTGAAAGACCCACAGCGGTGTGTCCTGACTCTGCAGGGCAATGCCCGCGCCGGCGGCAGGAATCATCAGCAGTGCGGTGGTCAGGAAGATGGTGTTGCGCCCGCCAGCGATGCGGATCATGAACGACGCTGGAATGCGCAGGGTGGCGCCGGTGAGGCCGGCGATGGCGGTCAGGGTGAACAACTCGGCGGGCGCGAACGGAAAGCCCAGGTTGAGCATCTGCACCGTGACGATGCCCCACATCAGCCAGATGGCGAAGCCCATCAGCAGACTCGGGATGGAGATCCACAGATTGCGATTGGCGACCCGCTTGCCAGTGGTGTCCCAGAAGATCTGGTCCTCCACATCCCACTTTTCGATATTGCTCATTGGTCGATCCTCTTGGCGCCAAGACACCCGGCCGGCAAACGCAGCGGGTTCAGGAATGGCTTGCACGCTAAGCGGGGGGGATCGATCCGAATTTGACTGTGGTCAACACAGGGGGAATGGCGATTTGCCACACACCGGCTGACTACCTCTTGCGAGGTATCCCTATCTCAACAATAAAAAAGTCTATGAATCAGCAGGTTAGGTGGTGGCGCCGGCCAGCGGTGGCGCCTCAGAAGAGGGTTCAAAAGCATTGGAGGTACGCTCTCACCCGTGGCCAGCTGGACCGACCAGGCGCAGAATGGGGCATCGCCTGACCGTCGAGTCGAACATGTCTTCAACCGAAAGCGAGCCGCTCTCCACCCGTCACTCGATCGTGTTCAATACGTTGGTAGCCTTCGTGGTGATCATCGGTGTCTCGCTGGTCAGCATGCTTGCCAGCCTCTACCTGGCGGACGCCCTGGAAGGCGATGCCGAGGCGATCAATCAGGCTGGCAGTCTGCGCATGCAGGCCTACCGCCTGGCTTTCACGGCCGAACACGGCTCGCAAGCCCTGCTCTATGAGCGCATTGAAACCCTGCAGCAGACGTTGCGTTCTCCTTCGTTGCGCTCGGCCTTGCACCGCCACGACGGTACCCGTCTGCCGGTTTTGCACGCCGCGGTGTCGCAGCACTGGGAGCAAGGCATGCGCCCCCTGCTCGATGCGCAACCGGCGCGGCTGGAGGAGTACCGTCGGGAGGCGCCAGCGTTCGTCAACGAGCTGGACACCTTCGTTCGCACGCTGCAGGAGGCCTCGGAAGGCAAGCTCAGCGTTATCCGCGCACTGCAGGCCGGTACGCTGTTCGTCATCGTGGTGATCGCCTTTGTGCTGATCTACGGATTGCACAACAACCTGGCCACGCCGCTGCGGAGCCTGACCCGGATGGCGCGCGATATCGGCAAGGGCGATTTCAGCGGCCAGGTGCAGATTCCCGGCGATACCGAGCTGAGCCTATTGGCCCGCACGCTCAACCAGATGAGCCAGGAATTGGCCGGCCTCTACGCGGACATGGAACAGAAGGTCGATGACAAGACCGCTGCCCTGACTCGCAGCAACGCGACGCTGCAGCTGCTGTTCGACAGTGCCCGGATGCTCTACAGCAAGCCGGATGACCCCACCCAGATGATGGGCGCGCAACTCAGCAAGGTGCAGCAGATCCTCGACACCGGCCCGATTTCGCTGTGCCTGAACCGATCCTCCGAAGCGGGCAGCCACACGGCGATGACCTCCCACAATCTGCGGCCACCGGAATACTGCCAGCTGCCTCAGTGCGAGGCCTGCCCGGTGAACCAGACCGGCCGACTGCCGACTGGCGAAGAATTGCTGACGTTCGAGCTGCGCTCAGGGCCGGACGAGCTGGGCTCGCTGCGGGTGGCCAGTCGCACAGGCGAGCCACTGCAGCCCTGGCAAACGCTACCGCTGACGACCCTGGCCGATCTCTTCGCCGCATCGCTGAGCCTGGCACGACTTGGCCAGAAACAGGCGCGCCTGGCCTTGATGGAGGAGCGCGCGGTGATTGCCCGTGAGCTGCACGATTCCCTGGCGCAGGCGCTAGCCGCGCAGAAACTGCAACTGGCACGCCTCAAGCGGCTGATGCAGAAGCAGAGCGACCAGGCGCAACTGGACGACAGCGTGCAGCAGATCGAGCAGGGGCTGAATTCAGCGTATCGCCAGCTGCGCGAATTGCTCACTACCTTTCGCATCAAGGTCAACGAACCCGGGCTCAAACCGGCGCTCTACGCCACGGTTCAGGAGTTCAGCGCCAACTCGGGGCTGCAGGTCGAGAGTGACTACCAACTCGATCACTGCCCGCTCACGCCCAACGAAGAAGTGCACTGCCTGCAGATCGTCCGCGAAGCGCTTAGCAACGTGGTCAAGCATGCCGAGGCGGAGCACTGCTGGCTGAGCCTGACCCAGGACAGCGTCGGCACCATTCACGTCAAGATCGAGGACGACGGCATCGGCATCCGCCTTGAAGAGCAGCGTGCCGGCCACTATGGCCTGATCATCCTGCGCGAGCGAGCCAACAGCCTCAACGGCACCATTAACATCGGTCGGCGCCCTGCGGGAGGCACTTTGGTGTACCTGCGGTTCCCGCCCGCCTACCGCCACATCTCCCCTGAAACAGGAACGGGTCACGCATGAACGAAGGGACTACTGCACGAATCCTGCTGGTCGACGACCACCCCATGATGCGTCGGGGTCTGCGTGACCTGCTGGAACTGGAAAATGACCTTGAGGTGGTCGCTGAGGCGGGCAACGGCGAGGACGCCATCGCGCTTGCGCAACAGACCGAGCCCGACCTCATCCTGATGGACCTCAACATGCCGGGTATCGATGGGCTGGAAACCACCCGGCGCATGCGCGACGTGGACATCGACGCACGCATCGTGATGTTTACCGTGTCCGATGAGCAGGGCCATGTCCTCGAAGCCCTGCGCAACGGTGCTGACGGCTATCTGCTCAAGGACATGGACGCCGAACAGCTGATCGAGCAGATCCGCCTGGCGGCGACCGGCCGTATGGCCTTGAGTCCTGAACTGACCCAGGTGCTCGCCGAAGCGATCCGGGTGCGGCCCAAGCCCACCGGGCAGGTGCCGTTCTCCAGCCTGACCAAGCGCGAGAAAGAGGTCCTGCGGCAGATTGCCAAAGGCCAGAGCAACAAGATGATCGCGCGCAAACTCGGTATTACCGAAGGCACCGTCAAGGTCCACGTTAAAAATCTGCTGCACAAGCTAGGCCTGCGGTCGCGGGTGGAAGCGGCGGTCTGGGTCTTGGAGCACGAGGCCAAAGGCTGAGCCAGAAGCGCCCGTTCTGCACTGCGTTTGTGTGCGCCACGCCTCAGGCTGAAGCAGCGCTCCGGCGCCCTTGATAATCATCAATGCCGTTAGCACGCAGCGCTCTATCGTCTCGCCCACGTCGACTGACCGATCGGTCAGCATCGCGCCCGCCCGGACGTCAGGAGCGCTCCATGTTGAAAATTTCGCTAATCACCACGCTGCTACTCGGTCTGCTGTCCGGCAGCCTGCCCTGTCAGGCCGGCATCAGCGACGCAGAAGCAGTCAACCGCGCGGGCATGCAGCGCATGCTCAGCCAACGCATCGCCAAGACCTACCTGATGATCGGCACCGACACCCGTGTCGACCTCGCCGCCAGTCAGCTCGACAACAGCATTGCCAACGTCGAGGAGAACGCTCAGTGGCTCGATGAATACGCCGCTGACGGGGATATCCGCAAAGCATTGAACGAAGCAACTGACACCTGGCACCAGTATCGTCAGTTGGCTTTGACCCGCCCGGACCGCAGCCAATCCGCCGAACTCCTGCGCCTGGCTGACCGCCTCCTTAGCCAGAGTGAAGCGCTGGTCGGACAGATCGAGCGTCACAGCGGCAGTCAGGCCGCCCGGCTGGTAAACCGCAGCGGGCGCCAGCGCATGCTCAGTCAGCGCATCGCCATGCTTTACCTGGCCATGAGCTGGAAGCTGCCAGAGCAGCGCTTGCGCAGCGATTTCGACGCTGCAGTCAATGAGTTCGAACAGGGGTTGAATGAGCTGAAAACGGCGCCGCAGAACACCGCGCAAATCGTTAGTCAGCTCGAGAAGATCGATACCCAATGGCGTTTCGCCCGGGCCGGCTTCACCTTGGCGGACGATTCTCGCTTCGTGCCTACCGTGATCGTCACCACCAGCGACTCGCTGCTGCGCAAGCTTGAACAACTGACCTTGGATTACGAACGCCTGGCCGGAAGCGCCCGATGAGTGCATCAGGCTGAAGAGACTTATCCGACCAGCCGCACCGGCAATTCGTCAGGCAGATACCTGACAGACCTCGGCCACCCGGACTCAGATCAGGCGACAGGATCTCCGCGACGGAACGGCTGAGGTGAAGGCTCACCTGGACCAGGCTCTGCGTGCGGTGGGGTGTCACCCAACTTGAATGGCATCGGTGATTCGCTGACGAGCCGATGGGTAGCAGGCTCGAGGCGCTCCGACTCTGGCTCCGGTAGCTCGCGCACGGCGCGCCAAGCGAGGCCAGCAAGCACTACAGCCAGTACGCGGTAGAGCATCGAGGCCAGATCGAAGCCGACCAATTCACCGCCGTCCACCCAGAGCGACACCAGCCTTCCCAGCACCAGCGCGGCCATGGTCATTACCAGCATGATCAGGGCTGGGCGAGCTCGCTCCGGTGCGCGCGCGCTCCAGATCAGGAACAGCGCCAGCCCCAACTGCAAGCCGCCGTAGTAGACGCGCATATGGCTTACCGATGCAGTCTCCATTAACAGCATGCCGTTCAGATTGGCCATCTCGTGAGGCCGCAGCCAGTAGGCCAGACTGAGGCAGGCCATCACCAACGCCTGCGCGAGCAGAACGAAACGGGCAAAACGCATCGAAAACTCTCCTGACAGCGGCTCCGCACCATGATGGACATCCGACCGGATCACCCCGCTTTGGTTCGCCGCCCTCCCCGCGTCCGCCTCCTGTGACATTCGCTCACATGACCTGACTTGGGCCGCCACAAGCATGCGGATATGCTGCGCACTTTCACGCCGGAGTAATTTCCATGCGCCGTTTACTGCTCGTCACCGCTTTGTTCGCCAGCTTCGCGCAGGCCGCCGACCCCATTGCCATCGAGGTGCACCGCGACGCCAATTGCGGTTGCTGCAAGGCATGGATAGAACACCTGGAAGCCAACGGCTTTGAGGTCGACGATCACGTCGAAACCGACATGGCCGCAGTCAAGAGCCGCCTCGGCGTGCCTCATAGCCTGGGCTCATGCCATACCGGCGTGATCGACGGAAAATTCGTCGAAGGCCACGTCCCGGCTGCCGACATCCTCAAGCTCCGAGCACAACCCGATCTGATCGGTGCGGCGGTGCCCGGCATGCCCATGGGCTCGCCCGGTATGGAGATGGGCGAACATAAAGACGCGTTCAAGGTGATCGCCGTGGGCAACAAAGGTGAGCAGTCGGTGCTGGCCGAGTACCCGGCAGACTGACGAAACAGACGAAACGCCTACGAGTCGCTGAATTTGCAGTCCCTGAGGCCGGTCTGACCAGAATCAGCAACCGGCAGAGGGATTCAGGCATGCGCTGGAGAAAGGCTCGTCGCAGTGACAATGTGGTGGACGCTCGCGGCCGAAGCGGAGGCATCGGTGGCGGGCGCCTGACTCTGGCGGGCGTCGCTATCGTGGTGGTGATCGGCCTGTTGTCCGGCCAGGATCCGATGCAGATCCTCGGTCAGCTGACTGATCAGTCCGGTCCTACACCAACCCAGCAGTCCAGCGCCCCAGCCAACGGCGACGACCCGCAGGTTGCTTTCGTTCAGTCAATCCTGGGCGATACCGAGGACACCTGGCGCGCTCTGTTTCAGCAGTCCGGTCAGCAGTACCGAGACCCTACCCTGGTGCTTTTTCGTGGTGGCGTGAACTCAGCCTGTGGCTTCGCCAATTCGGCAGTCGGCCCCTTCTACTGTCCGGGCGACCAACAGGTGTATCTCGACCTGCAGTTCTTCGATGAGATGGCCTCGCGCTTTTCGGTCGCGGGCGACTTCGCTCAGGCCTACGTGATCGCCCATGAGGTCGGCCACCATGTGCAAACGCTGCTGGGCGTATCGCAACAGATGCAGGCTGCCCGTCAGCGCGGCGCGCGCATGGAGGGTGACAACGGCTTGCTGGTTCGCCAGGAGCTGCAGGCGGATTGCTTTGCCGGGGTCTGGGCCAACCACGCCCAGCAACGTCATGACTGGCTCGAGGAAGGGGATCTTGAGGAAGCGTTGAACGCGGCGAACGCCATCGGCGATGATCGTTTGCAGCAGCAAAGTCAGGGCCGGGTCGTTCCGGATGCCTTCACCCATGGCACCTCTGCGCAACGGGTGAAGTGGTTTCGTATCGGCTTCGACAGTGGCGACCCTACACGCTGCGATACCTTCCAGACCCAACGTCTTTAATTCGGAACGCCGGCTGAGCCCTTCAGTCGATCCAGCGGTAGACCGGCGCATCCGCACCGCTATCCACCTTGACCTGCGCGCAGTGACGCAA
This sequence comes from Stutzerimonas tianxiuensis, assembly GCF_053470365.1. Taxonomy (NCBI): domain Bacteria; kingdom Pseudomonadati; phylum Pseudomonadota; class Gammaproteobacteria; order Pseudomonadales; family Pseudomonadaceae; genus Stutzerimonas; species Stutzerimonas tianxiuensis. Next base: position 16,565 of record NZ_JBPVWS010000010.1, on the reverse strand, counting down.
GCGCACCAGCAGGCGCTTGCCCATCTGAGCGCTACCGGCCAGAGCCTGCAGCTCCGCTAACAGCTGCGGCCCGTCCATGCTCTGCGCCGCGCGCAACAACCGTTGCGCCTCGTGCCAATGGGGATCAGCCGTCGGCTTGTCGGCCGGTTGCACCGGGGCGGTCTCGGCCTGAGCGGCGGGCATCTGACGCGCCAGCTGAGCCCAGTCGTGGTCGTCCATTTCAATGCTGAGGTCCACCGGCAGCTCGCCGACATGGCCGCGAATTCGAATCATCGCCACTCTCCTGAAGACATTGGGTCGCATGCTCCCACGAGACGTTGAGACTGGCCAGCGGCTGCAAACATTTGTTATAACGTAACCACTAATTGATATGGAGTCTGCCATGCGCCGTCTGCTACTTGCCCTGCCTTTCGCGTTACTGCCCGGTTTCGTCCTGGCTTCTGATCACGACCATGACCATGACCACGCGCACCACGACAGTCTCGGCGCCCACGAGCATGGCGCAGCGGAACTGGACGCGGCGCTGGACGGTTCCACGCTGGAAGTCGAATTGCGCAGCCCGGCGATGAATCTGGTGGGTTTCGAGCACGCGCCGAGCAGCGAAGCGGATAAGCGCAAGGTCGCCGATGCACGCAAACAGCTGGAACAGCCGAACGGGCTGTTCGGCCTGCCTGCAGCAGCAGGCTGCACCCTGGCCGAATCCGAGCTGGAGAGCCCGCTATTCGAAGGCGAGGGCCATGAGCACGAGCACGAGCACGAGCACGATGAAGATCATGAAAGCCAGCACAGCGAAATCCACGCGCATTACCACTTCAATTGCGCCACGCCCGAAGCGCTAAAGGCGCTCGATCTGCAAGGCTTGTTCAAAGCGTTCCCCGGTACGCAGAAGATCCAGGCACAGCTGATCGGTCCGAAGGGTCAACAGGGCGTGCAACTCACCGCGGACCAGCCACGCGCAGCCTTCTGATCTGATCCTGTCTGCCGCCTGGCTCGACGCAGTAAACTCCCGGCTCGCCCGACACGGATCATCTCGATGACCGCATCACTGCTTGAACTGCACCAATTGGGTTTCGCCTGGCCGGGCCAGGCGGAGCTGCTCGACATTCCCAGCTTCACGCTGGCACCCAACCAGAGCCTGTTCCTCAAGGGGCCGTCGGGCAGCGGTAAGACCACCCTGTTGGGCCTGATTGGTGGCGTGCAGAAAGCGCAGCGCGGAACGGTTCAGCTGCTCGGCACCGATCTCGCAGCGCTTTCGGCCGGTGCGCGGGATCGTTTCCGGGTCGATCACACTGGCTATATCTTTCAGCAGTTCAACCTGCTGCCCTTCCTTTCGGTGGCTGAAAACGTCGGCTTGCCCTGTCATTTTTCCAAGACGCGAGCCGAACGCGCACGACAGCGACACGGCAGTGTTGCGCAGGCAGCGGCAAGCCTGCTCCAGCATCTCGGCCTACCGAAGAGCCTGCTTGAGCGACGGGCCGAAGCACTGTCGATCGGTCAGCAACAACGCGTCGCCGCGGCGCGTGCACTGATCGGTCAGCCGGAACTGGTAATTGCCGACGAGCCCACTTCGGCGCTCGACGCCGACAGCCGCGAAGCCTTCCTGCAACTGCTGTTTGCCGAGTGTCGAGAAGCCGGTTCAAGCCTGTTGTTCGTCAGCCACGACCAGAGCCTGGCGCCACTTTTCGACCGTAGCCTCTCACTGGCGGACCTTAATCACGCCGCACGCGCCCCGGAGTTGTAGGCCATGTACCTGTTGCGCCTGGCCTTGGCGAGCCTGAATAACCGCCGTTTCACTGCTCTGCTCACCGTTTTCGCCATCGCGCTATCGGTATGCCTGCTGCTCGCCGTGGAGCGCGTGCGCACCGAGGCTCGGGCCAGTTTCGCCAGCACCATCAGTGGCACCGACCTGATCGTCGGCGCCCGCTCCGGCTCGGTAAACCTGCTGCTTTATTCGGTGTTCCGTATCGGCAACGCCACCAACAATATTCGCTGGGAGAGCTTCGAGCACTTCGCCGAGCACCCCCGAGTCAGCTGGGCGATCCCTATTTCCCTGGGTGACTCTCACCGCGGTTATCGCGTGATGGGCACCAGCAGCGCCTATTTCGAGCACTACCGTTACGGCCGCAAGCAGCCCCTGCAACTGGCGCAAGGCCGGCCATTCGCCGACGATCCGTTCGAAGTGGTGCTGGGCGCCGAAGTAGCTGAGGCACTGAAATACAAGCTGGACGACCAACTGGTGCTGGCGCATGGCGTCGCCACGGTCAGCCTGGTCAAACATGACGACAAGCCTTTTCACGTAGTCGGAATCCTCAAACGCACCGGCACGCCGGTGGACCGCACGCTGCATATCAACCTTGCGGGCATGGAAGCGCTGCATATCGACTGGCAGAACGGCATGCCAGCCCGCGGCGCGGCGCGCATCGATGCCGAAGAGGCGCGCCAGATGGATCTGCAGCCCAAACAGATCACCGCATTCATGTTGGGCCTCAACAGCAAGATCGCCACCTTCACCCTGCAACGTGAAATCAACCAGTTCCGCGGCGAGCCGCTGCTGGCAATTCTGCCCGGGGTGGCGCTGCAGGAGCTCTGGAGCCTGATGGGCACCGCTGAACAGGCCCTGTTCGTGGTGTCGTTATTTGTCGTGCTGACCGGATTGATCGGCATGCTCACGGCGATCCTCACCAGCCTCAACGAGCGGCGCCGGGAAATGGCGATACTGCGTTCGGTGGGCGCACGCCCCTGGCATATCGCCGGCCTGCTGGTGGTCGAAGCCCTCAGCCTGGCACTCGCGGGCGCGCTGCTCGGGCTCCTGCTGTTGTACATCGCCATTGCGGTGGCGCAAGGGCCGCTGCAAAGTCACTACGGTCTCTACCTGCCGCTGGCACTGCCAAGCGCCTATGAGTGGTCATTGCTGGCGGGCATACTGCTGGCTGGCCTGCTGATGGGCTGTGTGCCGGCGTGGCGCGCTTACCGGCAGTCACTGGCCGACGGCCTGTCGATCAGATTATGAGGATTTCCATGTCTCGCCTGCTTTTTGCCACCCTGCTCGCCCTGGCGGCGCCCTTCGCTGCTGCCGATGTCCGAGAGCTGCAATGGTCGGACCTGATCCCAGCGGACGCTCCGCCGCCGCCACCGCCGGTAGCGATCCACGATATGTCGCAATTGGCCGATGCGCTGGCTGCGGAAGCGGGCCCGGCTGCGGCTCAGCAATCGCCCGCCGAGCCGGTCGTCAAAGAACTAGATGGCGTTCAGGTCAAGCTGCCTGGCTATATCGTGCCGCTGAACATGGGCGAGGACGGACGAGTGACCGAGTTTCTGCTGGTGCCCTATTTCGGCGCCTGCATTCATGTGCCGCCACCGCCGTCCAACCAGATCGTGCATGCCTCCAGCGAGCTCGGGGTGAAAGTGGACGAGCTGTACCAGCCCTTCTGGATTGAAGGTCCGCTAAAAGTCGAACACGCCACCAGCGAACTGGCCGATGCGGGCTATCGCATGGAAGCGCAGAAGATCTATCTCTACGAGCTTGAATAAAGGCAGCGCTGCGACGCCGTTATCAACTAGCTGAACGGCGTCATTGAGCGATACCAATCGATTTCGTCTTGCAAGCTGGCAGCAGGTAACAGCGCATATCGTGGACGCACGGTAATAACTGAGCCTCGCACATCACAGCGGGCGAACTTGCCCTTCGCTAACCAGCATCCGCATATCACCACGCAGAAAAGCGAAACCCCGCGTCGGTGCGGGGTTTCTGTTTGCCTCTACTACGCAGCGTGCGCAGCGCTCGTTCAGGACATCTCAGCGCTGCCTGAAAGCGCCCTCTCAGTTCGTCCCATCACCGTCAGCGAGTGCTGGCGACCTGACGCTGACGCTCGAAGCTTAGCTCGCCTTCGGCCCACTCCCGCCATGAGCGAACCTTGCGTCGCTCGGCGCCTGCGCGCTCGGCCTGCTTCAGCGCATCGAGCCCGGCCTGCCAATGGGCTTGCTCCAGCTCCAGCTGAGCGACGTTGAGCCAGAACGTGGCGCTACCGGATTGAGCCGCCAGATTGCGGTAGATCTGCGCCGCCTGCGAACGCTCACGCGCTTGCCACCAGAGCATCCCCAGACGTTCGCGCCGCTTGGCATCACTGGGAAGAAGGCGTGAGTCAAGCATGCCCTGAAGCAGCTTGGCACCTTGCCAGGGCTGACCCGCGGCGCTGGCAAGCAAGACTAGATTGTCCAGTTCGGCCTCAGTAAATCGAAGACCTTTGACATGAGCCGCACGGAGGGTTGCCAGCGCCTTGTCTTCATCGCCAGCCATCTGCTGCAAGCCCGCCAACTGCCGCCAGCTCTTGGCTTGATCCGGATGACGGGCTAGAAGCCTGCTTTGCCAGCGCTCTGCTGTCTCGTAACGCTTCAGCTCAGCGTTACCGGCTACCAGAAACTGCAACCAGGTGTCGGCCGCGTTGGGGTTGGCCTGGACATAGCGTTCGGCCAGTGGCAATGCCTTGGCATGCTGCCCGAGCCCCTGATAAGCCTGCACCAGCATCTGCAGCACTTCTTCGCTTGCATTGGCGGGTGAGCCCAGCAGGCTGACGACCTTGGCATAGCGGCGTTCGACCAGGTTGAGTTTCGCCAGATTGAGCCGCTCGTTCGGCAGAATTGCCTCGTCCAGCTTGCCACTGGCGATCGCCTTGTCGAGTAGCTCCAGCGCTTGACGATTGTTGCCTTCAGCCCAGGCCAGATACGCCCGGCTTCGCCATAACAAGGCTTCCTCGGCACTGCCTGGCTTTGCCTCGGCCTGTTTCAGCGCGCGATGCGCAGCGCCATAGTCGCCCTTCTCCTGCGCACTCTGGGCTCGTTCCAATGCTTTGAACACCGAGGGATCAACGCTCTGGGCAGCCTGAGCCGATGCAGCGAACAACAACGAGATCAACAACAGCAAACGGGGCATGTCAGCGTTCTCCTTGCAGGCGGAAATGCAGGGTTTTCACGGCTTCACGCGAGACGGCCGAACCGTTTTCGGTGCGCGGGGCGAAACGCCAGCGGGCCGCGGCACGGCGGGCCTCGCGATCGAACACATTCGACGGCGAAGCCTCCAGCACGCGGATGTTTTCAACCTTACCGGCGGCGGTGATGGTGAAGGCGAGTTTGATATGGCCTTCGATACCGCGCTGACGCGCCCGATAAGGGTATTCGGGACGAACATCATTGAGCGGCATGACTTCCTGCTCGGGACCGGACTGTCCTGCCGTCTCGTCTGCCGAAGGAGCGGCTGGCGCAGGAGGTGCTGCCGGAGCGGACGCGGCTGTCAGCCCGGCGAGGCTGGGCGCTGGCGCGCTGGCGACCGATACACCGGTGTCGATGTTCGGCAGGGGCAAATCGAGCTTCGGCAGATTGGCGCTCGGAGTGGCCATGCTCGGGGTCGGCGGCGTGGGGGTTTGGGGTGTCTTTGGTTGAGGCGGTTGCGGTGCCTGCTGCCGCGAGCGGGTGGCAGTGCTTTCGTTGCGATTGTCCATCCGCACGAAATTAGCAATGGCCACCGGGTCGTCGGTCACCTCGCTACGGGGCGGGTTGACCATGCTCAGCATCAGCGCAAACAACAGCAACGCCACCACGCAGGCAGCGATGAAGGACAACCCGACGCGGGTCAGCCCACGAACCATCACTGCGCTCCCGAACTGGCGGCCAGGGCCACGTCCTGAACCCCGGCGAGACGTGCCTGATCCATCACCTGAACCACAAGGCCCGTGCGCGCATCCTGATCGGCCTGCACCACGACGGCACCTTCCGGCTGGTCGACGCGCATGCGCTCGACGTGGGCCCTGACGCTGCGTACGTCCACGGCCTGCTTGTCGATCCAGACCTGACCATCCGCCGTCACCGCAATCAGGATATTGCCCTTTTCCTGCGCGCTGGCGGTGTCGGCCTGCGGCCGCTGAACCTCGACACCGGATTCCTTGATAAAGGAGCTGGTGACGATGAAAAAAATCAGCATGATGAAAACCACGTCGAGCATCGGCGTCAGGTCGATGCCGGTATCTTCTTCCTGCTGGTAGTGGTGACGACGCATACGCATCCGTTAATCCTCAATCGTGACGCAGCTGGTCGGCCAGCCGGTCGAGAGCCTGGCGCGAAATACGTTCGAGACGCGCCAGGCTAAACAGTCCAGTGATGGCCAGCACCATGCCGGCCATGGTCGGCAGTGTCGCCTGCCAGACGCCCGCGGCCATGCCGCGCGGGTTGCCGGTGCCGTTAAGCGCCAGCACATCGAATACCGCAATCATTCCGCTGACGGTGCCCAGCAATCCAAGCAGCGGGTACATCGCCACCAGCGTCTTGCTCATGCGCAAGGGTCCGGCCAGTTGCTGCTGGGCCTGCGCCAGCCAGGCGCTACGCACGGCGCGTTGCCAGCTACCGGAATCATTACCCAGGCGTGACCAGGCCTCGCGGCGGGCTTCCACCCAGCGCGGAAACACCCGGCGCATGAACCACAACCGCTCGAAGACCAGCGTCCAATACAGCACGCACAAGGCGGCCAGCGCCCACATCACCGCGCCACCCGCCGCCATGAAGTCGAGCAGCGCATAACCGCTGTCGACCAAACGCAGCCATTGGCCATGCAGATCAGTCACGACGCGGAGTCCCCGACAGATGCAGCGCGATCAGCCCAGCGCTTTGCTGTTCGAGCAGCTGGATCAGCGCCTTACTGCGGCTGGCCAGCAGGCTGTGTAGGAACAACAGCGGTATCGCCACCACCAGTCCCAGCACCGTAGTAACCAACGCCTGGGAAATACCGTCGGCCATTAGCCGAGAATCCCCGCCGCCACTCTGTGTAATTGCCTGGAAGGTCACGATCATCCCGGTCACCGTGCCCAGCAGGCCGAGTAGCGGCGCGACGGCGCTGAGTAGCTTAAGCAGCGGCTGGCCGCGCTCGAGTGGTGGTGTTTCCTGGAGGATCGCCTCGTCGAGCTTCAGCTCAAGGGTCTCGAGGTCTGACAGTTGGGGCTTCGGCCCCAGCACACCGATGATGCGGCCCAATGGATTATCGTCACGCGGCTGATTGAGTTCGCGCGTTTGCCGGTTTACCGCTCGTCCAACCCGAGCCAGATAGACCATGCGCCATACCGCAAGGATCAGGCCGATGGCACCCAGGACGAGAATGACCCAGCCGACCAGACCACCTTGCTGGACACGGTCCCACAATTGGGGCTGGCGCTGCAGCTGAGCCAGCAACGAACCACGGCTCGGGTCGATCGGCAGCGTGGCCAACGCCTCGCTGCTGTTCATATAGTCTTTGACCGTTCCCATGCCGGAAGGCTGACGGCTCGGCGTCAGCAACTCGCGAGCGTCGCTGTCGTAGCGCAGGAAATTATCATCGGTGAATGCCGAGAAGTTACCGACCCGCAGAACCGGCTGGGTGCTGCGCTGCCCGTCGACGCCGACTACCGGCAGCTCTACACGCTCCACCTGACCACTGGCCGTAAGGTCCTCAAGCAGCGTCATCCAGAAGCTGTCCAGATCATCGGCCGACGGCAGCGTGCGGCTTTCCGCCAACGCCCGCAGGCGCTGCAAACGCTCCGGATACAGGGCATTGAGCAGACTGTCCTGCCATTGCCCGGCGATGTCACCAGCGCTCTGCCTGACCACACCAAACAGTTCACCGAGATGACCGACGCGCTGAGCCAGCAGCTTTTCCTGCTCGGCCAACTCGGCTTCCTGACGATCGAATTCAGTTTTCAGACGCTCAGCTTCGGCTTTCTGTTTTTCAAGCGCAGCATTGGCTCGCGCCAGCAGTTGCGCGTGCTCGCTGCGATTCTGAATGAAGGCCTGCTCCCGCGCTTGCATGGCGTCGACTTCCGCGGCGCGCTCGCTGCGAATACGCTGGAGCAACTGGTCGGGGCTCAGGGGCTCGGCAGCCTGAACCATTGCCGGCAACAGTCCGATGAGCAATAACGTCAACAAGCGGCTCATTGCGCAGCCTCCTTGGCCAGGGTCTTGATGGGCAGTTCGAGCCAGGTCGGGGCTTGCTGTTGACGAGCAATGGCGATCGCCTTGGTGATTGGCCGACGCGCGCTGCCATCGAGTATTTCCCAGGCGCGGGTCTTCGGGTTCCACCAACCGCTCTCGTGTGCATCGAGTGTCTGGTAATAAAGCATCGTCCGACCCAGACGCAGGAATTCGACGCTGCGACTGCCGCCTTCGACCGGCAGCTCGCCGCGCCAGGCTTCCAGGGTCCGGCCGTAGTCACTCTCGATCTGGTAGGCCTCGAGGATGCGGCGATATTTCTCAGCAAGGCTGACGTCAGCGCGCGCCTGCATGTCCTGCAGGCTGGCGAGGCGATCGGCGCGCTCGTCGGGGAGGAACGGAAGGTCTGCCGCGATGAACTCCTCAAGCACTTCGATCATCCGCCCCATCTGCGGCGCAACGGCTTCCTGGGTACGCTCGATGCTGTCCAGCTGACGCTGAAACCCGTCCAGCTCCTTGCGCTGCGCAGCGGTCAGCTCGACCAACTGCTCGTTGTAGGCCTTCAGGGCCTCTGCCTGCTGAACGGCATTGCGGTATTCGGTGAGCATCTGCCGCGTCGCGTCATCGAGTTGCTCGATACGCGCCTGCGACGCCTTGGCTTCGGCGGCCAGTTGCTGGCTCTCTTCTAGCGCAGCGTCCAGCGGAGCTGCATGGAGCTGCATGCAGCAGGGCAACACGGCTACCGCCAAGAGTCGGGGTATTAGGGCTTGCATTGATGGGTCCTTGCAGACGAAGGTCAGACCAGAAAAGAGAAACATTATCATCTAGATCCGCAAAGGAAGGCAACCCGGGCATTACGTCGCAGCCGGGGCAAAGCGGAGCGTTTCGTTGAGCTGGATCAAAGTCGCCACGTCCGCACGTCCTACCATGGCCACCAGTCGCAACACACCATGTCTCGATGGAGTTTCCATTATGCGCAAGACCCTGTTTACCGCGTCCGTGCTGGCCGTAGCTCTCGCCTCCCCCTTCGCCCAGGCCTACCAGGCTGGTGATGTACTTCTGCGTGCTGGTGCGATTACTGTTGATCCGCACGAGGAAAGCAGTGACATCTGGGTAGGCGCCCTCTCCACGAGCGTTGCCGGCACCAAGGCTACGCTCGATAGCGACACCCAGCTGGGTCTGAACTTCGCCTACATGGTTACCGACAAAATCGGTATCGAACTGCTCGCCGCCAGCCCCTTCACTCATGACGTCGGTGTTGCTGGCATGCCCGGCGGTTTTGCATCGTTGAACGGCAAGCTGGGCGAACTCAAGCATCTGCCACCGACCCTCAGCGTCGTGTACTACCCGCTCGACAGCAAGTCAGCGTTCCAACCCTACGTCGGCGCTGGCATCAACTACACCTGGTTCTTCGATGACAAGCTCAGCAGCGAAGCTGAGGGCAAGGGCTTCAGCGGCCTGGACATGAAGGACTCGTGGGGCTTGGCTGCGCAAGTGGGCATGGATTACATGCTGACCGACAATGTGATGGTCAACGCCCAGGTTCGCTATATCGACATCGATACGACAGGCACAACGAACTTCGGCGGCGCCAAGGTCAAAGTCGATGTTGACGTCGATCCAATGGTCTACATGGTCGGTCTCGGCTACAAGTTCTGAAGTCATCGGCACTGCCGAACCTCTGACAAAACAAAGGCGCCATTCGGCGCCTTTTTCTGTTTCCGCGAATCGCTACAAACCTAGCAATTTGACCAGACCTTCACGCATTCCGGTAGCAGGCTCTGGTAAGCGATAGCGCTGCTGCAGCCTCGTATTATTAGCACGGGAATGACGGATGTCCCCCTGCCGCGCTGCCTGGTATTTCACCTCGGGTAATTCGCCAAGCACCTCACCCACTGCATCAAGCAGCTGGTTCAGCGAGGTCGCCTGGTTCAGTCCGACATTCACAGCGCCCTCCGGCACCACCGACGACTCCAGCGCCTGCATGAGAAGCTCGACGAGATCGCCGACATACACGAAGTCGCGCGTCTGCTCGCCGTCGCCAAAAACGGCGATAGGCAAGCCCTTCTGGGCACGCTCGGTAAAGATGCTGATCACGCCCGAATAGGGTGAAGACGGATCCTGGCGGGGGCCATAGATATTGAAAAAACGGAAGACTACCGGCTCAAGTCCATGCTGACGCCGGTAGAAATCCAGATAGTGTTCGCTGGCCAGCTTGTCTGCAGCATAGGGCGTCAGCGGCGCTTTCGGCGTCTCTTCACCGATGGGCTCGCCCTCCCCGTTGTTACCGTATACCGCCGCACTCGAGGCGAAAAGAACCCGGCGTATACCTGCTTGCCGCATCGCCTCACAGAGATTCAGGGTTCCCACTAGATTGCTCTGATGCGTGCCAACCGGATCATCGACCGAGGCCTGTACCGATGCCACAGCCGCAAGATGCACAACGGCGCGACATCCCCGAACGGCATCGCATACGGTTTGTGCATCCGCGACGTCGCCAACGATCAGCTCAACGCCCGCATCATCCGGCAAATTGCTGCGCTTGCCGGTAGACAGATTGTCCAATACCCGAACGGCGCAGCCTCGAGCAACAAGTGCATCAACAAGGTTAGAGCCGATGAACCCGGCCCCTCCGGTAACCAGAACAGGCAGTTCAGCCATGACGGTAATAACGCTCCAGTAAGCTCGGCAGCCCCGTGCGCCAGGCACGCGGCTTGATGCCAAAGGTGTTGAATATTTTCTTGCAAGCCAACACGCCGTGCTGTGGCTCGTCTGCTGCATCTGAGCAAGCTGCATGAGCGATGGGGGTCAGGCTTTCAACCGCCAGCGGGCGATGACTGGCCGCCTCGGTCAGGAGCGCCTGACCAACCACCAGTGGGGTTGACGCCTCATGCCCACCATAGTGATAGGTTCCCCAAAGTGGCGCCTGACAATCCAATTGCTTCAGCACAGCCAGGATGACCCGCGCCGCATCTTCCACCGGCGTAGGATTGCCACGACGGTCATCGGCGAGACAAAGCTCCTCGCTCTGCTCAAGACGCTGAAGGAAACGGCCTAGCAAGCCGTCCGAACTGTCGTCCAGCAACCAGCCAAAGCGCAGAAGAACGTGCCGAGGGCAAAGCGCACGCACGCTCTGCTCCATACGCCATAGGGCACAGCTACGCGCGTCCAGCGGCGCCACTTCGTCTTTTTCGCTGTAAGAAGTCGTTCGGGCCCCATCAAAAACACGGTAGCTGGACGGCTGCATCAATACGAACTGATGATGCTGCCCCAGCTCGGCCAGGCGCTCTACGGCGCGCTCCTGCTTGGTCAGCGCCGTTTCATCGACCCGCCCGCTCTGGAACCAGTCGAAGTAATAGGCGAGGTTGATCACGATATCCGGACGGTTATCGTCGAGCAAAGTGGTCAGACTTGGCGCATCCCAGCCCTGACTGGGCGGGCGCGGCGCGAGGAAGCCAATGTCTTCCTCGGCACCCAGGCGGATAAGCGCCTGACCCAGGGCATTACCGCCGCCCAACAGCATCAGGCGCATTCGCATGGAGTGAACTCTAGAACGGAATATCGTCGTCGAAGCTGTCGTAGTCCGGCGCAGGCTGCTGAGCGGGTTGTGGCTGAGACTGCGGGCGCGACTGCTGCTGCGGTTGGGATTCACGCTGCGGGCGCGGCTGGGATTGACGCGGCGCATCGTCGGAGCTACCACCACGGCCACCAAGCAACTGCATGGTCCCGCCCATGTCCACAACCACCTCGGTGGTATAGCGTTTAACGCCGTCCTTTTCCCACTCACGGGTCTGCAGGCGGCCTTCGATGTAGCACTGCGAGCCCTTGCGCAGGTATTCGCCAGCAATCTCGGCAACCTTGCCGAACAGCACGACGCGGTGCCACTCGGTGCGCTCCTGCTGCTGGCCGGTCTGCTTGTCCTTCCAGCTGTCGGTAGTGGCCAGCGTGATGTTGGTCACCGCATTGCCATTGGGCATGTAGCGGGTTTCCGGGTCGCCGCCGACATTGCCGATCAAGATGACTTTGTTCACCCCTCTGGCCATGGGTAACTCCTTTGCTCAAACATGAAGGTGGTTGGCTCGAATCCGCATGCGGGAAACAGCCAATGACCGGCAATCTTACCCTACCGCCCGAAGTGGGCCAACCGGCGCGACCGGACGAAGGCCAAAGCCAAACCTACATACCGAAAATCTGGCGCCTTTCCTTCAGGCCACCAGGTGATCCAGCGCAGCTCGATCCAGCACCTTCATGTCCACCTTCACATAAGCAGCGGCCTCCTCGACGATCACCACCGCGTCGGATACGCCCGGGATCGCCATCATCTGCTCCGTAAGTGCTGGATTACGCGCCGCACCGGCGGACAGCGGCAGACGCAGCCCCGTGACGTATGGCGGCTCTCGCATGCTCCAGGTCACAACAAACCAGAGCGCACACAGCGCTGCACACCCTGCGAACACCGTCCCTAGACCACCCAGCTGGTAGAGCCAGCCGCCGAGCACGCCGCCCAGGCCGGAACCAAGGAACTGACTCGTTGAATAGATCCCCATCGCCGTTCCCTTGCCACCCGCCGGGGCGACCTTGCTGATCAGTGACGGCAATGAAGCTTCCAGCAAGTTGAAAGCGATGAAGAAGACGATCATGCCGCCGACCAACGACCAGAGCCGATCGCCGAACCACCAGAGGAACAACTCGGAAAGTACCAGCACCGCGACCGCACCCAGGACGATGCGCCTCATCTGACGCTTCTTTTCACCATAGATAATGAAAGGCACCATACCGAAGAAACCTACTACCAGCGCGGTAAGGTACACCCACCAGTGCTCCTCCTTGGGCAGGGCGGCTTCATTCACCAGCGCCAGCGGTAACGCGACGAAGCTGGCCATGAGAACGGCATGCAGCGCGAAAATACTGAAATCAAGCCGCAACAGATCGGAATGGCGGAGCGTTGCACCCAGCGCCTGCCGGGCGACTCCGGATTCCCGGTGCCGGATATGTGCTGGCGCGCGCGGAAGTACGGCTACGACCAGCATGCCTAGCGCTGCCATACCAGCCGTCACCCAAAACAGCCCGGAAAGTCCGAATGCACTCGTCAGCAGCGGGCCGACAACCATCGCCACCGCGAACGACACCCCGATACTCATGCCGATCATCGCCATTGCCTTGGTGCGATGCTGCTCACGGGTCAGATCGGACAACAGGGCCATTACCGCGGCCGAGATCGCACCCGCCCCCTGCAGGACACGACCGGCTATCACTCCCCAGATGGTGTCGGCCGTCGCGGCAAATGCAGCGCCAGCAGCAAAGATCAACAGCCCGAAATAGATCACCGGAAGACGGCCAATTCGATCGGAAATGATTCCGAACGGAATTTGCAGCACCGCCTGGGTCAAACCATAAGCACCAATGGCGAGACCAATGAGTGCCGGCGTTGCACCCTGCAGATCCATACCATAGGTTGCTAGCACCGGCAGCACCATGAACATGCCGAGCATGCGAAACGCGAAAACCAAGGCTAAGCCGGAGGCTGCGCGGGTTTCGCTAGCGCTCATGCGCTCGCTGTAAGGATCCTGCATGTGGGGTCTCGCTTGAATTAACCGGCGGCGATTCTAGCAGTCATCCCCTGCTCGGCACAGGTTCGCTACTTTGCCGCGATGTCGCCCCTGGCCGTATACTTTCGGGTTTTCGCCCGCCATGCGAGGCTGCTTTGGACAAGATTCTGATTCGTGGGGCTCGGACCCACAACCTGAAAAACATCGACCTGACCTTGCCACGCGACAAACTGATCGTGATCACAGGCCTGTCTGGTTCGGGCAAGTCCTCGCTGGCCTTCGACACACTTTATGCCGAGGGCCAGCGCCGCTACGTCGAGTCTCTGTCGGCATATGCCCGGCAGTTTCTCTCGATGATGGAAAAGCCCGACGTCGATACCATCGAAGGGCTCTCGCCGGCCATATCCATCGAGCAGAAGTCGACCTCCCACAACCCACGTTCCACCGTCGGCACCATCACCGAGATCTACGACTACCTGCGGCTGCTCTATGCACGTGCGGGCACGCCACGCTGCCCTGACCATGACGCCCCGCTGGAAGCCCAAACGGTCAGCCAGATGGTCGACCAGGTCCTCGCGCTTCCTGAAGGTCGCAAGCTGATGCTTCTTGCGCCGGTCATCCGCGAGCGCAAGGGCGAGCATCTGGCGGTATTCGATGAATTACGCGCGCAGGGTTTTGTACGCGCTCGGGTCAACGGTCGACTCTACGAGCTCGATGAACTGCCGAAGCTGGACAAGCAGAAGAAGCACTCCATCGACGTTGTGGTGGACCGTTTCAAGGTCCGCAACGACCTGCAGCAGCGCCTCGCCGAATCGTTCGAAACGGCGCTGAAACTGGCCGACGGCATCGCCTTGGTCGCGCCGATGGAAGAAGAGGACGACAGCGAAGAGATGATTTTCTCTGCTCGCTTCGCCTGCCCCGTCTGTGGACACTCGATCAGTGAGCTGGAGCCAAAGCTCTTCTCTTTCAACAATCCAGCCGGGGCCTGTCCAACCTGTGATGGCCTTGGCGTCAAACAATTCTTCGACGCCAAGCGCCTGGTCAATGGCGAGCTAACACTGGCTGAAGGCGCTATCCGCGGCTGGGATCGGCGCAATGTTTATTACTTCCAGATGCTCGGCTCACTCGCCTCGCATTACGGGTTCAGCCTCGACGAGCCGTTTGATGCTCTGCCCGCCGAGCAGCAGAAATATGTTCTGCGTGGCAGCGGCAAGGAAAATGTCGACTTCCGCTATCTAAACGACCGCGGCGACATCGTAAAGCGATCGCACCCTTTCGAAGGCATCATCCCCAACCTCGAACGCCGCTACCGCGAAACCGAATCCAACTCGGTACGTGAAGAACTCGCCAAGTATCTCAGCACCCAGCCCTGCCCGGAGTGCCGTGGTACTCGGCTGCGCCGCGAAGCTCGCCATGTCTGGGTCGGGGACAAGACGCTACCGGCAGTGACCGGGCTGCCGATTGGCGACGCCACAGAATATTTCGCTGGACTCACGCTACCGGGCCGTCGCGGCGAAATCGCAGACAAGATTCTCAAGGAGATCTGCGAGCGACTGCAATTCCTGGTGAACGTTGGGCTGGACTACCTGACCCTGGACCGCAGCGCTGACACGCTGTCCGGCGGCGAAGCCCAGCGCATCCGCCTGGCGAGCCAGATCGGTGCAGGCCTGGTCGGCGTCATGTACATCCTCGACGAGCCTTCGATTGGCCTACACCAGCGAGACAACGAACGCCTGCTGGGCACCCTTCGCCACCTCCGCGACATAGGCAACACAGTGATTGTCGTCGAGCACGATGAGGACGCTATACGCCTGGCAGACTACGTCGTCGACATTGGCCCAGGCGCCGGCGTGCATGGCGGGCAAATCGTCGCAGAAGGCACGCCCGACGAAGTGATGTCCAACCCTGCTTCGCTGACCGGTGGGTATTTATCTGGCCGGGTAAAGATTCTCTATCCAGCCGAACGTACACCGCGCGATCCAGGCAAGCTGCTCAAACTCAAGGGCGCGCGGGGCAATAATCTGCGCAATGTGGATCTGGAGATCCCTGTCGGCCTGCTTACCTGCATCACGGGCGTTTCGGGTTCGGGTAAGTCGACGCTGATCAACAACACGCTTTTCCCGATCACCGCCACAGCCTTGAACGGCGCTACAACACTGGAAGTGGCACCACACGACTCGTTCGACGGCCTCCAGCACCTGGACAAGGTCGTGGACATTGATCAGAGCCCGATTGGAAGGACGCCTCGCTCTAACCCGGCCACCTACACCGGCCTCTTCACGCCCATTCGCGAACTGTTTGCTGGCGTACCGGAAGCACGCTCGAGGGGCTACGGACCCGGGCGCTTCTCCTTCAACGTGAAGGGCGGGCGCTGCGAAGCCTGCCAAGGCGACGGCGTGATCAAGGTAGAAATGCATTTTCTGCCCGACATCTATGTGCCCTGTGATGTGTGCAAAGGCAAGCGGTACAACCGCGAAACGCTCGAGGTGAAGTACAAGGGCAAAAGCATTACCGAAGTGCTGGGCATGACCATTGAGGAAGCCAGGGAGTTCTTCGATCCCGTGCCTGCGGTGGCGCGTAAGCTGCAAACGCTAATGGACGTAGGGCTGTCTTATATAAAGCTGGGACAGAGTGCGACCACGCTGTCCGGCGGCGAAGCTCAGCGCGTCAAGCTATCCCGAGAGCTTTCCAAGCGCGACACGGGCAAAACCCTGTACATCCTCGACGAGCCAACCACTGGCCTGCACTTCGCGGATATCCAGCAACTCCTTGACGTACTTCACCGTCTTCGCGACCACGGCAATACTGTTGTGGTAATCGAACACAACCTTGACGTCATCAAGACCGCTGACTGGCTCGTGGATTTAGGGCCGGAAGGAGGCTCGAAGGGCGGACAGATCATCGCAACCGGCACCCCTGAACAAGTCGCCTCGATGACCCAGTCACATACCGGTCATTTCCTGAAGCCTTTATTGGAGCGCGACAAGGCCTGACAGATCGAGTAGGAGGCGGATTCACATCCGCCGTCCTCTCACACCACCGTACGTACGGTTCCGTATACGGCGGTTCAGG